>NZ_CP026378.1:307746-615493 GCF_002953215.1 Mixta calida
GCAATCAGAATATGTTTATAAGCCATGACGGTACTCCTTCCATGTGTCACATAATGTCAGTATAGCGCCAGTTATTAACAAAAGTGTCTCCGGCGCGCCTGCTTTGCGACCCGGATCAAGGAGTGTTTTACTCGCTTTTCACATCGAATGAAAACAGCGGCTGGAAAATTTTTCATCACATCTCCTACACTGAATCATAACGATCATACTCCGGTATGATGCCGCGCTTTCTTCAGTAAAAAAACAAATCAGTCCGGTTCATTAGTGGCAGGCAAGTTATCGTGGGGCGTGTGGAGCGTATTCCCGCTGCAACGCGCTGCCGCGGTCGTAAGCCGGGAGGGGAACATGATTAGCACCGTCGCGCTTTTCTGGGCTTTATGCGTTGTCTGTTTAATCAACATGGCACGCTATTTTTCATCGCTGCGTGCGCTACTGATTGTGCTGCGCGGATGCGATCCTTTGCTCTACCAGTACGTGGACGGCGGAGGATTTTTCACCGCGCACGGCCAGCCGAGCAAACAGGTGCGGCTGGTTCGGTATATCTGGAAGCGGCACTATCTGGATCATCATGACGAAGAATTTATCCGCCGCTGCGAACGGGTACGCGGACAGTTCGTTCTTACTAGCTCGCTCTGCGCGATGGTGGCGATTAGTCTGGTAGGCCTGGCGATTTGGCACTAGAGGCGAGCTTCTGACGGCAGGAAAGGGTGGCGGGAAAAGAAAACGGGCCGGTTTTCACCGGCCCGTCGCGTCGTCAGATAAACTTCAGGGCGACCCAGTACAGGGAGCCGGAAAGCAGAATGGAGATCGGCAGTGTGAAGACCCAGGCCAGCGCGATATTCTTAATCGTGCGACTCTGAACGCCGCCGCCGTCGACCAGCATGGTGCCAGCCACCGATGACGACAAGATGTGCGTCGTGGAAACCGGCATCCCGGTATAGCTGGCGACGCCGATAGAAACGGCCGCCGTCACCTGAGCGGACATCCCCTGGCCGTAGGTCATGCCTTTCTTGCCAATCTTCTCGCCGATGGTAGTGGCGACGCGACGCCAGCCGACCATCGTGCCCAGTGAGAGCGCCAGCGCGACCGCTACGATAATCCAGACCGGCGCGTACTCAACCGTATTCAGCAGATCGCCCTTCAGCTTGCCGAGGAAGCGTTTATCTTCCGCGGAAACTTCCGGCATCTTGGCCGCTTTCTCTGCCGTATCGGAGATGCACAGCAACAGACGACGCAGATGGCTGCGCTGCTCCACGCTAAGCGCATCGTAGCCCGACAGATTATTCAGCATCGCCTGGGTACGGTTAATCGCCATCATGGCGCGTGCGCTGTCGCAATGGAACTCATGCGGCGCGCCCGCCGCTTCTTCCGGCGTCGGCAGGGCAGGCGGCGCCAGCTGGACAATATGCTGCAGCGTGTCGCCATGCTGCTGATAATACTGCTCCAGATGGTTGACCGCATCGCGGGTGCGCGTGATGTCATAGCCGGAAGCGTTCATATTGATCACGAAACCGGCAGGCGCGACGCCGATCAGCACCAGCATGATCAAGCCAATGCCTTTCTGGCCGTCATTGGCGCCGTGCGAGTAGCTTACGCCAATAGCGGAAACGATCAGCGCGATACGCGTCCAGAACGGCGGCTTCTTCTTGCCGTCTTCTTTCTCGCGATCGGCCGGCGTCATATGAATACGACGACGTTTTTTCGTGCCGCTCCAGTAACGACGCAGCAGGAAAATCAATCCGCCCGCTACCACCAGGCCGATAATCGGCGAAAGGATCAGCGACGCGAAGATATTGATCACCTTGGGGATATTGAGCGCATCCACCACGGAGGTGCCGGTAAGCAGCGCATTGGTCAGGCCGATACCGATGATAGCGCCAATCAGCGTATGGGAGCTGGACGCAGGCAGACCAAAATACCAGGTTCCCAGGTTCCAGATAATTGCGGCGAGCAGCATGGAGAAGACCATAGCCAACCCGTGCGCCGAACCGACATTCAACAGCAGGTCGGTTGGAAGCAGATGAACAATGGCATAAGCAACGCTTAAACCACCTAACAACACACCAAAAAAGTTAAACACCCCGGCCATCACAACGGCCAGCTGCGCGCGCATCGCACGCGTGTAAATCACGGTCGCTACTGCGTTAGCGGTGTCATGAAAACCGTTAATGGCTTCATAAAACAGCACGAACAGCAGAGCAAGTACTAATAACAGGCCGGTATTAAAATCGAGACCAGCAAATAGATGTAGCATAAGCGTTACGCCATTTTCGGGGACATGAACGCGGCGCATTATCAGCGACAAACCGCGCCGGGGGAAAGAAAAATATAGCTTTTTTTTGCCATAAAAGTGTAAAACGCCGGTCATCAGGCAGGAAAAATGCCAGGAAATCCGTTAGTTACATTATGTTACTTTACGGAATTTCTTGTTACGCTGGCCCGGATGTCGGCAACACATTACAATCGCGGTTTTGGCCGCCAGGCAGGAGTGAGCAGTGGAAAAGTATGACGTTATCATTATAGGCGCAGGGGCCGCCGGGCTGTTTTGCGCAGCGCAGGCCGGGCAGCGTGGCCGCCGGGTATTGCTGATTGATAACGGCAAAAAACCGGGCCGAAAAATACTGATGTCCGGCGGCGGCCGCTGCAATTTCACCAATCTCTATACCGAGCCTGCCGCCTACCTGTCGCATAACCCCCATTTCTGCAAATCAGCGCTGGCGCGCTACACGCAGTGGGACTTTATCGGCCTGGTGAACCAGTATGGCATCGCTTACCACGAAAAAACGCTGGGCCAGCTGTTCTGCGACGATTCAGCGCAGCAGATCGTCGACCTGCTGATGGCGGAATGCGAAAAGGGACAGGTCACGCTGCGTCTGCGCAGCGAAGTGATCGCGGTTAGCCGCGATGAGGCGGGCTATCGCGTACAGCTCAACGGCGCGGAAGCGCAGGCGGAAAAGCTGGTGATCGCCAGCGGCGGCCTGTCGATGCCGGGCCTGGGCGCCTCGCCGTTCGGCTATCGGCTGGCGGAGCAGTTCGGCCTGCGTATCCACCCGACGCGCGCTGCGCTGGTGCCTTTTACCCTGCACAAGCCACTGCTGGAGCAGTTACAAACCCTGTCGGGCGTATCGCTGCCGACGGTGATTGAGGCGGCCGACGGCACGCGCTTCAAAGAGGCGATGCTGTTTACGCACCGCGGCCTTTCCGGGCCGTCGGTGCTGCAAATCTCCAGCTACTGGCAGCCGGGCGAATATGTCACCATCAACCTGTCACCCGAACAGGATCTCGATGCCTTTATTAATGAGGAACGCGAGGCGCGCCCGAACCAGAGCCTGAAAAATACCCTGGCGAAGCCGCTGCCGAAACGGCTGGTAGAGGTATTGCAGGCGTTGGGCGTGGTGCCGGAAGTGACGTTAAAGCAGCTTAACGGCAAACAGCAGCGCGAGCTGACCGAAACGCTGCACCACTGGCGCATCCAGCCTAACGGCACAGAAGGCTACCGCACGGCGGAGGTGACGCTGGGCGGCGTCGACACGACCCAGCTCTCTTCAAAAACCATGGAAGCGCGCGACGTGCCGGGGCTTTATTTTATCGGCGAGGTGGTAGACGTCACCGGCTGGCTTGGCGGCTATAACTTCCAGTGGGCGTGGAGTTCCGCCTGGGCCTGCGCGCAGGCGCTGTAGAAAACATACGTCGGTCCGCGCCTCCTGTCACGTGCAGGGCAGGCCGTGGCTGGCGAAACCCTGGCGCGACGTCAGGCACAGAACAGCGCCGTCCGCTTTAACAAACGCGGCGGGGATCACCGCTTTCGAGGTGAACAGATAGTGATCTTTACTGACAGGCAGGAAAAATGTCTGCTCCCCCTGACTACGGGAGAAAGATGACAAAAAAGAGAATAAAAGCCAGCAGGCCTGCGAAAACAAGCGTTTTATATTTCATGCCCCTCTCCTTCGCTACAAGGAGGGGCAGGCAGATTCATCATGAGTCAGCGGATTTTGGCAGGAAACAAGTACAATGTTTTTCGCCGGCTGGTTGTGAACAATATAGACATAGGGATAATGTAGACAGTCAATGTAATTATGCACCATGTTATTGACTGCTTCCAGCGGCACTTTTTTCTCTTTATAAACGTACAGCTGACACTCTCCTATATCTTCCAGCTTATGGTAGTTGTTAATTGTTGTCTGAACATCGGTGTTAACCGGAAGGATGAAGAAAATAAAGAGCAACAGTAAAGCGATCGGCAATACCAGTAAACATGGCTTAAGCAGCGGAGACAGAGCACTAAACGCATCAGTCTCGCCAGGTAAACGTTTAACGGCTTCGGTTGGCTCAGGCTGTGGTGGCGATTCGTCGTCGCTGTGCACCAGAGTAATAGACTGTTCAATTTTGAACCCTTTGCGCGGCACCGTAATAACCCAGCGGCCAGCTTCAGGCTGCAGTTGATTAAGGCCGCGCCGAATAAGCGAGATATTTTGATACAGCGTATTGGGCGAAACGTTACGACCATTTTCCCCCCAGGCAAAATCATAAAGCTCTTTCTGTAAAACTATACCATCGGTTTTAAGCAAGATTTCAAGGCATCTCGCGGCAGGCTGCGTTAAGGTAATTTCCTTTGTTTCAACTCTGCGAATAGAGAGTTTCTTTTTTTCAGGGCAAAAGTAAATTACATCATTAATAATATAGACCGGTTGCATGGCTACATCCTGATTGCTAAGTCAACTTTACGTCTCTTAATGTTTTAAACCCTATCATGTTTTGATTAAAACTTGCATGCTTTTCATCGCTTATATAGAGATAGCAATACGTTTATAAGCGACCATTTTAAGCGCTATTTCAGAAAGCAAAGATTAACCGGCTGTTCAGGTGAGGAAAACTTTCCCTATGTCGGCGCAAACGTTGAGTAAAATTCGATGCACCAGGGTTAAAAAACAACGCTATCGTTGCTGCATAGGCTGAAAAGGATAGTTTTCCCTTAACAATATGGCGTGAGAGGATTTAAGGTTTTCGCCTGCGGACTCCCTGAAAATACGTTGGAGAAGTAATTTAAGATTTTGATTTTTATGCATTTATATCGAAAATGTAGAATCTTATCTCCTTAAAAATTGACACAATAAGATGTCCATTATTCCTCTTATGCGCTAATTAATTTTTTAAGGATATTATTTAATCCAGTTAACATTGTTTGCTTTTTTTAGACGGTTTAGATTCTTTCCATTCACAGTAAACCATATGGGTATAAATTTGAAATAAACCGGGAAGTGGCAAAAGAGAGGTTGATAAACAGAAACGACTCAATAAATGAGCCGGATAAACACCAAACCATGGAATAAACAAACGGCACCGACGGCGCTAATTTCGCCGGCAAAAATAATAGCGGTAGATAAATGCTGACCTCTTTCAGCACGGCAGTTAAATGTGACACAGCCGACAATTCGCCGGTTGCTCCTGTCCAGAAAAAGATGATTGGCGTGCAAACATAATTACTCCAGGTAAGGATGTTAAAGTCTTATGAAAATCATTTTATGTTCTGACAATTTCTTTTTTGCACAGGGCGCTGCGGCTCTGCTGCAGTCGGCCGGCCACGAGACCTGGGATTTTTTTTATCATCCTGAAAAAGCGCTTCCTGACGATCCGAATGAGGAATTTACCCTGATTGTCGATACCAGTGAGAGAAAACGGCTGCGTCAGCTTTTCTCCCGGCTGGAGGGGCGGTCATTACGCATCTTCTTTATTACTGACGAACTGTTCTATAAAAACGATTTGAGCGGTCTTGTGCAGGGCGTCATAGCGCGAAAAGTTGACGCCCAGGGATTGCTGGCCGCACTGGATGAAGAAAAGGCTGGCGCAAAGCCTCTGGAGTTTCTGCTGACCATACAGCAGCGGAAGGTATTGCAGTATCTGTTGCGGGGTATCCCTCCGGGCATGGTTGCGCGACTGATGAACATTTCCGTGAAAACCGTTTCCGCGCATAAGCGTAAAGTATTAATGAATTTAGGATTGAAAAAGATGAATGCACGCGCGTTCAGCTGCCTCGGCGATTTTTTCTATAAATCCCTGCTGATTTCAGAGCATCACCGGCCAAAAAAAAGTAAGCACTTTGTTAACCAGGCCGTCTATTAACGTCGCGTTACGGTTAAAGCAGCGTAACGCCCGGCAGAGTGCATCGCGCCTGATGTGACCGGTCAATTTCAAGATGTTAAACAATTTATTAAGGTTCCGAACGAAGGCGGTGCGCTGTCCCTAATTTTTGCATCGCCTTTTTTTTCTCTTCGCTTCCCGCATCCCTTGCATGGCGCGGGCTTAGCGCTTAATGCGATGCCTTCCTCGATTACTGACCACGACGTTAAGCGTATGTTTCGCTTTGCTTCGCTTGCGCAATTCTCAAGAGATACTAACTTTTAATATAGAAATTCCCTGGTGTTGGCGCAGATGCGCACCCCGCTTGATGCGGGTTTTTTTTAAACGGCGCTTATCAGGAGATGGTCATCTCATTTATCCCCAACATGGAGAAAGGCAATGAAAGCACTGACTTATCATGGCCCCCATCGTGTCAAAGTTGATAATGTTCCCGATCCTGGCCTGGAAGCGCCGGATGACATCATTCTACGCGTTACCGCTACCGCTATTTGCGGTTCCGATCTGCATCTCTATCGCGGCAAAATTCCTGGCACCTCTCATGGGGATATCTTTGGCCATGAGTTTATGGGGGAAGTGGTGGAAGCGGGATCCGCAGTGACGGCGGTGCAGAAAGGGGATCGCGTAGTGGTGCCTTTTGTTATCGCCTGCGGCGACTGTTTCTTTTGTCGCTTGCAAGAGTTTGCCGCCTGTGAGACGACCAATCCCGGCCGTGGGGCGATCCTGAATAAGAAACAGATCACTTCTCCGGCGGCGCTGTTTGGCTTCAGCGCACTGTATGGCGGCGTGCCGGGCGGACAGGCGGAATATGTACGCGTGCCGAAAGCGAACACCGGACCGTTTAAAGTACCGCAGATCCTGGCGGACGATAAAGTGCTGTTCCTCTCTGATATCCTGCCTACCGCCTGGCAGGCGGTGAAAAACGCACAGGTAACCAAAGGCAGCAGCCTGGCGATTTTCGGCGCCGGTCCGGTGGGACTGTTGACCGCCGCCTGCGCGCGTATGCTGGGCGCGGAAAAAATCTTCATGGTGGATCACCATCCCTATCGACTCGCCTTTGCGCAGGAGCGCTACGACGTTATTCCCATCAACTTTGATGAAAATGACGATCCGGCGGCCTTTATCATTGAAAACACCGTTAACCATCGCGGCGTTGACGCAGTTGTCGATGCGGTCGGCTTTGAAGCGAAAGGCAGCCTGACCGAAACCGTGATGACCAACCTGAAGCTGGAGGGCAGCAGCGGCAAAGCGCTGCGTCAGTGCATCGCGGCGGTAAGGCGCGGCGGCATCGTCAGCGTGCCGGGCGTGTATGCAGGTTTTATCCACGGCTTCCTGTTTGGCGACGCCTTTGATAAAGGGCTGACCTTTAAAATGGGGCAGACGCACGTTCAGGCTTACCTGCCGGAGTTGCTGGACCTGATTGAGCAGGGGCTGATTAAACCCGAAGAGATTATTACACATCATATGCCGCTGGAGCGAGCGGAGGAGGCGTACAAGATCTTTGAAAAACGCGAAGAAGAGTGCCGCAAGGTGATTCTGGTGCCAGGACTGACTGAAACGCTGCGCCACGTATAATCGGCCTTGGCGGTAAGAACGGGTTTCTGGCTTATGCCGAAACCCGTTTTTTTATGAGCCTAGTTATTTTCCTGAAGCAGCTCTTTCAGACGGGTAAGGGTAAACAGCGCCGCCTGATTGATTACTGATTCGCTGTCGCCGCTGAAATGCTTTATCTCCGCCTTTATCGTACCGTTGGGAAACCCCCAGCCAAACCAGATAGTGCCTGCCGGGGTGCCGTCCGGGCCGTCGTCAGGACCGGCATAGCCGGTCACCGACAGGCTGACCGATTCACCGGACTGCGCTTTTGCGCCAGCCGCCATCTCACGCGCCGTCGCCTGGCTGACGGCGGTGTATTTCTCCAGCGTCCGCTGATCGACCTTTAGCAGACGCATTTTGGCGTCATTGGTATAGGTCACGAAGCCGCTGCTGAAATAGTCCGCGCTGCTGCTGGCGGAACACATCGCCATGCTGACCAGCCCGCCGGTGCAGGATTCCGCCGTCGCCAACTTAACCCCGGCCTCGGTAAGCCATTCCCCTAATTCTGAAGCCGCCTGACGTAATTGTTCATTCATTGTCGTTCTCCTTGCGCTGTGGAATCAATTAAGTGTAGAAGACCTGCCCGCCGCTGGCAGACAGAGATAAAAATCTCTCTTCAGCAACGTAATATTTTCCACGCTGCGCGTTTGAAGAAATTATGTTTTCTGAATCTTTTCCTGAATTTCTTAACCGATCGCTGGCAGCGCCGATAATTCTTATCGATTTATTAATAAATGCCAACTATTCAGAGTTTATTTTAATACCGCTGCTATTTTCCTGTTAAAGGCCATTTATCGACGCCGGAAAAAGGAGTAATTCTCCGTGCGTGGATAACCGGCATGGAGTTTATTCATAGCGAAAGGAAACTGCTTTTATATGGAAAATCGCAACGCCACCATACCGCTTCTGTACCGGCTTAATCCGCTCAGTGCGTTTATTCAACGCAGACTTGCCTTTACCGGCGCCTTGTCGCTCCCGTTGATGTTATTTACGCCTTTTATCGTTCAGGCCACAGAGTATGGCTCAATTACCGTTGGAAAAGAGGCGACGCTGCAACTGTCTCCCGGAGACAGCGTGACGGTAGCGGGCAGCGAAAAGCACCTTTGCGGCATCTGCAACGCTGCTGGTGCCAGCGACAGCACGCTGACATTGGGCGATAGCGTGACGATTAATGTAGATGGACCGATGGCAAGAGGCATCAGGCTGCAAGGCAATAATGCGCAGTTGCAGGCGAACCAGCTGAGAATAACGGCGAACGGGATCAATGGCATTGAAGCGGATGCGCGCAATGTGTCGCTGAATTTAGGCCATGCAAGCCGCATTGAATTAACCACCAATTTAGGATGGGGAAATGGCATTGCTCTTAGTCGCGCTTCGACGCTGGAAGCCGATGCGTTATCGATTATTACGCACGACTTAGCGACGGGGTTATACATTTACCATGCTGGCTCGCAGGCTGATTTAGGAAATAACAGCTATATTCAGACGAATGGCAATCAGGCCAGCGGCATATTCATTTCCGGCATGGAATATAACGGACTAAATACGCCAGCCAGCCTGAAGGCGAATCAACTCTATATTGAGACCGCCGGGAACGCTGCCCCGGGTATTAATATTCAACCTAACTCCGTTGTCGATTTAGGAAAACAGAGCATTATAACAACCCAGGGCGAGGCGGCTATTGGTATCTGGACGCTGGGCGAGTTGACGGCAGAGGCGCTGGAGGTCCGCACCGCAGGCGGCGAACTCGCCAATGCAATCAGGGTGAATGGGCAGGGCGTGGCGAACATTGGCCCTGGCAGCGCTCTCTATACGGAAAAAAGCGGCGCGCTGGTCGCCATGGGCAGCACCGCCGCCATTTACTTCAACGGCAGCCCGACGCAGCGTAACACGATTGTTTCCGGCGGCACCTATGCGGTATCAGCGCAGTTTGCAGGCGCCAACGTCAATCTCTCTTATGCCGATATTCACGCCATCAGTGATACTGACGGCACCATCGCGCTTTGGGCATTTGGCGGCGGTAATATTATGGGCGATAACCTTTCCATCGTTGGTAATACCGCCACAACGGGCGCTTATGCCATGTCTGACAGTGAAATCGCGCTTACCGGCAAGACGGTGATTCGTATGGCTTCGCCGCTGGAAATAGCGCTGGGCACAGAGGGAAGCGAGGAGGCTGGCGCCGGTCGCATTACCTTAAATGGACAGGCGGATATTGTCGGCAGCGTACGGGCGACAGGCGGCGCCATTGCGCTGGATATGGCGTCAGGTTCACAGCTTACCGGCGTTGCCTTCAGCGACAGCGCCAACGGCGCCATACTGGATATGAAGATGGATCAGAGCCGCTGGAGCATGGTGGCCGACTCCGTGGTAGATAGCCTGACGCTGAACGACAGTACGGTCGACTTCGCAAATGACGTGGTCGGCACGCGGCTGACGGTCGGGGAACTGGCAGGCAGCGGTACTTTTGCGATGAAAACGGATATCGTCGCGCTGAACAGCGATAAGCTGGTGGTTACCGGCAGCAGCGCGGGCAATCATACGCTGCTGGTGCGCAATCGGGGCGATATGCGCACTACCGGGCAAGAGGTGCTGACGCTGGTGGAAACCCCGGATGGTCAGGCGAATTTCGCTTTATCGCCGGACAGGGGCAGGGTGGAACTGGGCGGTTATCTTTATGACCTGCGTAAAGCGGGCGGCGACTGGCAGCTTTATGCCGCTGGTGCAGTCGACGATCCCGCCGGGGCCGATCCTGAACCGACGCCGGAACCGACACCGGAGCCTACGCCGGAACCGACACCGGAGCCTACGCCGGAACCGACACCGGAGCCTACGCCGGAACCGACGCCGGAACCGACACCGGAACCGACGCCGACACCGACACCGACACCGACACCGACACCCATCACGCCTCCCGACAGGCCAGATATCACCAACGCGGCGGATGCGGGCGCTAATTTCCTGAATATCAGCTATCTGATGAACTATGCGGAGATGCAATCGCTGTTGCAGCGCTTTGGCGACCTGCGCCAGAAGCAGTCGCTCGGCGACGGCTGGGTGAGAGGCATCGGCGGACGCTTTGACAGCTTCGCCAGCGGCAAACTGAGCGATTTCAGCCTGAGCTATTCCGGCATGCAGTTCGGCGTCGACCGACAGTTAAGGCCGGATCTGCCGGTCGTAGCGGGTGCCTTTATGGGCGTCACTCACGGCAACGCTCATTACGCCAGCGGCAGCGGCGACCAAACTTCCAGCCATGCGGGTTTTTATCTCACTGCGATGACCGACAGCGGCCTGTGGTTTGACGGCGTGGTGAAATATTCACGCATGAAAAGCGGCTTCAACGTCAGGGATTCGCAGGGACAGGGCGTCAGCGGCTATGGCGCGGCGAATAACTACAACCTGTCGCTGGAGAGCGGCAAACGCTTCGCTCTGACGCAGGCGGAACAGGGCTTTTATCTGGAGCCGCAGTTGCAGCTTGCCTGGAGCCATCAGCAGGGGGATACGCTACGCGCATCAAATGGCCTGCGCATCGACCTCGACGGCTACGATTCGCTGTTGGGACGCGCCAGCGCGCTGCTCGGCTATCAAATCACGCAGGAGGCGCGCCAGCTGAATCTCTACCTGAAAAGCGGCGTGGTGCGGGAATTCAAAGGCGACACCGGCTATCGTCTGAACGGCTCGCCGGAGCGCCACAGTTTCCGCGGCAACGGCTGGAATAACGGGCTGGGCGTCAGCACGCAGGTCGCCGGGCAGCACCTGTTTTACCTTGAAGGAGACAGCACCACCGGTCACCAGTTTAATCAGCGACAGTTCAGCGCGGGCTACCGCTTTACCTTTTAATACGCGCGCTTTACCTGCTTTTACCTGACTCTGCTCCCGGAGCCGCCTGATTACGCTTATATTTTTGCCGTACAGGTTATTGTTTCCTGCCGCATCAGGCGGCTCACTTAAAACAGGAGCAGACTAATGAACAAGCTCACCTCCCTGGCCGGCGCGTTGGCGCTGATGCTGGCGGCGGGGAATGCGTCGGCCGCCTCTTACGGCGAGCAGCTGGAAGGCTTTCCTATGCCTTATCCGCTTCAGCATTTCACCTTTTCCTCTCAGCAGCAGTCGCTCAGCATGGGCTATATGGATGTGAAGCCGGTCGGTCAGGCTAACGGGCATGTGGCGGTATTGATGCACGGCAAAAACTTCTGCGGCGCCACCTGGGAAAGCACTATCCGTGCGCTGAGCCAGCAGGGATACCGCGTCATTGCGCCCGATCAGGTGGGCTTCTGTACCTCTACCAAGCCTGACAGCTATCAGTACAGCTTCCAGCAGCTCGCCAGCAACACACATCAGCTGCTCAAGAGTCTGGGCGTGGAAAAAGCGATTGTTATCGGCCACTCCACCGGCGGCATGCTGGCGACGCGTTATGCGCTGATGTATCCGCAGCAGACGGAAAAGCTGGTGATGGTCAATCCGATCGGTCTGGAGGACTGGAAAGCGAAAGGCGCGCCCTGGCGCACGGTGGATGAGTGGTATCAGCGCGAGCTAAAGCTGTCGGCGGAAGGGATCAAAAAGTATGAGCAGCAGACTTACTATGCGGGCAACTGGAAGCCGGAGTATGACAAATGGGTCGATATGCTGGCCGGGCTGAACAGCGGGCCGGGACATAAGAAAGTTGCCTGGAACTCCGCGCTGATCTACGACATGATCTACAGTCAGCCGGTTTACTACGAGCTGCCGGATCTGCGTGTCCCGACCACGCTGTTTATCGGCACCGCCGATACCACCGCCATCGGCAGCGATATCGCGTCACCGGCGGTGAAAGCGCAGCTGGGGCATTATGAGGTATTGGGGAAAGAAGCGGCGAAACGCATTCCCCACGCCCGCCTGGTTGAGTTTGACGGCATGGGACACGCGCCGCAAATGGAGGCGCCGGAGAAGTTTAACCAGGCGCTGATAGAGGATTTATAGCCTAAATAATTCAGGGTGCAGGAAGGCGGCAAGGGCGTGAATCGCCGGGAGCTTACAAAAGTAAGTGACCGGTGTGAGCGAACGCAGCCAACGAATCTGCGGCCTGAAGTATGACGGCTATAGCGATGCTGAAATGATAAAAACGCAAACCTTTTTTGATGGTCACAACGATCTGCTGCTGCGTCTGTGGGTCAACCACGCGGACAATCCGGCGCAGGCCTTTTTCGCCGGGCTTGAGCGCGGGCATCTTGATTACCCGCGCATGCGTCAGGGCGGCTTCGCCGGCGGCCTGTTCGCCGTCTTCGTGCCGCCCGCCGTCTGGCTGGCGGGCGAGCGCAAGCAGGATCTCGCCAGCGTGCAGGCGCAGCACGACGCGCTGGCGATCGCCGAGGCGCAGATAGCGATTTTGCAGCAGCTGGCGGACGCGTCGCAGGGCCGGGCGCGTCTGTGCCGCACGGCGGCGGAGATCGAGCAATGCCTGCAACAGGATGTGCTGGCGCTGGTGATGCATATTGAAGGCGCCGAGATGCTCGACCCGGAGCTGGCGCTGCTGGACACGTTTTATCAGCTGGGCCTGCGCAGCATCGGGCCGTTCTGGAACCTGCCCAACCGCTTCGGCGTCGGCGTTAACGGCGGCTTTCCCGGTTCGCCCGATACCGGCGACGGCATGACGGAGGAGGGCAAAGCGCTGATTCGCGCCTGCAATCGCAAACGGCTGCTGATCGATCTTTCGCATATGAATGAGAAGGCCTTCTGGCAAACAGCGGAGCTCAGCGATGCGCCGCTGGTGGCGACGCACTCCAACGCGCACGCGCTCTGCGCGCAGCCGCGCAACCTGACCGACGCGCAGCTGGCGGCTATCGCCCACAGCGACGGTTTCGTCGGCGTTAACTTTGGCAACGCCTTTCTGCGCGCCGATGGACAACGCAATGCCGACACGTCGTTGCATGAAATTGTTAAACACCTGTGCTGGCTGATCGATAAAGTGGGAGAAGATCGGGTTGGCTTTGGATCTGATTTTGACGGCATCAGCGTGCCGGAAAGCCTTGGCGACGTAACGGGAATGCCAAAACTTTTCAAGGCGTTAACCGATGCTGGCTTTGATGAGAAACGTCTGGAAAAACTGGCCTGGCGTAACTGGCTGCGGGTGCTGAAGCGCACGTGGGGTCAATAGAAAAGTTGCGATCCAGGTCACATTAGAGCAACATCTGCGCTGCCAAATTTTCATATTTGACAAGTTGTGGGTTGCCTGCCGCAATTAATGGTGACAACCCCGTCATTTTAACGCCAAGAGGAGAAGCCTAATGTCTGCATGGATCAAACCTGCATTTGAAGATTTACGTCTGGGTCTGGAAGTGACTCTGTACATTTCCAACCGTTAATCCCTGTGCCCGCGCTCGTCGCGGGCCTGTTTTTTTCTCCTTTCCCGGTCATCACATGCAGATCAAAGTTCTTGGCTCCGCAGCTGGCGGAGGGTTCCCGCAATGGAACTGCAATTGTCACAACTGTCAGGGCGTGCGTAACGGCACGATGAAAACCTCGCGGCGGACGCAATCCTCTATCGCCATCAGCGACAACGGCAAGGATTGGGTATTGTGCAATGTCTCGCCCGATATCTGCCATCAGCTGTTGGCTTCGCCTGAATTGAATAATCCCGACGTGCTGCGCGGCACCGGCATCGGCGCCATTATCCTGACCGACAGCCAGATCGATCACAGCGCGGGCTTACTCAATTTACGTGAAGGCTGTCCGCATCAGGTCTGGTGTACCGAAGAGGTGCATCAGGATCTGACCACCGGCTTCCCGGTATTCACCATGCTTTCTCACTGGAACGGCGGCCTGGTGCATCACCCGATCGTGCCGGACAGCCCGTTTACCGTCGGCGTCTGTCAAAGCCTGCGCTTTACCGCCATTCCGCTGCTGAGCAACGCGCCGCCTTATTCGCAGTACCGCAACCGCCCGCTGCCGGGTCATAACGTGGCGCTGTTTGTGGAAGACGGCAGCAGCGGCAAAAGCCTGCTGTATGCGCCGGGGTTGGGCGAGCCGGACGCGGCGCTGATGCCGTGGCTGCAAAAGGCGGACTGTCTGCTGATCGACGGCACGCTGTGGCGCGACAACGAGCTGGCGGCGACCGGCGTCGGGCTGAATACCGGTAAAGATATGGGCCACCTTGCGCTCTCAGAAGAGCAGGGACTGGCCGCGCTGCTGGCGTCATTGCCGGCGGAACGTAAGATTCTGATTCACATTAACAACACCAATCCCATCCTGGATGAAGAGTCCGCTGAGCGCCAGAGCCTGACGCAGCAGGGTATCGAAGTGAGCTGGGATGGCATGTTGATCGAGGTATAACCATGACGCAGGCACAGCCGCTTTCGCCGCAGGCCTTTGAACAGGCGCTGCGCGCAAAAGGCGCTTACTACCATATTCATCATCCGTACCATATTGCGATGCACAACGGCAAGGCGACGCGCGAGCAGATCCAGGGCTGGGTCGCCAACCGCTTTTACTACCAGACCAATATTCCGCTGAAGGATGCGGCGATCATGGCCAACTGCCCGCACCCGGAAGTGCGCCGCAAATGGATTCAGCGCATGCTCGATCATGACGGCTACGGCGGCAGCGAAGGCGGCATCGAAGCCTGGCTGCGGCTCGGCGAGGCGGTCGGCCTGAAGCGCGAGGTGGTGGAATCGGAAGCGCTGGTGCTGCCCGGCGTGCGTTTCGCCGTTGACGCCTATGTGAACTTCGCCCGTCGCGCCAACTGGCAGGAAGCGGCCTGCAGCTCGCTAACCGAACTGTTCGCGCCGCAGATTCATCAGGCGCGTCTCGACAGCTGGCCGCAGCACTATCCCTGGATCGAAGCGGAAGGCTACGACTATTTCCGCAGCCGTCTGGGACAGGCTAACCGCGATGTGGAGCATGGCCTGCAGCTGGCGCTGGAATATTGCGACACGGTTGAGAAGCAGCAGCGCATGCTGGAAATCTTACAGTTCAAGCTGGATATCCTGTGGAGCATGCTCGACGCCATGACCATGGCCTATGATCTGAAACGCCCGCCTTACCATACGGTGACGGCGGACCTCGCCTGGCATAAAACGAGACTGGTGTAATGGATATTAACGCTTCACAAACGCCGCTGTTTCGTCGCGGCTTTCGCCTGCAGTGGGAAGAGGCGCAAAACTGCCACGTCATTCTCTACCCTGAGGGCATGGCGCGGCTGAACGGCAGCGCCGCCGAAATCCTGCTGCTGGTGGACGGCAAGCGCACGCTGGGCGATATCATCGCCGAGCTCAACGCCCGTTTCCCCGGCGTGCCCGATCTGGGCGCTGACGTAACCGATTTTTTTGGCAAAGCCTATGAACAGAAGTGGATCATCTTCCGTGACTGAACGGAAACCCGGCGTTAATCCGCCGCTGTGGCTGCTGGCGGAGCTGACCTACCGCTGTCCGTTGCAGTGCCCTTATTGCTCCAACCCGCTCGATTTCGCGCAGCAGGAGAAAGAGCTGACCACGGAACAGTGGATTGACGTCTTTCGCCAGGCGCGCGCTATGGGCAGCGTGCAGATTGGTTTTTCCGGCGGCGAGCCGCTGGTGCGCAAAGATCTGCCTGAGCTGATCGCCGCCGCGCGCGGCCTCGGTTTCTATACCAACCTGATCACCTCCGGCATCGGGCTGACCGAGAAAAAACTGCAAACCTTCGCCGACGCCGGTCTGGACCATATTCAGATCAGCTTCCAGGCGAGCGATGAGACGCTGAACGCCGCGCTGGCCGGGTCGGAGAAGGCATTCCGACAGAAGCTGGAGATGGCGCGCGCGGTAAAGGCGCACGGTTATCCGATGGTGCTGAACTTCGTGCTGCATCGCCACAATATCGATCAGATCGACCGTATCATCGAGCTTTGCATCGAGCTGGAGGCGGACGACGTCGAGCTGGCGACCTGTCAGTTTTACGGCTGGGCGCAGCTGAACCGCGAAGGGCTGCTGCCGACGCGCGAACAGATCGCGCGTGCGGAAGCCGTTGTGGGTCAGTACCGTGAACGTATGGCGGCCAGCGGCAGTCTGACCAATCTGCTGTTCGTTACGCCCGACTATTATGAAGAGCGACCGAAAGGCTGTATGGGCGGCTGGGGCGCGATTTTCCTCAGCGTGACGCCGGAAGGCACCGCGCTGCCGTGCCACAGCGCGCGCCAGCTGCCGGTGCAGTTCCCGTCGGTGCTGGAGCAGAGCCTGGACCATATCTGGTACGACTCGTTCGGCTTCAACCGCTATCGCGGCTTCGACTGGATGCCGGAACCGTGCCGCTCCTGCGACGAAAAAGAGAAGGATTTCGGCGGCTGCCGCTGTCAGGCCTTTATGCTGACCGGCAACGCGGACAACGCCGATCCGGTCTGCGCCAAATCGCCGCACCACGACAAAATCCTTGCGGCGCGCGAACAGGCTAACTGCACGCAGATGCAAATCAGCCAGCTGCAATTCCGCAACCGCGTTAACTCTCAGCTGATCTTCAAGGCGAATGCCTGATGACGCAGGCGGCCTCGTTACGGCTGGATAACGGCCTGACGGTGCTGCTGCGGCACGATCCGCAGGCGACAGAGGCCGCCGCGCTGATCCGGGTCGCCAGCGGCAGCGACCACGAACCTGCGCGCTGGCCCGGTCTGGCGCACCTGTTAGAACATCTGCTGTTTAGCGGCAGCCGCGATTATCGCGACGCGCAGCGGTTGATGAGCTGGGTTCCGGCGCAGGGCGGGCGCCTTAACGCCACCACGCATGCCGATCGCACCGCCTTCTTTTTCAGCCTGGCGCCCGCCGGGCTGGAGCCGGGACTGGCGCGATTGGTGGATATGCTGACGCACCCGCTGTTCGCGCCTGAGGCGCTGGCGCAGGAGGTCGCGGTGATTGACGCCGAATATCGCCTGCTGCGCGGCGATGCGCAGACGCTCAGCGGCGTGGCGCAGCGCCATCTGTTCAGCGGCCCGCCCGCCATGCACCGTTTTCACGTCGGCGATCGCATCAGCTTCGGCGACGACCTCGCTGCGCTGCGCCAGGCGCTGTGCGCTTTTCATCAGCAATACTACCACGCCGCGGCGATGACGCTCTGGCTGCTGGGGCCGCAGCCGCTGGATGCGCTGGCGCAGCTCGCCCGACGCTATGGCGCGCGGCTGCCTGCGGCGCAGCCTCTTGCTGCGCAGGCGCCCGCCCGCCTGCGGGCTTTGGGCGATGCGAAGGCGCGTATCGCCGGCGCGACGCAGCTGCGGCTGACGTTCGCCCTTAACCAATGGCATGAGCGCGACGCGAACATGAGCGCCTTGTTGCAGCAGCTGCTGAGCGACGAAGCGGAGGGCGGCCTGCTGGCGCAATTGCGCGCGCAGGCGTGCTGCGACGGCGTCAGTTTGCAGACGTGCTGGCGCGGCGGCGGCGCGGCGCTGATCGCCGTCTGCTTTGACGCTGCCGACGCCTCTCCTGAACAGGCGGCGCGGCTGGAGGCGGCGTTACGGCCGTGGCTGGCTCAGGCGGCCGGGCTAAGCGCTGCGCAGCTGGAACATTATGCGGAGCTGGCGCAACAGCGCTTCGCCGATAAAAGCGCGCTCGACCGCCTGCGCGAAGAAGCGTTCGGCTTTGCGCCGCCGCCTCAGCTGGTTATCACGCAGTGGCGCGGCTTTCTGACGCGGCTACAGGCCGCGGAGGTCAGCCGCCTGTGGCTGGATGAAACGCTTGAAGGCGAGACGCAAAGTTCGGCAGGCTTCGATTTTATTTCCGTCCCCTTTACGCCCGCGTCGTTAAACGCGCAGCCGCCGCGCTTTCGCTTCGCGCCCTTTCCGCCCCTTGCCGCGTCTCCAGCGCTGCCCGCAGCGTCAGCCCCTTTGTTACATCTTTCTGCCGCTGCCGAGTCGCCTGCGGTGTTGACCCTGCGTCCGCGCCCGGAAAAGCCGATTAACGATGCGCTTGGGTATGCTTTGCAGGCTTCTCTGCGCGCGCTGGCGGCCAGCCTGACGCACCAGGGCGCGATGCTTAGCGTCGAGCGACGTCAGGGAATCTGGCAGTTACAGCTGAGCGGCGATCCACAACAGATGCGCGCGGCGCTGGCCGCCATGGCGACGCGGCTGCGATCGTTCCCCGCCGCTGCGCAGAGCGAAAGCGCCTGGCGACGGGAGCAACAGCAGGCGCGCGGCGATATACCGGTGCGTCGGCTGTTAAACCAGCTGCCGCGCTGGCTGATGGCGGAGCCGGTCGTAAAGGATTTACATCAGATCGAGTGGCAGGCGGCGCTGACAGGCGGCGACGCCGCGCTGCGCGAGGATTTGGCGCGGCTGCTGAGCACGCTGCCGGGGCGGGTAGCGTCCGCGTCCCGCTGGCTGCTGCATGAGCCTGTCGCTGGCGCTCGTCACAACCTGAGTCAGACGCAGGGCGATACGGCGCTGCTGCTGTTTTGTCCGCTGACGCAGCCCGATAGCGAAGCGCAGCTGGCGTGGCGGCTGTTGGCGTTGATCTGCCAGCCGCTCTTTTTCCAGCGGCTGCGCGTAGAGCAGCAGATAGGCTATGTGGCGAGTTGCAGCTTTCATCAGGCCGCCGATCGTGAAGGCATCCTGTTCGCATTACAGTCGCCGCAGCTTTCCGGCGACACGCTCTGTCAGCATACCCAACGCTTCCTGAGCGATGTCGCGGACGATATCGCCCGACTGACGGCACAAGCGCTGGCGGAAAAGCGGACGCGGTTGTGGCAGCAGCTACAGCCGGAAGGCGACGCGCTGGCGCGCGCGCGTCAGACCCTGGCTTTCGCTCATCTGATTTCGCCAACGGCGCAGGCGACGCTGCAACGGCTGGACGTTGCCGCGCTGCTGCGCTGGCATCGCGTGCTTTGCGATGAGGCGTACTGGCAGCGTTGTATTCTTCAGGCGTCGGGCTGAATCATGCCTTGCTTGCCGCCGCTACCGCCGGGATTAACCCGAATTGCGGCGCGCTTTTTTATGCTGATACATGATGTCGTCGCTGTGGCTGAGCAGCGATGCGAGCGGTTGCGGCTGCGCCGGATCGAAACCTACCGTGCCGACGGAAAAATCGAGACGGTAACGGCGTTGCAGCGGCTTCATATGCTGTTCCAGTTCGTGGCGGAATGCCTCCAGCCGCTCCGCCGCCTGCTGCTGATCCATATCGATAAACAGCACGACGAATTCATCACCGCCGAGGCGGGCGAACAGGGCGGATTGTCTGAAGCTGATCTTTAGCGCGTCAGCAAAATCCATCAGCGCGCGGTCACCTTCACGATGGCCGAAGTTATCGTTAATCTCTTTAAAACGATCGAGATCGAAGAACGCCAGGCTGGCGAAACAGTGGCGCAGGGCGCACTCTTTCAGCAGCATCTGGCCCAGCGTCATAAAGCCGCGGCGGTTGGAGATCTGCGTCAGCTCGCCAGAGGTGGACGCCTGGAAGCTGACCAGCTCTGATTCCGCCATAGAGGCTAAATCACGCAGGGCATGGATATCATCGGCGGTAAAATCGCGCGTCTGACTGTCGAGAATGCAGAGCGTGCCGACCTTCGAGCCGTTGGGCGCGCGCAGCGGACAACCGGCGTAAAAGCGGATTTGTGGTTCGCCGGTCACCAGCGGATTATCATAGAAACGCTCATCTTTGCGCGCATCCTCCACGATCATGACGTCATTCTGCAAAATTACGTGACCGCAGAAGGAGATGTCGCGCGGCGTCTGCTTAGCGGTGACGCCTTCGCCCGATTTAAACCACTGGTGATCGGCGTCGAGCAGGCTTACCACCGACGCGGTCACGTTGAACAGCCTTTTCGCCAGGCGCGTCAGGCGATCGAATCGCTCTTCCGCAGGCGTATTTAATAGTCTCAGCGCATGAAGTTCATCGAGGCGCTGAGGTTCGTTAGCAGGGATTTCTGGTGTTTTCATAAAAAAGCCTTTCACACTTTATAATTATTGAATTGCCGTAACAGTATCGGTCAGAAAAGCGACAACTTCAGGGTCATTTGCAACGGGACGCAGCCTGACAGGCTTATTACCTGTAATGGTTACCTTAGTGTCAGTGAGAGGCGGTGTAAAATCTGGCTGGCGAAGTTTTTGCGCAGCGAAGCGATTGCCACGCCACATGCAGGGGACGAGGTATAAAAAAGCCCGCGGCGGAGAAGGCGCGGGCTATATCATTTTCTTATCAGTCGGATTGCCCGGCACGGAGCATTGCCTGTCTTCCGCGCCGTCCGCAAACCTTACAGCAGGTTGCGTTCCGCCAGATCGAGCGCGAAGTAGCTGAAGATAATGTCTGCGCCGGCGCGCTTAATGGCGCCCAGGCTTTCCAGAATCACCGCATCTTCGTTGATCGCGCCTGCCTGAGCGGCGAACTTGATCATCGCGTACTCGCCGCTGACCTGATAAGCCGCCAGCGGCAGCTCGGTGCGCTCGCGGATATCGCGCAGCACGTCCAGATAGGCGCCTGCCGGTTTCACCATCAGCGAATCCGCGCCCTCGGCGGCGTCAATCAGCGATTCACGGATCGCTTCACGACGGTTCATCGGGTTCATCTGATAGGTTTTGCGATCGCCTTTCAGCGCGGTGCCTGCCGCTTCGCGGAACGGACCGTAGAAAGAAGAGGCGAACTTGGTGGAGTAGGACATGATGGCGGTGTCGGTAAAGCCCGCTTCATCCAGCGCGCGGCGAATCGCGGCGACCTGTCCATCCATCGCGGCGGACGGCGCGATAAAATCCGCGCCCGCCTGTGCGGCGACCACCGCCTGCTTGCCGAGGTTGATCAGCGTGGCGTCGTTATCGACGCCGTGATCGCACAGCACGCCGCAGTGGCCGTGCGAGGTATATTCGCAGAAACAGGTATCGGACATGACGATCATCTCCGGCACCGCATCTTTACAGATGCGCGACATACGCGCCACCAGACCGTTTTCCTGCCAGGCGTCGCTGCCGGTGGCGTCGGTGTGATGGGAAATGCCGAAGGTCATCACTGAACGGATGCCCGCTTTAGCGATGCGTTCGATCTCCCAGGCGAGACGTTTTTCGGGAATGCGCATGACGCCCGGCATCGCGGCAATTGCTTTGTACTCATCCACGCCTTCTTCAACGAAGATCGGCAGAGCCAAATCGTTGCGGCTCAGAGAGGTTTCCTGGAACATATCGCGCAGCGCGGCGCTTTTACGTAATCGTCTTGGGCGATTAATCAAAGAAAATTCAGACATAGTGATTTGCTGTACAGGTGAAAAAGTCATCATAGTGTACGCGCTTTTATTATTTACGGGGAAACTTCCCGTGCTGACCTTGCCCTGTTTTCAGGCTACACACCGCGTCAGGCCGCCTTTGCGTCTTTAGTTAACATTAAAGCAACAGAAACGCCGTTCTATATTCCACGAGGCTATGACGCATTATTTTTAATATAAAAAATCATTATTTTTAACCACGCTTGAAAAGGCGAGGGGCGTACATAAATACGGTTTCGGGAAGGGCGCTTCCCTGCATGTTTAAACTTTTGACGGCTCAACGTTGTGGAGATTTCAGGAGGTTACTCATGGCATTTAAAACTCTTTCCCTTTTCCCTGATGTCACCGACAGCCTGTTTTCCGATCGCTTTAACCGTATCGATCGGCTGTTCAGCCAGTTAACCGGCGATGCGCCGCTCAGCACCACGCCAGCCTGCGACATTAAACGGCTGGATGAAAGCCACTATGCTATTACGCTCAGCGTGCCGGGCTGGAAAGAGAGCGAGCTGGAGATCAGCGCAACGGGCGGGCAGCTGACCGTCAGCGGCAAACGCGCGGAAGAACAGAGCCAGCAGGATGAAAAAAGCGGATGGCTGCATCGCGGCATCAGCCGTCATAACTTCAGCGTCAGCTACGCGCTGCCACAGCATGTGAAGGTAGAGCGCGCGCGGCTGGAGAACGGCCTGCTGGAAATCGCGCTTTATCAGGAGATCCCGGAAAGCGAGAAACCGCGCAAAATCGCTATTGAAAGCCAGCAGCGCGTCATTGAACACAATGCTTAATGACTGCATTCCCTACCCCGGCGCCGCCGGGGTTTTTTATGGCCTCAGCGCCTGCATCCGTTCCAGCTCCCTGGCGTCGTGACTGCAAAACAGAGTGATATTGTTCTGTTGGTTGAGCGATAGCGCACGCAGCCGCTGCTGATTTTCGCGGCGCGCGGCGTTGTCCGCCGCCATCATCCATTGATAAAAGCGCAGCCCCGGCGTGCATTGACGCTCCTGCTGATACATTTCGCCGCGATAGAACCAGGCATCACCGCCGTGCAACAGCCAGCCGTCGCGCTGCTGGATCGCCACGCCCGCATGACCCGGCGTATGGCCCGGCAGCGGGACCAGCAGAATTTCCGGTGGCAGCCCGTTTAGCGCGCTGACGGCGGAAAAGCCCTGCCAGGTATCGCCCTGCGCCTGGTAAGACTGCCAGTGCGCCTGCGCAGGCCACTGCGCGGGGCGATAGCGACGCTGTTGCAGCCAGCTGTCGCGGTGGCGAATGGTTTCCAGCTCCTGCTGCATGACATGCACCTGCGCGTGCGGAAAATCGGTCAGCCCGCCGGCGTGATCGAAATCGAGATGGGTTAAGACGATATGCCGTACATCCTGCGCCTGAAAACCGAGACGCTGCACCTGAGCCAGCGCGCTGAGTTCCGGGCGGCGCTGAATGTTGTTGAACAGGCGGAAGAAGGTCGCAATACGTGAATCGTGACGGCGCAGATCCTGTTCGCCAAAGCCGGTATCCACCAGCACCAACCCGTCACGATCGGTTTCGATCAGTAAGCAGTGGCAAACCAGATGGGCATGCAGCCCTTTGCTGAAACCGTCAAATAGCGCGCCGCCAAAAGGACACATAGAACCACAGCTCAGGTGGTGTACCCGCATAGCCTTCCTCCTCAAGGTTAAAAGGTAAGTGTGGGCGGTAATCGGCCTGCAAGCCAGACGGCAACTTTCGGAACAATCGGGCGCCCATGAGGCGCGCTTTCGTCCCGCTGCGCCTGTTGATCGCCTGAATCGTTTCTAAACTTACCTTCTCATGGGCCGCGTCAGCGGCCCGCACTGATGAAACGCAACGCGTAACCGGAGGTCCTGTGAAAGCTCTTGTCTGGCATGGCGTCGGCGACATTCGCCTCGACGATGTTCCTGAACCCCGCATTGAAACCCCGGACGACGCGATAGTCAGGCTGACCGCTTCGGCTATCTGCGGCACCGATTTGCACTTTATCCGCGGTACCTTCAGCAATATGCGTCAGGGCACCATCCTGGGTCATGAAGGGGTAGGAATTGTGGAAGCGCTGGGCGATAACGTCCGCAACTTCGATATCGGCGATCGGGTAGTCGTCTGCTCCACCGTCTCCTGCGGCTACTGTCCTCCCTGCCGCGAAGGCAATACCGCCCAGTGCGATAACGCCAATCCCAACGGCCCGGAAGCGGGCACCTGTTTCTTCGGCGGACCGGAAGCCACCGGCCCGGTCAACGGCCTGCAGGCGGAAAAGGCGCGCATCCCTTTCGCCTCTAATACGCTGATAAAAGTGCCGCCTGAGGTGAGCGACGATCAGGCCATTCTGATCAGCGATATCTTTCCTACCGCCTGGTTCGGCGCCGAGCTGGCCGATATTGAGCGCGGCGATATCGTAACGGTTTTCGGTGCCGGGCCGGTCGGACAGTTCGCCGTCGCCAGCGCGCTGCTGATGGGCGCGTCGCGCGTTATCGCCATCGACTGCCATGAGGATCGGTTAGCGATGGCGCGCCGTCAGGGCGCTTTTACCATCAACTTTGATAAAGAAGATCCCGTCGCCACGATTAAGAAGCTGACCGGGGGCGTCGGCGCTGACTGCGCGATAGATGCCGTAGGCGTCGACAGCCAGCATGCCCACAGCGGCCCGGCGGCGGCGCAGGCCAATGAAGAGGCGGATAAGTTCCGTCAGGAAGTGGCGCAGGTGGCGCCGCAAAACGCGGAGCATCAGCATGTCGACGATGGTAACTGGGTGCCGGGCGACGCGCCGACCCAGGCGCTGGAGTGGGCTATCGCCTCGCTGAAAAAGGCTGGCACGCTGAGCATCATCGGCGTTTATCCGCCGGAAGCGGAAACGTTCCCTATCGGCATGGCGATGAACAAAAATCTGACGATGCGCATGGGCAACTGCAACCACCACACCATTATTCCGCAGCTGCTGGAGCTGGTGCGGATGGGCGCCATCGACCCGGTCGACGTATTGACTCAGGTCGAACCGCTCAGCGACGTGGTTTCCGCTTACAGGTCGTTCGATAAGCGCGAAGCGGGCTGGATTAAAACGGAGCTGTTGCCGCAAAGCTAGGAGATAAGCCAAAAAAAGCCCCTCGCTGAGGGGCTTTTTTTATTACTCGTTAATGCGCGGATGCTGTTCAATCAGATGCTTGCGCTTCTCTTCCAGCTTCGCGATCTCTTCCGTAATATCATCAATCTTCTGTTCGATATTGTCGTGATGCTCTTGCAGGATTTCACGCGCTTCTTCAATATCCGACGCCGCTGGCGTTGCGCCTTTCAGCGGCTTGTTAGCGGTTTCTTTCATCGTGATGCCGGTAATCAGGCCGATAACCGCAATCACCATCAGATAATAAGCGGGCATATAGAGGTCGTCAGAGGCCTCTACCAGCCAGGCGGCGACGGTCGGCGTCAGACCGGCGATCAGCACGGAAATGTTAAAGGCGCTGGCCAGCGCGCTGTAGCGGATATGAGTCGGGAACATCGCCGGCAGGGAAGAAGCCATCACGCCGGTAAAGGAGTTCAGGATCACCGCCAGCATCAGCAGACCGGCGAAAATCAGCCCCAGCACGTTGCTGTTAATCAGCATAAAGGCCGGGATCGCCAGCACCAGCAGCGCGATGCTGCCGATAATCACAAACGGACGACGGCCAAAGCGGTCGCTCAGCAGGCCCATCACCGGCTGCACGAACAGCATGCCGATCATGATGGCGATGATAATCAGCACGCCATGGTCTTCAGGATAGTGCAGATTATGTGACAGGTAGCTCGGCATATAGGTGAGCAGCATGTAGTAGGTGACGTTGGTCGCGATCACCAGACCGACGCAGGCCAGCAGGCTTTTCCAGTGCTTGGTGGCGATTTCCCGGAAAGAGACTTTCGGCCCTTCGCGCAGACCTTCGCGATCGCCCTGTTCCAGCTTTTCCACATGCTGTTGAAACGCTGGCGTCTCTTCCAGCGCATGGCGCAGATAGAGACCGACGATGCCTAACGGCAGCGCCAGGAAGAAGGGCAGACGCCAGCCCCATGAGAGAAAATTCTCTTCGCCGACGATGGTAGAGATGAGTACAACCACGCCCGCGCCCAGCACGAAGCCGGCGATGGAGCCAAAATCGAGCCAGCTGCCCATAAAACCGCGCTTACGGTCGGGAGAATATTCCGCCACGAAAATCGAGGCGCCGGTGTACTCGCCGCCGACCGAGAAGCCCTGCGCCATCTTTGCCAGCAGCAGCAGCACTGGCGCCCAGATGCCGATTGAGGCGTAAGAAGGGATCAGACCGATACAGAAGGTGCTGATCGACATGATGACAATAGTAATCGACAGGATTTTTTGGCGGCCATACTTATCGCCCAGCATGCCGAAAAACAGCCCGCCCAGCGGACGGATTAAAAAGGGAACGGAGAAGGTCGCCAGCGCAGCGATCATCTGAACGCCGGGATCGGCGCCGGGGAAAAAGACTTTACCTAAGGCGTAGGCGACAAAGCCATACACGCCGAAATCGAACCACTCCATCGCATTACCTAACGACGCAGCGGTAATCGCCTTGCGTAAACGCGCATCATCGATGATGGTTACGTCATCAAGCGCAATAGGTTTGACACGCTTCCTACGTAGTTTCATATCATTCGCCCTGTTTGCTGATTTAATCTTAATATCCTCAACGGCGCGAACCGGAGGCTGAATCGAGTCAGATCGCGGCGTTGAGAAAATTTTTATTGTTGGCTGTGCGCCAGCTCAGTTTCTAATCAACTGCAATAATAACGTAACGCAATGATTACTTTCTGATTCCACAGTATATCGTCAGAACGGGGAAAATGTCATATTCCCGCTTTTCCCTTCCGCTGGGCAGCTGGAAAAACCCGTTGTGACAGGGATTAACCTCATACTCTGCTGAAAATCACCGCATAAGCTTCTGTTAAACCGTAGCAGTAAAGGCGGCGGTTTTCCGCTGCTGAGGCGGTGGTTAGAGTGAGAAATGTGATGGGCTTGTTAACTTTGGATGTCGGGCATCCCAGGGCAGGGGACGCCCGCTCACATCTTATCCAGCGGAACGGCAGGAATGTGTATGACACATCACCGCTTTCAATGAAACGCGTTAGCCTGACGCGCTCAGTCGGCAAAAAAGCACTGCTTTAACGCCACTTCCACGCCGCGCAGTTCCGCCAGCCCCTTCAGACGTCCTATGCCTGAATAGCCTGGGTTGGTTTGCTTATGCAGGTCATCCAGCATTTGATGGCCATGGTCCGGCCGCATGGGAATGGCGCGCTGCTGACCGGCGCGACGGCGACGCTGTTCTTCCTCAAGGATAACGTTGATCACGCCAACCATATCGACATCACCGCCAAGATGTTCCGCTTCATGGAAGCTGGCGGGATTCTCTTCGCGTCGGGTGGATCGCAAATGAACAAAGTGGATGCGCTCGGCGTAGGTTTTCGCCATCCGCACCAGATCGTTGTCGGCGCGCACGCCGTAAGAGCCGGTGCAGAAGGTAAAGCCGTTGTGGATGCTGTCGACCGTCTCGGTCAACCATTGCATATCTTCCTGAGTGGAGATAATGCGTGGCAGGCCGAGGATCGGGCGCGGCGGATCGTCTGGATGCACCGCCAGCATGATGCCGACCTCTTCCGCCACCGGCACGATGGCGCGTAAAAAGGCGGCCATATGTTCGCGCAGCTGCGCTTTATCGATGCCGTCATACTGCGACAGCTGCGCCTGGAATTGCTCCAGCGTGTAGCCTTCTTCCGCGCCTGGCAAACCGGCGATGATATTACGCGTCAGGGTGGCGATCGCTTCCGGGGTCATCGCGGCGTAATAGTCGGCCGCCTGACGCTGTTCCTCATCGCTGTAGGCATCACGCGCGCCGGGACGCTGCAAAATATGCAGCTCAAATGCGGCGAACGCCACGGCGTCGAAGCGCAGCGCGCGCACGCCGTTCGGCAGCTGCCAGCCCAGATCGGTGCGGGTCCAGTCCAGCACTGGCATAAAGTTGTAGCAGACGGTATCGATGCCGCAGGCGGCGAGATTGCGCAGCGACTGCTGATAGTTGGCGATATAGCGCTGCCAGTCGCCGCGCTGGGTTTTGATCGCCTCGTGCACCGGCACGCTTTCCACCACCGACCAGTACAATCCCTTCTCCGCCAGCTGCGCCTGGCGCGTCTGAATTTCCTCTTTCGTCCAGATCTCGCCGTTGGGAATATGGTGTAAAGCGGTAACAATGCCGGTAGCGCCTGCTTGTCTGGCGTCATCCAGCGAGACGGGATCGTTAGGGCCATACCAGCGCCAGGTGTGTTCCATAAAGGCTCCTGTAGAGGTTTTTTCACAGTCCGGCAGGCTGATGTTCTTTACCGCCGGTCCGGTTAATGAAAAGGCCATTGGTCAGGCCGCTGGGCCAGAATAGGGCAGTTTTAGCGTAAAAAAGTTGATGGTTATCGCAATATGACGCACTGCCGCCGATACAATGGTGCGGTTGCGGCAATATAGCCTGGCGCCGAACAAGACAGGCGTAACTGAAAAACCGGTGAGCGTAATGACCCTGGGTACCGTAAAAAACGAACGTCTTTATCGTCAGATCTCCACGCTGATCAGCGCGGCGATCGTGCGCGGCGAGTTTGCGCCCGGCGCGCCGCTGCCGCCGGAGCGCGAGCTGGCCAGGCAGTTGAATGTCAGCCGTTCCTCAGTGAGAGAGGCGCTGATCGCGCTGGAGGTCACCGGCTGGGTGACTATCCGCAGCGGCAACGGCGTGTTGGTAGCCGATCCGCTGCCGCTACAGCCGGAGGAGGAGACGGAAACCTTCAGCCTGCGTGATTTAATTAAGGCGCGGCAGAGTTTTGAGGCGATGACGGCGGAGCTGGCGGCACGTCATGGCACTGAATCGCAGCGGCGCGAGCTGCTGGACGTTGCCGAACAGCTGACGCGCCACAGCGTTAACGACGAGGCATTTTTGCAGCAGGATAAGCGTTTTCATCTGCTGATCAGCGCGATGAGCGGCAATGAAGTGCTGCGTGAGATGATGGAACACCTGTGGAATATGCGCAAAAGCCAGCGCTTCGTGCGGCTGGAAAGCCATTTTGCCGATCGCGACTTTCCACGCGAGCTGAACCGCGATCACCAGCTGATCGCCAGCGCCATCGCCGATCAAAACCCGATACTGGCCAGGAACAGCATGGCGCTGCATTTGCAGCACGTGTACGACCATCTGTTCCCGGAAGCCTGATTCAGCGTTTGACCACCGGGCGGCCGTTGCCCAACAGAATAGCCAGCTTGCTGCCGCCGGGCGTAGTCTCCATCAGGATTTTACAGACGCTGGTCAACGGCACCGATAACAGCATCCCCACCGGGCCCAACAGCCAGCCCCAAAAGATCAACGACAGAAACACCACCAGTGTGGATAAGCCCAGGCCGCGCCCCATTACGCGCGGTTCCAGCATATTGCCGAACACCATATGAATGGCGCTGAACAACGCGGCCACCAGCAGCGCGTCATAAAAATCATTCAGCACCAGCGCCTGAATAAACGGCGGGATGCCAGCGATAATCGGGCCAATATTGGGAATAAAGTTCAGCACAAAGGCGACCACGCCCCAGAACAGCGCGAACTTCACGTCCAGCAACAGCAGGGTCAGCCAGACGGCGAGGCCGGTAATCAGGCTAATCAGCGTTTTCAGCGCCAGATAGTGCGTCACGCCTTTCAGCGCCTTATGCAGCCCGGCGATGCGGATCTGCGGGTTAACCAGCGCGTTGCGCAGCTTGTAGGGCAGGTGGCGCACCTCAAACAGCATAAAAATCACCGTCATGATCAGCAGAATAAAGTTGCTCATCGCGCCGGAGAACTGCGTCAGCACCATGGTGGCGACGTTCATGATGGCGTTCGGATCGAGTTGTTCCGCCAGCGCGCGGGTGGAGACGGGAATGTTCAGCCGCCCGGCGTAGTGCTGGATAACGGTAAGTTTCTGTTCAAGGATGGTGCGTATCTGCGGGTAGACCAGAGAGAATTCGTTGACCGAGCTGGCGAGCATCGCCACCAGCATCAAAATCACCAGCAGCACCACAACCATCACCAGCGTAATGGCCCAGGTGCGTCGCAGGCCGCGGCGCATTAAGATATTCACCAGCGGGTTAAGAATAATCGCCAGAAAGATTGCCAAAAGAAAAGGAACGATAATATCCGAAGCGGCGCGGATGCCTGCCAGAATAACCACCAGCGTTGCCATTTTGAGCAACATATTCTGTCCCATTTTTTCCTGCTGTGGCGCAATCATAGCTTCCTCGATCAATAATTCCGGCACAAAAAGTGTAGCCGCTAACGGTCGCTAACGCGCTGATATTTTTCGTTAACCTGTACGCAACGTCGCATGGCCGGGATTTTTACAGCGGCGTGGTGGCGACCGCTGTGCCTTATAAGTTTATGGATGGTTACCGCAGCCTGATCCAGCAGTTTTCCGAAGCGGAAGAGGCGCACGCTGGCGACTGCGGCGCGCAGAGTTATCGCTGACGAAAATAAACCAGGCATCTGCGGGCGCGCTTTGTTTGATCGCCGCTGAATAAATCGGCGTATAGTAATCCCTTAGCCTGTTAACTATCTGTGACGAGCCAAAATCTATGCCTGAACAGCCCGCTGCGGAAACGCCGCAAAGCGCCTTTCGTCTGAATCAGCGTATTCTCTCCGTTGTTGTGTTCAATTTCGCCAGCTATCTCACCATCGGCCTGCCGCTTGCGGTATTACCAGGCTACGTGCATGACGTAATGGGTTACAGCGCTTTTTGGGCGGGACTGGTGATCAGCCTGCAATACCTCTCTACGCTGCTGAGTCGGCCTCATGCCGGACGCTACGCCGATGTGTGGGGGCCGAAAAAAGTGGTGGTTTTCGGCCTTGGCGGCTGTTTGCTGAGCGGCGTCTGCTATGCGCTGGCCGCTGTCAGCGCAGGCTGGCCGCTGGTGAGCCTGGCCCTGCTCTGTATCGGACGGCTGGCGTTAGGCATTGGACAGAGCTTCGCCGGCACCGGCTCGACGCTGTGGGGCGTGGGCGTGGTCGGTTCTGCGCATATAGGCCGGGTGATTTCATGGAACGGCATCTGTACCTACGCCGCGATGGCGCTGGGCGCCCCGCTGGGGGCGCTGATTTATCATCTGGGCGGCATATTGCTGCTGGCGGGAGTCATTATGCTGATTACCCTTGTAGCGATTGTGCTGGCGCTGCCGCGTCCGGCAGTAAAGGGAAGCAAAGGCAAACCGCTGCCGTTTCGCGCCGTGCTGGGCAAAATCTGGCTTTTTGGCCTACTGCTGGCGATGGGCTCGGCAGGATTTGGCGTAATCGCTACCTTTATTACGCTGTTTTATCAGGCGAAGGGCTGGTCGGGCGCCGCGTTTTCACTGACGCTGTTCAGCCTGGCGTTTGTCGGCGCGCGCCTGCTGTTTCCCAACAGCATCAACCGCCACGGCGGTCTGCGGGTGGCGCTGGTTTGCTTTGCGATAGAGGCGCTGGGCCTGTTTATCGTCTGGCTCTCCTTTTCGCCCTGGCTGGCGAACCTGGGAGCGTTGCTGACCGGCGCGGGTTTCTCGCTGGTCTTCCCGGCGCTGGGCGTGGTGGCGGTGAAAGCGGTGCCGCAGCAAAACCAGGGCAGCGCGCTGGCTACCTTTACCGCCTTTATGGATCTGTCGTTAGGCATTGCCGGGCCAGTCGCCGGGTTTATCATGAGCTATGCAGGCGTGCCGGTGATCTATCTGCTGAGCGGCCTGCTGGTTTGCCTGGCGCTGCTGCTGACATGGCGCATGCGGGATCGCGCTATGGCGGTGGAATAAACGGCGGGCTCCTGAAGCTGCGCCAGAAAGCCACGTTATGAAGCGGCAACATAAAGCCGCCTTATAAAGTCGCGGTATAACGCAGGGCGGAATCAGCGAGGCCACGCCGCCTCAGAGCCAGCGCATAAAAAAGGCCTCCAACCGAGGCCAAAACAAACAAAGACACAAATAACAGATAACCCCTGAGAACCGCCGACGTTACGCCTGCAGCAGTTCGATACTGCGGCGGATTTCACGTTCGATATCCGCCTCATTCCATGTCGCCAGATCGGAGGAGAAGGGCTCGAAAGCGTAAACGCCGCGATAGCCCATCTGCTCCAGGCGTTTAACCTGCGCCACGCTGTTCAGCATATCGCCGTCGCTCAGCATAATGCGTTCTTCATCGGTGAGCTGCTCCGTCGGGCGCGCATCCTCCACGCCGGAGAGATGCACCAGGCCGATGCGTTCGATGTCGATCCCGTTAGTAAACTCCTGCTCCGCCTGCTCATAAAGATGATGATGGAAGGTGTCGATCAGCACGCTAAACGGCGCCTGCGCATCGCGGATCAGCGCCTGCGCCTGTACGGCGGAGCGCAGCGAGCTTTGCGGGAAGCCGAGCGGCTCGACCAGCCCCTGCACGCCATATTTTTCAAACAGCGGTGCCAGCTGTCGCAGAGCCGCCACGGTTTTTTCACCAGAGATCGGCTGGCCATCGTTAAGCGGACAGAGCACCAGCGCGCGCGCGCCGAGCGCCTGCGCCTCTTTCAACAGCGATTCGGCGCGCGCCAGCAGATCCTCATCCACGCGGTTAAAAGGATAGAGCGCATTGATAGAAACCAGCTCCATGTCGTACTGCTGCGCCAGCGTCTTAACCTCTTCATGGCTCAGATCGTCAGTCACCTTGCCGCTCGGCATGTCATTGCGCAGCTCCACCTTGTTCAGCCCCAGCCGTTGAACCAGTTTAAAAAAAGATTCAATGCTGAGATTGGGCGCGATTTTGCGGTTGATACAGAAACGGGTGGGATCGATAGCCATAGCTTGCTCCTGCAAGAAGATCGGTTGAACCGGCAGCGCAGCGCGCCGGGGAATGGCGTAAAGAGAACATTTATTTCATAAACAATAAATAATGAAATTTAAGTTTTTGGATCTGCTTCGCAAAAATTTCATTTTAACTCTGCTGTTGCGTCGGTAACTGTGGGCGGCCCCCAACAGTAAAAGCGAGGAGGTAAACGGCAAACCCGGATGGACGGGCCATCGGCAGCGGTGAAACATGCCCGACGCGTTACGGAAAAAATGCGATCCATCCCGCTAAAAACGAATTTTCCAATCTGAATTATTTGAAAAATTTATTTCAATATAATAGGGTCAAAGCACGGAAACGGGTTAACTCCCCAATCGCTATGGCGAAACCTGATGGGCCGCTCGGCAGGGGAACCACACATCAATGAGGCACGAACATGAATATCGTTGGAAACTTTATTGGCGGTAAAGTCACCCATAGCGCCAGCAGCGAAACGATTCCGGTTTACGATCCGGCGACCGGCAAGGTGGTGCGCGAACTGACGCAGAGCACTGCGGACGAGGTGGCGCAGGCGATAGAAGTGGCGCATAACGCGTTTCCCGCATGGTCGCAAACCTCTCCGCTGCGCCGTGCGCGCGTCATGTTCAATTTTAAAGCGCTGCTGGAAAAGCATCGCGACGAGCTGGCGGCGCTGATCGTCAGCGAACACGGCAAAGTTTGGTCCGACGCGCAGGGCGAACTGACGCGCGGTCTGGAGGTGGTGGAGTTCGCCTGCGGCATTCCGCACCTGATCAAAGGCGAGTATTCGCCGAACGTCGGCACCGGCGTAGACAGCTATTCGCTGATGCAGCCGCTGGGAGTGGTGGCGGGCATTACCCCATTTAACTTTCCGGCGATGGTGCCGATGTGGATGTTCCCGATCGCGCTCGCCTGCGGCAATACCTTCGTGCTGAAGCCGCCGGCGCTTGATCCTTCCGCCTCAGTGCGCATGGCGGAGCTGCTTAGCGAGGCCGGACTTCCGGACGGCGTGTTCAACGTGATTCACTGCGCCAATGAAACGGCGGAACAGCTCTATACCGACAGGCGCGTGCAGGCGGTCAGCTTTGTCGGTTCTTCCGGCGTGGCGGAGCATATCTATAAAACCGCCAGCGCGCACGGCAAGCGGGTGCAGGCGTTCGGCGCGGCGAAAAACCATGCCATCGTAATGCCGGACGCCGATCTGGACGCCACCGTCAACGCCATTATGGGTGGAGCGTTCGGTTCGGCGGGCGAGCGCTGCATGGCGCTGCCGATCGTCGTGGCGGTAGGCGACGACACGGCTGACAAGCTGATCGCGCGACTTACGCCGCTGGTCAAGGCGCTGCGCGTCGGGCCGGGCATGCAGCAAGGCAGCGAAGAGAATGAAATGGGGCCGGTGGTTTCCGCCGTCCATCAGAAGAAAGTGCTGGGCTACATTGATAAAGGCGTGGCGGAAGGCGCGGAGCTGGTGGTGGACGGACGCGGTTTCCAGGTGCCGGGCCATAGCGAAGGCTACTATGTCGGCGGGACGCTGTTCGATAAGGTCACCAGCGATATGGTCATCTGGCGTGAAGAAATTTTCGGCCCGGTACTGGGCATTATGCGCGCGCCGGATTATCAAAGCGCGCTGGCGCTGGTCAACAGCCATGAGTTCGGCAACGGCAGCGCTATCTTCACCAGCAACGGCCATGTCGCACGCGATTTTGTACAGAACGTAGAGGCGGGCATGGTGGGCGTCAATGTGCCGGTACCGGTGCCGATGGCGTTTCACAGCTTCGGCGGCTGGAAACGTTCGGTATTTGGCGCGCTCAACGTTCACGGGCCGGATGGCGTACGCTTCTATACGCGTATGAAAACCGCCACGGCGCGCTGGCCGAGCGGCCAGCAGACGGTATCGGAATTCAGCATGCCGACGCTGGGCTAATCACCTTATAAGGAGGAGCGCATGTCTTTGCTTGCTAAACGTCAGCAGCCTGACGCTAACGGGCGTATCCAGCACATCACACCGGAAAGCGCAGGCTGGCGCTTTGTCGGCTTCGATGTCTACCTGCTGAAAACAGGACAGACTCTGACGCTGGATAGCGGGGAGAAGGAGCTGTGTCTGGTGCTGGTGAGTGGGCTGGCGTCGGTGAAAACGCGCCATGCCGATTTTCCCGGCATCGGCCGCCGACAGTCGCCTTTCGAGCGCACGCCGCCTTATTCGGTCTATGTGCCGCATCACGATCGCGTCGAGGTAGTCGCCGATTCCGATCTGGAGCTGGCGGTATGCAACGCGCCCGGCCACGGGCATCTGCCGGCGCGGTTGATTGCGCCGCAGGATGTGGGCGTTGAGCGTCGCGGAAAAGGGCGCAACCAGCGTCTGGTGCATAACATTCTGCCGGATAACCAGCCAGCCGATAGCCTGTTGGTGGTGGAGGTGTACACCAACGAAGGCGATACCAGCTCGTATCCCAGCCATAAGCACGATCGGGAAGATTCGCCGGATGAAACCTACCTGGAGGAGACCTATTATCACCGTTTCCAGCCGGAGCAGGGCTTCGCTATGCAGCGCGTCTATACCGACGATCGTTCGCTGGATGAGTGCATGGCGCCCTATAATCGCGATGTGGTGACCGTACCGCGCGGCTATCATCCCGTGGCGACCATCGCTGGTTACGACAACTACTACCTGAACGTGATGGCGGGGCCGGTGCGTAAGTGGAAATTCACCTGGGAAAAAGATCACGCCTGGGTAAACAGCGACAGCTATCCTGTTGAGAAGAATCAGGGTTGACGGTGGCGGAGTAACGCGCTGGGACAGCAGCATTGAGGTCAATTAAACAGGGCGGCTCAGGCCGCCCTTCTGTTTGCTGACCTAACCGCAGCTTTTTTACGACCGGCTATCGGCTGCTGCGATCGGGGCGTTTGTTATCGCAGCAGCGTTAGCGCCGCCTGTGGTAAGCGGCAGCGCCTTGTATGTCACTCTTTGGCGTTGTTCAGCGCAAGCGATACCGCCAGCGTCTGGGCGAGACAGAGGGAGGCGACCTGCGAACGGAAGCCGTCTACCTGCGCTTCGCGCACTACAAAACAGACATCGCTAAAAGCGGCCAGCGGGCTGACCTGGCTGTCGGTAATGGCGATCTGCTGCGCGCCGCGACTGGCGCCCATTTCTACCAGTTCCACGCCTTCACGCGCGTAGGGCGAGTAGCTGATCGCGATAACCACATCCTTTGGGTTCACCATGCTGAGCTGTTCGGTAAACATGCCGCCCAGGCCGTCGATAAGAAACGCGCGCCGCTCAAGATGGCGCAGCGCATAGGTCAGGTAGGTGGCGACGCTAAACGAGCGGCGCAGGCCAATAACATAGATGTTCTCCGCCTTGCTGAGCATGTCGACCGCTTTATTCAGCTGCTCCGGGTTAGTCTGCATCGCCAGCTGTTGCAGCGCCTGCGAGTTCACCATAGTAAACACGTTCAGGATTTCAGCCGGGTTCTCCGGCGAGGCGGCGGTTTCATCGGTAGCGGTCTGTCGGAACAGGCGCGCGCGTTCAGTATAGTTTACCGTCTCCTCCATCAGATGCTGGCGAAAAACCTGCTTCATTTCATTGAAGCCGCTGAAGCCAAAGGCATTAGAGAAACGGATTAACGTCGAGGGTGGAACGTCGGCCTGCTGGGCGATAGAGGCGACGGTATCGAAAGCGATGCTGTTGCTGTTATCAAGAATATAGCGTGCAACCTGTTTCAGACGTTTGCTGAGCGTATCGTAGCGACGACGAATGTCGTCCTGTAACAAGGAAAGCTGTGTAGGATTAGTTGTCATTACTTCGACCTGCTAAAAATGATTGGCGTTTTGCTGAGCGATATTCTACCAGACGAATGGAAAATTTCATTTGAATCCCCGGTTAGCTGGCTTTATTTCATCGCAACATGAATTACCTCACATTAAGTGGTGCTAAATTGCTTCTCCCCTGGACGGCAAAAGGGCGGTCGGGAAGGGAAAGGCAGGTTAATTCGTAGCGAAAAGAAGCGCACGCCGCTGCGTAATGCGGGTCAGCGGCGTGGCCGATAACGACAGATTAGCTGGCCTGGCGCACGGGACGCGCTTCACGCCAGTAGCCGATCAGCGTCAGGTAGTTGTTTTTCACCTGGTTAATCAGCGCGTCGTCGCTCAGTTCGCCCTGTAGCCACTGGCGTGACGGCTGGCCGAAGATGGTGCGTCCGACAGCGAACCCTTTTACCCACGGCGCCTGCGCCGCATCGCGGAAGCCCGCCTTTAACTTATCTTCCGGGGCATCCAGGCCCAGCAGCAGAATGCCGCGGCACCAGGGATCTTCCTGCTCGATCACCGCGCCGATCGCCTGCCAGCTTTGCAGCGACAGCGGCGGCAGCTTCCACCAGTCGGGCTGAACGCCGAGACGGTAGAAATGGGAGATGATCTCCAGATAGTAAGATTCCTGGTGGTCCGGGTTATCTTCCGGCAGGATCACTTCCAGCAGCAGCTCATGGCCCGATTTATTACAGCCGCGCCAGACGTCGAGAATCAGCCCGTCCTGCTCGGCGCGCAGCGCGGCGTCGTCATGGGGATGATAAAAAACCAGGCATTTCACGACGTGCTCCTGCGGCCAGTCGATCAGCTGAGAGCCGATGTTGCCATGTTCAAGGCGCAGCGGACGCGAACCGGGCATTTCAACAGGACGACCGATCCACCAGCCTTTGCCGGTAATCGCGTTCAGCGCCCGTTGTCCGTAGGTGGTGTCCGCCAGAATGCCGCTGCTGTTTTCCAGCCCGGCTTCGGTGGCCGCCGCTTCCGCCGCCTGCAGCAGCAATGTCTTCAACTGCGGAATACGTTCGGGATCGGCGCCCGCTTCCTGCGCCATATCCGCCAGCTGCTTGCGGTGATCGAAAGCGAACACGCACAGCTCCTGCCAGCTTTGCTTACGGGTGGTGACGCGATGCAGATGGTTCAGCCGCACGTCGCGGTCGGGGCGTTTCACTTCGCGATCGCGGCTGAGATAATCATCCAGCTCCGCTTTGGTCGGCATCGCCGGGGCGCAGCCGTGGCGCGATACGACCAGCGCGCCGCAGGCGTTGGCGTAGCGGCACGCCTGCGGCCAGCCTTCGTCATTGAGCCAGCCGCGCAGCAGGCCGGACATAAAGGCGTCGCCCGCGCCCAGCACATTCAACACTTCCACACGCACGCCGCTTTGCAGAGTGGTGTGTTCCCAGCTGTCTGGAATGTCGCCTTCAAACACCACGCAGCCCAGCGGCCCGCGCTTACAGACCAGCGTCGCTTTGCTCGACTGACGCACCGCTTTCAGCGCGCTAAGCGTATCGGTGCTGCCGCCAGCGATATGAAATTCCTCTTCCGTGCCGACAATCAGATCAAAGTAGTGCAGCACTTCCTGTAGCTGTTGGGTGACGCGTTCCGATTCAATAAAGCGCGTCTCGCCGTCGCCCAGCGAGGTCAGTCCCCACAGCACCGGCCGGTAGTCGATATCCAGCGCCGTGCGCAGGCCGTGACGGCGCGCGATCTCCAGCGCCTTCAGCACCGCTGCGCGCGTATCCGGGTGGGAAAGATGGGTGCCGGTCACCGCCACCGCGCGGGCGGAGGCGATATAATCCTCGTCGATATCCTGCGGCGTCAGACCCATATCGGCGCAGTTATCGCGGTAGAAAATCAACGGAAAGGTATCTTCATCCTTAATGCCCAACATCACCAGACCAGTGAGACGGGTTTTATCGGTAATCAGAAACGCCGTATCGACGCCCACGCGCTGCAACTCCTCACGCAGGAAGCGGCCGTTGTGTTCGTCGCCGACACGCGCCAGCATAGCGGATTTTAGCCCCTGAATGGCGGCGCCGTAGGCGACATTGCCTGATGAGCCGCCGAGATAGCGGGCAAAGGTGCTGGTATCTTCCAGGCGCGCACCGATTTGCTGACCATAGAGATCGACGGCAATACGGCCGATACAAATCACATCAAGCCGCTTCTGTTTTGTACTCATACCTGTTGTTTCCTTCTGTGATAAGCAGACACTGTCGGGCGTCTCCAGAGATCTTTCGGGAAGGCTCCCAATAATCCGATCGCACCGGATCAACTGTGCTGGCAGTATGGGGAATAAATATTCCAAAAACAATATTGAATGAAATTATTAACCCAAAACTGTGAAGCGGGTAAAACTCTCTTCCTCCTTTTAGCAGCTGGCCAGCCGCATCGTTTCCCCGCCTGGTCCAGCGCTATTTCAGCTTTTATCGTGTCTTTTGAGGGCATTACTCTTTTCCTGAAAATGAAATGGAATATTTGTTTTTATTATCGCCGCCCGTCGCCGTTTCACTGCTTCCCGCTGTAAGGCCGCTTTCCACGGCGGTAAAACCGATAATTTGATCTCACTCGCAAAATGAAATGTTTCTTCTGTAATCGTATTTTATGAAAAAATTATTTGTTTATAATCGCCTCACGTTTCACTAATTAGCCGTCGGATGGCCGCCGTTTCAGGCCGTCGACATCTGCGAATTGCGGCGCGCTGTTGTCACGCTACCGCCACGGGTAAAGGATGGGCAAATGGGCACGATCAGGTTAACCACAGCGCAGGCGCTGGTGAAATTCCTCGACAATCAGTACCTCTCCGTCGACGGAAGCGAAACCAAATTCGTCAAAGGTATCTTCGCGATTTTCGGCCACGGCAACGTGCTGGGACTGGGTCAGGCGCTGGAACAGGATAATGGCGATCTGGTGGTGCATCAGGGCCGCAACGAGCAGGGCATGGCGCATGCCGCTACCGGCTACGCCAAACAGAAGCTGCGCCGCGAAATCATCGCCTGCACCTCGTCGGTCGGGCCGGGCGCCGCCAATATGATCACCGCCGCCGCCACCGCCACGGCGAACCGCATTCCGCTGTTGCTGCTGCCCGGCGACGTGTTCGCCACTCGCCAGCCCGATCCGGTGCTGCAACAGATCGAACAGAGCCACGATTTAAGCATCAGCACTAACGACGCGTTTCGCGCCGTCAGTAAATACTGGGATCGCGTCAGCCGGCCGGAACAGCTGATGACCGCCTGCATCAATGCGATGCGCGTGCTGACCGATCCGGCGGAAACCGGCGCGGTGACGCTGGCGCTGCCGCAGGATGTGCAGGGCGAGGCCTGGGATTTCCCCGACTATTTCTTCCAGAAGCGCGTTCATCGTCTCGATCGCCGTCCGCCCACCGAGGCGCAGCTGCAGGACGCCCTGACGCTGCTGGCGAGTAAACGCAAGCCGCTGATCGTCTGCGGCGGCGGCGTGAAATATTCCGGCGCGGGCGAAGCGCTGCGCCAGTTCGCCGAACGCCATCAGATCCCGTTCGCGGAAACCCAGGCGGGCAAAGGCACGCTGGTTTCCGACCATCCGCTTAACGTCGGCGGCGTCGGCGAAACCGGCTGTCTGGCGGCTAACCTGTTGGCGAAAGAGGCCGACCTGGTGATTGGCGTCGGCACGCGTTATACCGATTTCACCACCGCCTCGAAATGGATATTCCAGCACCCGGATGTGAGCTTCCTGAATATCAATATCAGCAACTTCGACGCTTACAAGCTCGACGGCGTTCAGCTGGTGGCGGACGCGCGCGAGGCGCTGACCGCACTGGATGCGCGTCTGACGGCGCAGGGCTTCCGCAGCGAGTGGGGCGCGCAGATCGAACAGGCGCAGAGCCGCCTGCTGAAGGAGACGCAGCGCGTTTACCAGGCGGCTTACAGCGAAGAAAACTTCGTGCCGGAGATCGACGACAGCATCGATCGTGAGGCGCTGTTCGCCGAGTTCAACCGTCTGACCGGCTCCTTCCTGACTCAAAGCAGCGTGCTGGGCGCGCTTAACGAGCAGCTGCCGGAAGATGCGGTGATCGTCGCCGCCGCCGGCAGCTTGCCCGGCGATCTGCAACGCGTCTGGCGCACCAAAGCGCACAACGGCTATCACGTGGAATATGGCTACTCCTGCATGGGATATGAGATCAACGCCGCGCTCGGCGTTAAGCTGGCCGAACCGCAGCGCGAGGTCTACGCGCTGGTGGGTGACGGCTCTTTTATGATGCTGCACTCCGAACTGGTCACCTCGATTCAGGAGAAGGCGAAAATCAACGTGGTGCTGTTCGACAATATGACTAACGGCTGCATCAACAACCTGCAGCTGGAGCATGGCATGGACAGCTTTACTACCGAGTTCCGTTTTCGCGATGCGGAAAGCGGCAAGCTGGACGGCGGCTTTATTCCCGTCGACTTCGCCGCTATCGCCGCGGGTTACGGCTGCAAGACCTGGCGCGTCACGACGCTGGAGGAGCTGGGCCTGGCGCTGGAAGCGGCGCGCAAAGAGACCGTCTCTACCCTGATTGACGTAAAAGTGCTGCCCAAAACCATGGTGCATAAATATTTCAGCTGGTGGCACGTCGGCGGCGCGCAGGTTTCTCAATCTGAACGCATCGACGCCGTCGCCAAAATGCTGAAAGAGCATGTCGATCAAGCTAGAAGATACTGATTATTAAAAACTTTCTCTGAACATCTACCCTGACAGCGGACGTCGCCAGCATGGCTGGCGGGTTCGCGCTTACCCTGAATTCTGGAGACATTATGACTCTGAAACTTGGCGTTATCGGCACCGGCGCAATTGGCCAGGAACATATTCGTCGCTGCACAAAAGTGTTGCAGGGCGCCACCGTGGTGGCGGTGTCCGATATTAACCTTGAAGGCGCCAAAGCGGCGCTGGCGCGGCTGGGTTTGCAGGCGGAGGTCTATGCCAACGGTTATGACGTGGTGAACTCGCCTGATGTCGACGCGGTGCTGGTCACCTCATGGGACCCGACGCATGAAGAGTTCACGCTGGCCGCTATCGCCGCGGGCAAGCCGGTATTCTGCGAGAAACCGCTGGCGATGACCGCCGAAGGCTGCCGTCGCGTGGTGGATGCCGAGATGAAGTTCGGCAAGCGTCTGGTGCAGGTCGGCTTTATGCGCCCTTACGACGTCGGCTATCGCGCGCTGAAAAAGGTGATTGCCGAAGGACAGATTGGCGAGCCGCTGATGCTGCACTGCGCGCACCGCAATCCCACCGTGCCGGAGAGCTACACCACCGATATGGCGATCACCAGCACGCTGATCCATGAACTCGACGTGCTGCGATGGCTGACCAACGACGACTACAAAACCGTGCAGGTAGTCTTCCCACGGGTCACCTCAAAAAGCCACGCCCGCCTGAAAGATCCGCAGATCGTGCTGTTTGAAACGCAGAAGGGCATCCGCATCGATGTGGAAATCTTCGTCAACTGCGCCTACGGCTACGATATCCAGTGCGAAGTGGTCGGCGAAGAGGGCATTGCCCGCCTGCCGGAGCCCTCAGCGGTGCAAATGCGTAAAGGCGCGCAGCTTTCCACCTCCATCCTCACCGACTGGAAAGACCGCTTTATCGACGCTTACGACGTGGAGCTACAGGCTTTTATCAACGACGTCAGCAGCGGTTCGCTGACCGGCCCGTCCGCCTGGGACGGCTATGCCGCCTCGGTCGCCGCCGACGCCTGCCTCAAGGCGCAGAACAGCGGCGCTATCGAGCCAGTCGAGCTGCCGCCGCGTCCCGCCTTCTACGATAAGGCTTAATTCCCCGTCCTCTTCCCGCAGCGTCGGGAAGCGCGCGCACTTACGCACTGAGCAATCAGGGAGAACGTTATGAAGATCGCTTTCGATGTGGATGTCATCCGAGACCTGGGCATCACGAAGATGGTTCATCAGGTAGCTGACTGGGGCTACAAATATATTGAACAGTCGCCGCATCCGCAGATTAACCCCTTCTATAAGCACCCGAAAGCCAGCCGGGAGATCATGACGGAGTATAAAAACGCGCTGAAAGCGACCGGCGTCGAGATCTCCTCGTTTATTGTGGTGTACCGCTGGTCCGGCCCGGACGAACTACGGCGCCAGGCGGCGGTAAAAAACTGGAAGCGCATGATCGAGATCGCCGTAGAGATGGGCGTGCAGGTGATCAACACCGAGCTGTCCGGCAATCCCAACGAGCCGGAGATCTGCGAAGAAATGTTTTACCGTTCTATGGAGGAGCTGCTGCCGATCGTTGAACGCGAAGGCATCCGCATCGAAATTCAGTCGCATCCGTGGGATTTCTGCGAGCAGAACAACGAAACCGCCGATATCGTGAAGTCGTTCCGCAGCGAAAACGTGAAGTACGTTTACAGCGTGCCGCACACCTTTTTCTATGACAAAGGCAAAGGCGACGTAAAAAGCATGCTGGAGTACGTGGGCGATGACCTGTCGCACGTACTGGTCGCCGATACCATGAACCACACCAAACACTGCCGCTACATCGTCAATCCGCCAGGCGTGGACGCCGCGGTACATCAGCATGTCGGCGTGGGCGAAGGTGAAGTCGATTTCACCACCCTGTTTAAAACCCTGCGTGAAATGGATTTTGCCAACCGTACCTACAAGGTGGGCGGCGAATCGATTATCGCCTCGGCGCTGTTCGGCTATCCCGAAAAGATGAAGTATCAGGCGGTGGAAACGCGCGAGCTGATCGAGCGTGAGCTGCTGGGAAAATAAGGTGGCGGGCTCTCCTGCGAGCCTGAGCGCGTGGCGGCGAACGCCGCCGTACTGAACAGAGAATTCATCATGAATAAAGATTACGTGAAGCTGGCGATCGCGCCGATTGGCTGGACCAACGACGATATGCCGGAACTGGGGAAAGAGAACACCTTTCAGCAGACCGTCAGCGAAATGGCGCTGGCGGGCTTCAGCGGCAGCGAAGTCGGCAGCAAATATCCGCGCGATCCGGCGGTGCTGAAACCGATGCTGGAGATCCGCGGCATTCAGATCTGCAACGCCTGGTTCAGCACCTTTTTCGCCAACGGTGAAAAGGCGAAAACTATCGACGAGTTCATTAACCATATGAATTTTTTACATACGATGGGCGCCAAAGTGATCGGCTGCTCTGAGCAGAGCAAAAGCATTCAGGGCACCTCGCTGGCGGTATTCGAGCAAAAACCGGTATTTACGGAAGAAGAGTGGCGCTTAACCGCCGAGGGCTATAACGAGCTGGCGAAAATTGCGGCGGACAAGGGAATGCAGGTCTGTCTGCATCACCATATGGGCACCGGCATCCAGACACCTGCCGAGATTGACCACTTTATGGCACTGACCAACGATGACGTTTATCTGCTCTATGATACCGGCCATATTTACTACTCCGAGAACAGCGAGCAGGCGATGCTGTCGGTGCTGGAGAAGCATCTGCCGCGCATCAACCATATTCATCTGAAGGATGTGCGCGATGAGGTGGTCAGCGCGGTGCGTAACCAGAAACTCTCCTTCCTGGACGGAGTAAAACGCGGCACTTTCACCGTGCCGGGCGACGGCGTGATTGATTTCAAACCGGTGTTTAAAATTCTCGACGACGCGGGATATCGCGGCTGGATGGTGGTAGAGGCGGAGCAGGATCCGGCGCTGGCTAACCCCTTTGAATATGCGGTGAAGGCGCGTAAGTATATTCGCGAAACCGCAGGCATCTGACGGCATTTTGCGCTGAAAACGGGAACTTATAAGCCTTAAACGACAAAACGCCGCCATCTCTGGCGGCGTTTTTTATGCGCGTAAGCGAGGCGTTTATTTCAGCGTGATGGTGTTAATCACATTTTCCGCTGCCGTCTGCGCCTGTTGCTGATTATCGGCAGGCAGGGTGATTTGCAGCGTCAGCAATTTACCGTCCGCTTTCGCCAGCACGACAGAAGACCAGGCTGTCTGCTGATTGGCGGAGATCACCGTATCCAGCTGCTGCGCCGGTTCGCCCTTGAGCGTAATCGCTTTATTGGCCACTACCTGCAGCTGCGGATCGCGGTTGCGCTGCTGCTGCTCCAGACGCTTCGCCAGCACGTCCAGACCTTCGTTGGTGGCATCGCCATCAATCACGATAATGGCGCGCTGGCCGCTTTCATCGGCGTAAACGTGCATGTTGTTCGCCTGCGTGCCCAGCTTGCCGCTCTTATCAGACATGCCCGCCGGCAAGTTGAAGCTGAGTTTGCCATCCATTAACGACACCGTCTGCGTTGATGTGCTGGCGCTGGCGCCGTTATCGTCCGCTGCGGCTTTATCCGACTGCTGATCGCAGGCGGCCAGACCTACTACCAGTAAACCTATTCCAAGATATTTTGTAAGTTGACGCATCAGGTTCCCTTTTATTGATTAGCCTGGCAATACAGTACTCATACAAACTGAATCAGCGCGTAAAAGCAACCAACCGAGTGTCACAGGATCTTAGACGCGCTGACAAAGTATCGCTATTGCCGCTTAGCCGAAATTGTAGCGGGTTTGTCCTGACATTGCCGCCAGGCGTTTTAACGCGGCATTGAGCAGCACGCCGTAGGCAGGCAGGAAAAACACCATGCAGATAAGCACCTTGAAGCTGTAATCGACCAGCGCGATTTCTACCCAATTCTGCGCCATAAAAGCGTCCGGGCTTTTATAAAAAGCGATGAAGAAGAAGGCGAGCGTGTCGCTGATATTGCCTAAAAACATCGCCGACGCGGGCGCCGCCCACCACTGCGGCAACTGACGCAGCCGGTTAAAGACATGCACGTCCAGAATCTGGCCCAGCGCGTAGGCCATAAAGCTGGCGCAGGCGATGCGGGCGACAAACAGGTTAACCTGCTCCAGCGCGTTCAGTCCCTGCCATGCGCCGTTATAGAACAGCGAAGAGACCACGTAGGAGATAAAGAGCGCAGGCACCATCACCGCAAGGATAATTCGACGGGCCAGCGGCGCGCCAAAAATCCGCACGGTCAGATCGGTAGCCAGGAAGATAAACGGAAAGCTGAAGGCGCCCCAGGTGGTATGGAAACCAAACAGGGAAACAGGCAGCTGGACCAGATAATTACTGGAGGTAATCACCAGCACATGAAACAGGGATAGCCAGATAAGCGCATGCTTCCGCTGGCGCGGCGTAAAGGAGATCATAATGTACCTTTTTTACGTTGGGGTGAGGGAACCCAGTGTTTACTCAGCGTTCTGCTGTCTGTTCGCGTTTAGCCTGACGCATCTTGCGCAAGCTGAGCGGCGACGGAACGCCGTCTGTCAGCGGCAGGCAACATCGCCAGCCGCGGCGCATCTTACCGCGTTGTTTCGGCTTTGCAACGGTTAGTTTTCACGCAAACGTTAACCTGCTTTCGGCGGCTTGCGCAACAGGCCGCCGGGCGTAGAATAGAGCGCAACAGAATTCAGTGACGAGACGATAATGAGTGATCCATTCGCAAACCCCGATCAAACCCTGGACGCGCTGGGCCTGCGCTGCCCGGAACCGGTAATGATGGTGCGCAAAGCGGTGCGCCATATGGAGGAGGGCGAGACCCTGCTGATCATCGCCGACGATCCCGCCACCACGCGCGATATTCCCGGCTTTTGCCGTTTTATGGAACATACGCTGGTGGCGCAATCCACCGATGAGAAGCCCTATCGCTATCTGGTGCGCAAGGGCCTCTCTTAAGCGTCAATAAAGCCAGAGCGAGCGGGCGATCATAAAGTGCCCGGCGAAGTAGCAGGCGGCGACGATGGCGTTATCCGCCGTAAAACGCTTGCGGTAATGGCTGATAAACCAGACCAGATTCGCCAGCGTCAGCAGCGTGGCGCCGGCCACCAGCGAGAAGCTGTAGTCGTTAGGACGGAAATAATAGAGTTCGGCGGCCAGCCAGTTCATCACCAGCGTCATGCCGATAAAAGTGCAGATTGGCCAGCGCAGATCTTCCAGCCGCGACCAGATAATCGCTATCCAGACAATGCCGATAATCAGCATGGTCAACGGGATCGGCCAGAAGAAGCTCATGGTCATATGGCTGGCGAAATTAATGGTGTAGAGCAGATGCGCAAGGAAAAAAGCGCCAATGGCATACATCATACGCTGACGCGGAAGCAGCGTCAGCGCGTCGCCCGCCATCGTCGCCAGCAGACCGAGCAAAATCAGGTAGTCGCCGGGATTGCGCGTGGGCGCTTGCCAGGCCCAGGCGAGCAGCAACAGCAGCGTAACCGGCTTAAACACCCAGCGCTGCCACTGTGGGCCGCGGTAGGAAGCATCTACATAGAGCCAGCCGGAAAAAAGTACGGCAAGAAATGACCAAATCATTACGTTGTCCTTTTCTGAAAGGGGCGACAGCGGCATCAGCCCTGAAACGCAGCGCCGACGCAGCCGCCGTTTTATTAACAACATCCTGCAATCAGTTTAGGTTAGCGGGATGCAATGTGACAATGAGAGGGCTCCGGTTGTCTGCCTGACGCGACAACCCGCCACAGGAAGCAGAATACGAAGATGAGCAAACCCCCGCTGATTTTTATTATCGTGCTGGCGATTATCGCCGTACTGGCCTCACGTCAGTTTATTAAGCAGCGGCGTGAAAACGCAGCGAACGATGCGGCGCCGGTGCGATCGCTACAGGTAGAGGTGAAAACCAAACGTGAGTTTCCCGCCCCGGATCGGCGTTCACGTCAGCGGGAAGTGATTGCGGGCGAAGAAATGCGCTACGAGGCCTGGTTTCACCCGCTTAACGGCGCGGGCGACATCAGGCTGACGGTGACGGCTAAGGATTATCATCAGATGGATAAAGGCGTAAAAGGCGAGCTTAAGGTGCAGGGTAGCCGCTTTATCTCTTTTACGCCTGAGAAGCCGTAGAACGTTACTGCTTCGGATAGTGCTTTTTCTGCCAGGCAAGTAGCTCGAACACGCCGAAAAAGAAGATCTTAACCTGCGTCAGACGGCTCAGCTTCGCGCTGTCTTTCGGCTGCGTGGCGCGCAGCAGTACCAGCTGCAGACCGTGCATAATCACCATAAAAATCAGCGCGACATTAACAAAATATGTCAGCGGCTTAGGAAAAGGCTGCACGATATTCAGCAGCAAAAAGGCCCAGACGCAGACCATCAACAACCGACCCAGATTAAGCCACATCATCCTGCTCCTGTTTTACGCCTTCGCGGCGGTATAAGCGGTAAGCGACCTGTCCCGCCACTTTTTCCCGATGTAAAAACCAGTTAACCGGCACCGGCGGCGCGCCATTTTCTATTTCGCTTTCAACGTAGATCAGCGCTTCATCGGCCAGCCAGCCGTTGATTTCCAGCAGTTGCAGCGTCTGTTCCAGCAGACCTTTGCGAAACGGCGGATCGATAAACACCACCTGATAGGGTTCGCCCTGCTGCGCCAGCCAGCTCAGCGTATTGGTCTGGATCACCTGCGCGTTGTCGGCCTTCAGCGTCTTCAGATTCTGCGTCAATTGCTGGGCGACCGGCTTTTCCAGCTCCAGCAGCGTCGCCGATCCCGCGTAGCGCGACAGCGCTTCCAGACCGAGCGCGCCGCTACCGGCGAAGCAGTCGAGGCAGCGGGCCTGCTGAATATCCGGCGCCAGCCAGTTAAACAGAGTTTCACGTACGCGATCGGTGGTGGGGCGCAGACCGGCGCTGTCGGGCACCGGCAGTTTTCGTCCGCGCCACTGTCCGCCGATAATGCGGATTTGTCCGGCGGCGCTGCGGGGTTTTTTATTCATGTTGCTCACAACTCGTCATAATTTGTTGCGTAGTTTAACGGGCGAAAGCGGTGGAGGAAACGTTAAAAAGGGTGCTGGTGTTGCGCTGGCTGGAAAGTGTTAGACTAATGAATTCTTTATCAGGTTATTTTTTCAGTCCGGCGCGACAGACGACCGGGTGAAAGCCATCGAGGAGTGGTGTTACACAATGGCAAAAGAAAAAAAGCGTGGCTTTTTTTCCTGGCTGGGTTTTGGTCGTGAAGAAACGCCTGCGCAGTCAGAAGAACAAAAAGAGACGTTAACGCAGCAGACCGCCGAGAGCGAAGCGCCCGCAGCAGAGCAGCCCACCGCCGAACAGATCGCCGAAGATATCGTGGCGACCACCGAAGAGGTAGCGCGTCAGGAAGAGGCGCACAGCGCACCGCAGACGGAAGATACGCCGGTTCATGACACGCAGCCGGAAGACGCGGCGCCTGTAGCGATCGCGCCGGTTCACGAAGAAATTCTGCCGGAAGAGACCACGCCGACAGACGTCGCGGCGGTTGAAGAAGAGATTCTGCCGGAAGAGACCGCGCCGACAGACGCCGCGCCGGTTGAAGAAGAGATTCTGCCGGAAGAGACCGCACCGACAGACGACGCGCCGGTTAAGGAAGAGGTTCAGCCGGAAGCGGCAACATCGAGCGCGTCGCTGCTTAATGAAACCGGTCCGGAGGATGAAACGCCTGCGGTGACCGAAGAAAAAGATGCGGCGATCGCCACCGAAGTCGCGGCGGCCGTCACGCTCACCAGCGCGCCGGAAGATGAAATCCTGCCGGAAGAAGCGCTGCCGCTGACCGAAGATGAACTGACGGCGCTGGCGCTGGCCGATAGTGCGCCGGAAGAAGAAGCGATAGTCACGCCGGTTGAGCAGGAGCGCCCGACGAAAGAGGGCTTTTTCGCGCGCCTGAAGCGCAGCCTGGTGAAAACACGTCAGAACCTCGGCTCCGGCTTTATCAGCCTGTTCCGCGGTAAAAAGATTGACGACGAACTGTTTGAGGAGCTGGAAGAACAGCTGCTGATCGCCGACGTCGGCGTCGATACCACGCAGCGCATCATCAGTAGCCTGACGCAGCAGGCCAACCGCAAACAGCTGCGCGACGCGGAAGCGCTCTATGGCCTGCTGAAAGCGGAAATGGCTGGCATTCTGCACAAGGTCGACGCGCCGCTGGACGTTTCCGGCAAAACCCCGTTTGTTATTCTGATGGTCGGCGTTAATGGCGTCGGCAAAACCACCACCATCGGTAAGCTGGCGCGCCAGTATCAGGCGCAGGGCAAATCGGTGATGCTGGCGGCGGGCGATACCTTCCGCGCCGCAGCGGTCGAGCAGCTGCAGGTATGGGGCGAACGCAACCATATTCCGGTGGTGGCGCAGCATACCGGCGCCGATTCCGCCTCGGTGATTTTCGACGCGATTCAGGCTGCCAAAGCGCGTGGCGTGGATGTGCTGATCGCCGATACTGCAGGTCGCCTGCAGAATAAAGCGCACCTGATGGAAGAGTTGAAGAAGATCGTTCGCGTGATGAAGAAGCTCGATGAGAACGCGCCGCACGAGGTGATGCTGACTATCGACGCCAGCACCGGCCAGAACGCGGTCAGCCAGACTAAGCTGTTCCATGAGGCGGTGGGCCTGACCGGCATTACCCTCACCAAGCTGGACGGCACGGCGAAAGGCGGCGTGATCTTCTCGGTGGCGGACCAGTTCAGCATTCCGATTCGTTTTATCGGTGTCGGAGAAGGCATCGATGATTTACGGCCGTTTAAGGCCGAAGATTTTATTGAGGCACTGTTTGCCCGAGAGGATTAACCAGGATGATTCGCTTTGAAGAGGTCAGTAAGGCTTATCTCGGCGGTCGGCAAGCGCTGCAGGGGGTAGATTTTCATCTGCAACCCGGCGAGATGGCGTTTCTGACCGGTCATTCCGGCGCAGGGAAAAGCACCCTGTTGAAGCTGATTTGCGGCATTGAACGTCCCAGCGCGGGCCATATCTGGTTCAGCGGGCATGACATCAGCCGTCTGAAAAATAGCGAAGTGCCGTTTCTGCGTCGTCAGATTGGCATGATCTTTCAGGATCACCATTTGCTGATGGATCGTTCGGTTTACGACAACGTGGCGATCCCGCTGATTATCGCCGGCGCCAGCGGCGAAGATATTCGCCGCCGCGTTTCCGCCGCGCTGGATAAGGTCGGCCTCCTCGACAAAGCGAAAAGTTTTCCGATTCAGCTTTCGGGCGGTGAGCAGCAGCGCGTCGGCATTGCCCGCGCGGTAGTGAACAAGCCTGCTGTGTTGCTGGCCGATGAACCGACCGGCAACCTGGATGAAGCGCTTTCGGAGGATATCCTGCGTCTGTTTGAAGAGTTCAACCGCGTGGGCGTCACCGTTCTGATGGCGACGCACGATATGGGACTGATCGCCCGCCGCGATTATCGGGTAATGACGCTCAGTCACGGCAGATTGCACGGAGGCTAATATGGCTAATAAACGCATCAAACGCGCGCCCGCGCCGAAGGCCAGGCCGCAGCAGCCAAAAAGCAAAGCGCTGAAGGGCGGCTGGCAGGAGCAATGGCGGTACGCCTGGCGCGGCACGCTGTCGGATATGTGGCGTCAGCCGCTGGCGACGCTGCTGACGGTGATGGTGATCGCCATTTCACTGACGCTGCCGAGCGTCTGCTATATGGTCTGGAAAAACGTCAGCCAGGCGGCGGAGCAGTGGTATCCGGCGCCGCAGCTGACGCTTTATCTGTCGAAAACGCTGGACGACACCGCGGCGGAAAACGTGGTGGCGACGCTGAAAAAAGAGCCTGGCGTGGCAAAGGTTAATTACCTGTCGCGGGATGAGGCGCTGGGCGAGTTTCGCAACTGGTCCGGTTTTGGCGGCGCGCTGGATATGCTGGAGCAGAATCCATTGCCGGCGGTAGCGATCATTACGCCTGATCTGAACTTCCAGAATGAGAAGACGCTGCAAACGCTGCGCGACCGCGTCCAGCACGTCGACGGCGTCGACGAGGTGCGCATGGACGATAGTTGGTTCGCGCGTCTGGCGGCGTTGACCGGGCTGGTCGGGCAGATTGCCACGATGATCGGCATTCTGATGGTGATCGCGGTGTTCCTGGTGATCGGCAACAGCGTGCGCCTCAGTATCTTTGCCCGCCGCGACACCATTAACGTACAGAAGCTGATTGGCGCCACCGACGGCTTTATTCTGCGGCCTTTCCTCTACGGCGGCGCGTTGCTGGGGCTGAGCGGCGCGGTGCTGTCGCTGATCCTGTCGGAAGTGCTGGTATTCCGTCTGGAAGCGGTGGTGGCGCAGGTCGCCAGCGTCTTCGGCACTACCTTCCGCATCAGCGGTCTCTCCTGGGATGAGAGCCTGCTGCTGCTGCTGCTGTCGTCGATAATTGGCTGGATTGCGGCCTGGCTGGCGACGGTACAACATTTACGTCGTTTTACGCCACAGTAACGTTTTTTTGGTATAATCTTCCTCTGCTGCATGACGCCTGTGCGGCAGAGGAAATATCTTATTTTCCTCCTGTCCGCCAGAATCTGACGTCCTTATCTTGTGTATAAAATATTCACGATGTAAATTGAACTTGTGGATAACTTCGCTCTCTAAGAAGTAGCACAGATTGCTTTGGGATTTCGTTGTCGATTCCTGTACCCTGGTGAATCGCGCAAAAGGAAATCGTGCGGCAATGTCGATTAAATATGTGAGGGTTTGAATGACCAAAGAAATGCACACTTTAGCTATTGCTCCTCTTGGTAACCTGGAATCTTATATTCGGGCTGCCAATACCTGGCCGATGCTAACGGCAGAAGAGGAAAAAGCGCTGGCTGAACGGCTGCATTACCAGGGCGATCTGGATGCGGCTAAAACGCTGATCCTGTCCCACCTCCGCTTTGTTGTTCATATCGCTCGTAACTACGCGGGCTACGGCCTGCCGCAGGCGGATCTGATTCAGGAAGGCAACATCGGCCTGATGAAAGCGGTGCGCCGCTTCAACCCTGAAGTCGGGGTTCGTCTGGTGTCGTTCGCTGTTCACTGGATTAAGGCGGAAATTCACGAGTATGTGCTGCGTAACTGGCGCATCGTGAAAGTGGCCACCACAAAAGCGCAGCGCAAACTGTTTTTTAACCTGCGTAAAACCAAGCAGCGTCTGGGCTGGTTTAACCAGGATGAAGTGGAGATGGTGGCGCGTGAGCTTGGCGTGAGCAGCAAAGACGTCCGCGAAATGGAATCGCGCATGGCGGCGCAGGATATGACTTTTGACCTGACCTCGGACGATGAATCCAGCGAAGGGAAAAGCATGGCGCCGGTGCTTTATCTGCAGGATAAAACCTCTGACTTTGCTGACGGCATCGAAGAGGACAACTGGGAAAACCATGCGGCCGATAAGCTGAGCGATGCGCTGCAGGGCCTGGATGAACGCAGCCAACATATTATTCGCGCCCGCTGGCTGGACGACGACAATAAAACTACGTTACAGGAGCTGGCCGATAAATATGGCGTCTCCGCCGAGCGTGTACGTCAGCTAGAGAAAAACGCGATGAAAAAATTGCGTATGGCGATCGAAGCATAACGCGCTAACGCGAAACGGGGCGGCTGAAAAGCCGCCCTTTTTGTTTGCGCGCCGCGTCTTCTTCGGCGCGCGGCGATATCATCCGGCGCGCCCTGTCAGAAACCGTTATTCCCGGTTCAATACCCAGCCGTCCGCCTGGGTACGAAAGCCGCAGGACTGCATAAAGGCGGCGATAACCGGCTGATCGCCTTTGCCGTCATCCGCAATCCACCAGTGCGACAGCGACGGATTCTGCGCCATTACGTCCTCTACTAAATAACGCCCCACGCCGCGACGTCGCGTTACTTCTCTCACCTCCAGCTGCGACAGCGTCCCCTGCGTGCCGCGGATCTCCAGAATTACCGCTCCCAGCAGACGATCGTTAAAGCGCGCTGCGTAGAGCCTGTGGTTCTCGTTCAGCCTGTTTTCCAGCGCGCGGCAGTCGGTGCCCGGCCAGATTTTTTCAATATCGATACAATCCTGATCGCTGAGTTGTTGCAGCCTGATGATAGTCAGTTTCATGGAATAATCTGCGCCCTGATAAAAGGCATATTGTAGCGAAAATGTACGAAAAGGAACGTGTAACCTTTTCTGTACGAAAACAAAGCAATCTGTTTTTTGCTGCCCGGCTGTTCCGAGTAAACACTTATTACTGCGCCTGTTGCCAGCATAACGCGCTGGATAAGTGGCTAAATAGCCACCGTAACTGCCAGATGATTCTCCTGTGATAACCGGTAGTTTTTGATTATCTCAGTTGATTTACAGAATAAAACTCCTGTTTAATGGACTGAAAAATAAAGCGTTATTTATAAAATCGGCGCGGAAATATTCCTAACTCGTTCACATTAAACAAGTTTTGTTCAATAACCCGCCGAACATAATCACAAAGCAAATCACAACAGACACAACAGATGGGGAAGTTCGGATGAATATCAGTAAAGGTCGCGTAATACTGGCTGGATGTGTGGCGCTGGCGATGAGTCATGCTGCGCTGGCGGAAGATATTAAGGTGGCGATTGTCGGCGCGATGTCCGGGCCGGTAGCGCAATATGGCGATATGCAGTTTACCGGCGCTACGCAAGCGATTGCCGATATCAACGCCAAAGGCGGGGTGAACGGCAATAAGCTGGTGGCGGTGAAATATGACGATGCCTGCGATCCTAAACAGGCGGTGGCGGTGGCGAACAAAGTGGTCAACGAAGGCATTCGCTACGTTATTGGTCACCTTTGCTCCTCTTCCACGCAGCCCGCTTCCGATATCTACGAAGATGAAGGCATCCTGATGATCACCCCGGCCGCTACCGCGCCCGACCTGACCTCGCGCGGCTACCAGCTGATTATGCGCACCACCGGCCTGGATTCCGATCAGGGTCCGACCGCGGCGAAATATATTCTCGACACTATCAAACCGCAGCGCATCGCGGTTGTGCATGACAAACAGCAGTATGGCGAAGGCCTGGCGCGCTCAGTGCAGGAGAGCCTGAAGAAAGCGAACGCGCCGATCGCCATGTTTGAAGGCATTACCGCAGGCGATAAAGATTTCTCCACCCTGGTGGCGCGTCTGAAGAAAGAGAACATCGACTTCGTTTACTTTGGCGGCTACTACCCCGAAATGGGCCAGATCGTGCGTCAGGCGCGCGCGGCCGGGCTGAAAACCCAGTTTATGGGACCGGAAGGGGTGGGCAACGCCTCGCTCTCCAATATCGCCGGCGCCGCTTCCGAAGGCATGCTGGTCACCCTGCCGAAACGCTATGACCAGGTGCCGGCGAACCAGCCGATCGTCGACGCGATCAAAGCGAAAAAACTGGACGCCACCGGGCCGTTCGTCTGGACAACCTATGCCGCGCTGCAGTCGCTGGCCGCCGGTATGGAGCGCAGCAAGAGTGAAGAACCTGCCGACATCGCTAAAAACCTGAAAGAAGGCCAGCCGGTTCCTACCGTCATGGGCGATCTGAGCTGGGATAAGAAAGGCGATCTGAAAGGTTTTGAGTTCGGCGTGTTCAAGTGGCATGCCGACGGCACCTCCACCGCAGTGAAATAAATCGCGGTTCAGGCCGTATCAGAGTGCTGACACGCTCATGAGAGCGTTATCAACCCTCTGTCACAGCCGCAGCCGTATGTGATTTGGCAGTCCGGGGTCAGGCGTGCCTGGCCCCTGTTCTATCCTGCACTTCGTGAAGACGGACGTTTTCTTGCTGTAGGCCGCGCCGCGCAGCTTTGTTGGGGTTTATGTTATGTCCGAACAGTTTCTCTATTTTCTACAGCAGTTGCTTAACGGGGTGACCTTAGGCAGCACCTATGCGCTGATCGCCATCGGCTACACCATGGTTTACGGCATTATCGGCATGATCAACTTCGCCCACGGCGAAGTCTATATGATCGGCAGCTATGTCTCTTTTATCGTTATCGCCGCGCTGATGATGGTGGGGATTGACGTCAGCTGGGTATTGATCGGCGCCGGTTTCCTTGCGGCGATCGTGATCGCCAGCGCCTGGGGCTGGAGCATCGAGCGCGTCGCCTATAAGCCGGTGCGCTCATCCAAGCGCCTGATCGCGCTGATTTCCGCCATCGGGATGTCTATTTTCCTGCAAAACTACGTCAGCCTGACGCAGGGCTCGCGCGATCTCGCGCTGCCAAGCCTGGTGAGCGGGCAGATGACGCTGGGTGAAAGCAACGGCTTCTCCGCGACCATCAGCACCATGCAGGTGGTGATCTGGCTGGTGACCTTCGTGGCGATGCTGGCGCTGACGCTGTTTATCCGCTATTCGCGCATGGGCCGCGCCTGTCGCGCCTGCGCCGAAGATCTGAAGATGGCCAGCCTGTTGGGCATCAATACCGATCGCGTGATCTCGCTGACCTTCGTGATCGGCGCGGCGATGGCGGCGGTAGCGGGCGTGCTGCTGGGGCAGTTCTATGGCGTCATTAACCCCTACATCGGCTTCATGGCCGGTATGAAGGCCTTTACCGCGGCGGTGCTGGGCGGCATCGGCAGCATTCCCGGCGCGATGCTGGGCGGCCTGGTGCTGGGCATCGCCGAAGCGCTGACCTCCGCCTATCTCAGCACGGAATATAAGGATGTGGTCTCTTTTGCGCTGCTGATTGTGGTGCTGCTGGTGATGCCGACGGGCATTCTGGGTCGGCCGGAGGTAGAGAAAGTATGAAGCCCGCTCAATTTATCAATGCCATTATCTCGGCGCTGATGCTGCTGATACTGGCGGCTTTCTTTATGGGGCTGCGCCTTGACCTTGAAGGCACGCGGCTGGTGGTGGAAAACGCGGGCAGCGTGCGCTGGAACTGGATCGCCGTCGGCTGCGCCGTGGTGTTTATCTTTCAGCTGCTGCGCCCGCTGTTCGGCCGCGGCCTGAAGCGCGGCGGTCACGGCGGTTTCGTCCTGCCGAGCTTTGACGGCAGCACGCCGAAACAGAAGCTGCTGGCGCTGCTGTTTATCGTGGCGGCGGTGATCTGGCCGTTTCTCGTCTCGCGCGGCACGGTGGACATTGCTACCCTGACGTTGATCTACGTGATGCTCGGTCTCGGCCTGAACGTGGTGGTGGGACTCTCCGGCCTGCTGGTGCTGGGCTACGGCGGCTTCTACGCCATCGGCGCCTACACCTTCGCGCTGCTGAACCACTACTACGGCCTGGGCTTCTGGCAGTGTCTGCCGCTGGCGGGGCTGGTGGCGGCGATGTTCGGCCTGCTGCTCGGTTTCCCGGTGCTGCGCCTGCGCGGCGATTATCTGGCGATCGTCACGCTCGGCTTCGGCGAAATCGTGCGTATCCTGCTGCTGAACAATACCGCCATTACCGGCGGGCCGAACGGCATCAGTCAGATACCGAAGCCGACCTTTTTCGGCCTGGAGTTTAACCGCAGCCCGCGCGAAGGCGGCTGGGACACTTTCCACCACTTCTTTGGGCTGAAGTACGATCCCAGCGACCGCATTATCTTCCTCTATCTGGTGGCGTTGCTGTTGGTGGTGCTGACGCTGTTCGTAATCAATCGGCTGCTGCGTATGCCGCTGGGCCGCGCCTGGGAAGCGCTGCGCGAAGATGAAATCGCCTGCCGCTCGCTGGGTCTCAGTCCGACGCGCATTAAGCTGACCGCCTTTACTATCAGCGCCGCCTTCGCCGGTTTCGCCGGCAGCCTGTTCGCCGCGCGGCAGGGCTTTATCAGCCCCGAATCTTTTACCTTCGCCGAATCGGCCTTTGTATTGGCGATTGTGGTGCTGGGCGGTATGGGTTCGCAGCTGGCGGTGATTCTGGCGGCGATACTGCTGGTGGTGTCGCGCGAGCTGATGCGCGATCTCAACGAATACAGCATGCTGGTGTTAGGCGCGCTGATGGTGCTGATGATGATTTGGCGTCCGCAGGGGCTGTTGCCGATGCAGCGTCCACAGCTGAAGTTGAAGCGTGATGAACAAGGAGAGCAGGCATGAGTCAGCCTTTACTGGCCGTAGAGGGCCTGATGATGCGCTTCGGCGGTCTGCTGGCGGTCAACAACGTGTCGCTTGAGCTGCGTCCGCAGGAGATCGTCTCTTTAATCGGGCCGAACGGCGCCGGAAAAACCACGGTGTTCAACTGCCTGACCGGTTTTTATAAGCCGACCGGCGGATCGATTAAGCTGCGCGACCATCAATTGGCGGGCATGGCGGGCCAGCAGATCGCCCGTATGGGGATTGTGCGCACCTTCCAGCATGTGCGTCTGTTCCGTGAAATGACGGTGATTGAAAACCTGCTGGTGGCGCAGCATCAACATCTGAAAAGCGGCCTGTTTTCCGGCCTGCTGAAAACGCCCGCTTTTCGCCGCAGCGAAGGCGAGGCGCTGGACTACGCCGCCAGCTGGCTACGGCGCGTCGGTTTACTGGAAATGGCGAACCGTCAGGCGGGCAACCTGGCCTACGGCCAGCAGCGACGTCTGGAGATCGCGCGTTGTATGGTGACGCGCCCGGAAATCCTGATGCTGGATGAACCGGCGGCGGGGCTCAACCCTAAAGAGACCCACGAGCTGGATGCGCTGATCGCCGAACTGCGCAGCGAGCATAAGGTATCGGTGCTGTTAATTGAGCATGATATGAAACTGGTGATGGGCATTTCCGATCGGATTTACGTAGTGAATCAGGGAACGCCGTTGGCGAACGGCACGCCGGAAGAAGTGCGCAACAACCCGGACGTGATCCGCGCATATTTAGGTGAGGCATAACATGGCGAATCCGATTTTAACGCTCAGCAAGGTGAGCGCGCACTACGGCAAGATTCAGGCACTGCATCAGGTCAGCCTGCATATCAACCAGGGCGAAATCGTCACGCTGATCGGCGCCAACGGCGCGGGGAAAACCACGCTGCTCGGCACGCTGTGCGGCGAACCGCGCGCGTCTGAAGGAGAGATTACCTTTGACGGCAAGGCGATTACCGACTGGCAGACGGCGCGCATCATGCGCGAAGCGATCGCCATCGTACCGGAAGGACGCCGCGTCTTTTCGCGCATGACGGTAGAGGAGAACCTGGCGATGGGCGGTTTTTTCGCCAGCCGCCAGCAGTATCAGCAACGCATCGAGCGGGTCTACGATCTCTTTCCGCGTCTGCTGGAGCGTCGGGTGCAGCGCGCCGGCACCATGTCCGGCGGCGAACAGCAGATGCTGGCGATTGGCCGCGCGCTGATGAGCCAGCCGCGCCTGCTGCTGCTGGATGAGCCGTCGCTCGGCCTCGCGCCGATCATCATCCAGCAGATCTTCGATACCATCGAACAGCTGCGTCAGGAGGGCATGACCATCTTCCTGGTGGAGCAGAACGCCAACCAGGCGCTGAAGCTGGCCGACCGCGGCTACGTGCTGGAAAACGGCCACGTCGTGCTGGAGGACAGCGGCGATGCGCTGCTGGCGAACGAGGCGGTGCGCAGCGCCTACCTCGGCGCGTAAATTTCACCGGCGGCCCGCGCTGACGCGGGCCGTTTTTTATCTTTTTAATCCCATCCTGAATATCGGAAGGCGGGCCGTTTCTTTTTTCAGACGCGCCATCCCGCTGCCATCTCACTGTCATTTTCCGGTCATTTAACGGTTATCTTTCCGTCATTTTCGCGTGTCATGTTACTTCGCGAACGAAAAAAAAGCGTGATTTCGTATACACCTACAATGTCACAGGAAAATGCTATGTCCTCCTTTACGTTTCGTCATACCGCTCTCAGCATGGTGCTGGGGCTGGCACTGAGCAGCAACGCCCTAGCCGCGACGGAAATTCCGTTCTGGCACTCAATGGAAGGCGAACTGGGCAAAGAAGTTGACTCACTGGCACAACGTTTTAACCAGGCGCACCCGGATTACAAAGTCGTACCGGTTTACAAAGGCAACTATGAGCAGAGCCTGGCGGCGGGCATCGCAGCAGTGCGCACCGGCAAAGCGCCTGCGATATTGCAGGTGTATGAAGTGGGCACCGCTACCATGATGGCGTCGCGCGCCATTAAGCCGGTCTATGAAGTGTTTAACGATGCGGGCATCAAGTTCGATGAATCGCAGTTTGTGCCGACGGTCGCTGGCTATTATACCGATGCGAAAAGCGGTCATCTGCTGTCGCAGCCGTTCAACAGCTCCACGCCAGTGCTCTACTACAACAAAGACGCCTTCATAAAAGCGGGGCTCGATCCTGAGCAGCCGCCGAAAACCTGGCAGCAGCTTGAGAAGGATACTGCGGCGCTGCGTAAAGCGGGTGTGAAATGCGGCTACGCCAGCGGCTGGCAGGGCTGGATCCAGATTGAAAACTTCAGCGCCTGGCACGGTCTGCCGGTCGCGACGGAAAACAACGGCTTCGGCGGGACGAATGCGCAGCTGATTTTCAACAAGCCGGAGCAGGCGCGTCATATCGCCATGCTGGAGGAGATGAACAAGAAAGGAGACTTCACCTACTTTGGCCGTAAGGATGAGTCGACCGAGAAGTTCTACAACGGCGACTGCGCCATCACCACCGCCTCTTCCGGTTCGCTGGCGGACATTCGTCAGCACGCCAAATTCAACTACGGCGTCGGCATGATGCCGTATGACGAAACCGTGCCCGCCGCGCCGCAGAACGCCATTATCGGCGGCGCCAGTCTGTGGGTGATGCAGGGCAAAGACAACGCCACCTATAAAGGCGTCGCCGAGTTTCTGCAATTCCTGACCCAGCCGGAAATCGCCGCCGAATGGCATCAGAAAACCGGCTATCTGCCGATCACGCAGGCCGCTTTCGACCTGACGCGCCAGCAGGGTTTCTATGACAAAAACCCCGGCGCGGATATCGCCACCCGCCAGATGCTGAACAAGCCGCCGTTGCCGTTCACCAAAGGGCTGCGCCTCGGCAATATGCCGCAGATCCGCACCATTGTGGATGAGGAACTGGAAAGCGTCTGGAACGGCAGCAAAACGCCGCAGGCCGCGCTGGATTCCGCCGTACAGCGCGGCAATCTGCTGCTGCGTCGCTTTGAGCAACAGGTGAAATAAACCGGGTCGGGCGGCAAAGGCCGCCCGGCTATCCGCTGACGCAACGCACGTTTTATCCCGCCGATCTGTTATGGAATTGCCGCATGTCCAGCTCTCGTCCCGTTTTTCATTCGCGCTGGTTACCCTGGGTGCTGGTTCTGCCCCAGCTGTTAATCACGCTGATCTTTTTTATCTGGCCCGCCGGAGAAGCGCTCTGGTATTCGGTGCAGAATGTCGATCCCTTCGGCTTTTCCAGCACCTTTGTCGGGCTGGAAAATTTCCGCCGCCTGCTGGACGACGACTACTATCTGGAATCCTTCTGGACCACGCTGATCTTCAGCGCGCTGGTGACCGGCTGCGGGCTGATTATCTCGCTGCTGTTCGCTGCGCTGGCGGACTACGTGCTGCGGCTGCGCCGCTTTTATCAGACGCTGCTGCTGCTGCCCTACGCGGTAGCGCCCGCTATCGCAGCGGTGCTGTGGATGTTCCTGTTTAATCCCGGCATCGGCCTGATCACCCATTTCCTGCATGACTTCGGCTACAACTGGAACCATGCGCAGAGCAGCGGACAGGCGATGTTTCTGGTGGTGCTGGCCTCGGTCTGGCAGCAGATCAGCTACAACTTTCTGTTCTTCTTCGCGGCGCTGCAATCGATTCCCCGTTCGCTGGTGGAGGCGGCCGCCATCGACGGCGCCGGGCCGGTGCGCCGCTTCTTCAGTTTATCGCTGCCGTTGATCGCGCCGGTGAGCTTCTTCTTGCTGGTGGTGAACCTGGTGTACGCCTTCTTTGACACCTTCCCGGTGATCGACGCGGCGACGCAGGGCGGGCCGGTGCAGGCGACCACCACGCTGATTTATAAAATCTACCGCGAAGGCTTTGCCGGTCTGGATCTCTCGTCGTCCGCCGCGCAGTCGGTGGTGCTGATGTTCTTAGTGATTATTCTGACCGTGATTCAGTTCCGCTACGTTGAGCGTAAGGTGCGTTACCAATGATTGAAAACCGGCGCGGGCTGGATATTTTCAGCCACCTGATGCTGATCGCCGGCATCCTGACCATTCTGTTTCCGCTATGGGTCGCCTTCGTCGCCGCGACGCTGGATAACCAGCAGGTGTTTCAGGTGCCGATAACCCTGATCCCTGGCACCCAGCTGTGGCATAACGTGCGTGAAATCTGGCTGCACGGCGTCAGCAGCCAGAGCGCGCCGATGAGCGTGCTGCTGATCAATAGCACGCTGATGGCGCTGGGCATCACGATCGGCAAAATCACCGTTTCGATCCTTTCCGCGTTTGCGCTGGTCTGGTTTCGCTTTCCGCTGCGCAACCTGGTGTTCTGGATGATCTTTATTACCCTGATGCTGCCGGTGGAGGTGCGTATTTTCCCCACGGTAGAGGTGGTGGCGAACCTGAAGCTGCTCGACAGCTACAGCGGGTTGACCCTGCCGCTGATGGCCTCCGCGACCGCGACTTTTCTGTTTCGCCAATTCTTCATGTCGCTGCCGGATGAGCTGATCGAAGCGGCGCGGATTGACGGCGCCAGCCCGATGCGTTTCTTCCGCGATATCGTGCTGCCGCTGTCGCGCACCAACCTGGCGGCGCTGTTCGTGATCACCTTTATCTACGGCTGGAACCAGTATCTCTGGCCGATTCTGATCACCAGCGAAACGCGGATGGGCACCGCTGTGGCGGGCATTCGCAGCATGATTTCGTCCGGCGAGGGTACTACCCAGTGGAATCTGGTGATGGCGGCGATGCTGCTGACGCTGATCCCGCCGGTAGTGGTGGTCATGGTGATGCAGCGGGCGTTTGTTCGTGGTCTGGTCGAAAGTGAGAAATAAATTATGGCAGCAGTAACCCTTCAGGCCGTTACTAAATCGTATGACGGCAAGCAGCAGATTATTCAGCCGTTGGATGTGTCGATCCGCGACGGCGAGTTTATGGTGATGGTCGGTCCTTCGGGCTGCGGCAAATCGACGCTGCTGCGTATGGTGGCGGGCCTGGAGCGCGTCACCAGCGGTGATATCTATATCGACGCCGAGCGCATGACGGAAAAGGAGCCGAAAGATCGCGGCATCGCGATGGTATTCCAGAACTACGCGCTCTATCCGCATATGACGGTGGAAGAAAACATGGCCTGGGGCCTGAAAATCCGCGGGATGGGACGCGAGCTGATCCGCCAGCGCGTGCTGGAAACGGCGCGCAGCCTGGAGCTGGAGGCGTTGCTGAAGCGTCGGCCGCGCGAGCTTTCCGGCGGTCAGCGTCAGCGCGTGGCGATGGGACGCGCCATCGTGCGCGAACCGGCGGTGTTTCTGTTTGATGAGCCGCTCTCCAACCTGGACGCGCGTCTGCGTGTACAGATGCGGCTGGAGTTGCAGCAGCTGCATCGTCGACTGCAAACCACCAGCCTGTACGTTACGCACGATCAGGTCGAAGCGATGACACTGGCGCAGCGGGTAATGGTGATGAATAAAGGGGTTGTCGAGCAGGTCGGCACGCCGGTGGAGGTTTACGAGCGTCCCGCCACGCGCTTCGTCGCCAGCTTTATCGGCTCGCCCGCCATGAACCTGTTCGACGGCCAGTTCAGCCACGACGGCGGCGCGTTTCAGCTGGCGGACGGCTTTGTGCTGCCGCTGGCCAACGCGCAAAGCCGCTGGGCGAACCAGGCGGCGACGCTGGGCATTCGCCCGGAGCATATTCGGCTTAGCAGTCGTGAGGCGGGCGGCATTCCCTTAACCGTCGATACGCTGGAGATCCTCGGCGCGGATAATCTGGCGCATGGCCGCTGGGGCGACAGGCAAGTTGTGGTACGCTTGCCGCACGTTGAGCGCCCTGCGCCGGGCAGCCTGCTGTGGCTGCATCTGCCGATGGAGGCGCTGCACTTTTTTTCTGCCGAACATGGAGCCCGACTGGAATGACGCATCCCTGGCCTTATCCGCGCATCGTCGCGCATCGCGGCGGCGGCAAACTGGCGCCGGAAAATACCCTCGCCGCCATTGATACCGGCGCCCGCTACGGGCATACCATGATTGAATTTGACGTCAAGCTGTCGCGCGATGAGCAGATCTTCCTGCTGCATGACGATACGCTCGATCGCACCAGCAACGGCTGGGGCGTGGCGGGCGAGCTGCCGTGGGAAAAGCTGGCGCAGCTGGATGCGGGCGGCTGGTTCGGCAGCGCTTTCGAGGCGGAGCGGCTGCCGCTGCTGTCGGAGGTGGCGGCACGCTGTCGTCAGCATCATTTGATGGCCAATATCGAGATCAAGCCGACCACCGGCAGCGAACGACATACCGGGCAAGCGGTAGCGCTGGCGGCGCGTGCGCTCTGGCGCGGCGAAACGCCGCCGCTGCTTTCTTCCTTCTCCTTCGAGGCGCTGGAGGCGGCGATGCAGGCGGCGCCGGAACTGCCGCGCGGCCTGCTGTTGGATGAGTGGGATGAAAACTGGCAGGCGATGACGCAGGCGCTGGACTGCGTCTCCCTGCACCTGAATCATCGTTTACTGAACGCGGCGCGCACCGAAGAAATCAAGCGCGCCGGATTAAGGATTCTGGTTTATACCGTCAACCAACCCGAACGCGCGCGCCTGCTGCTGGAGTGGGGCGTCGATGCGATCTGTACTGACCGCATCGATATCATCGGCCCCGATTTCTGACCATCAGTTGTTATTCTGATTGATTGGCGGGTAGTGACTGGTGCTGCCCGGCTGCGACTGGATCACGCGCTGCTGCGTGCTGTTGCGCTGCTCTTGCAGACGGCGCTGCGTCTGCTGCGTTTGCCACTGCTGATCCTGACGCAGCTTATTCTGCTGCTGCGCCTGGTTCGACTGCATCTGGTTTTGCAGCCGCTGCTGGCTTGGGTTGTAGCCGGGCTGGTTCGGGTTATTGTTGTTGTTAAGCATATTCGCCATGCCGCTAAGCGGCAGCAATGCGATAAAAACCATCAGTAATTTTTTCACTTTCTTTCTCCTTCCAGGACGACGACGCCGTCGTCCGTTGCCTTCTCTAAGTTTAACTCACCCTGCGCTATCGGCATGACGACGCGCGCTAATTTGCGTTAATTCTCGCTTTTTCGGCTTACTTTGTGCATGTTTATCAAAAGTAAACACAATGTAAAAAACAATAAGGCGGGTGAATGATATGCAAAAAAATATGAAGGGTTGGGGGCTGGCCGCGTCGCTGCTGGCATCGCTCTGGGGCGCGCCAACCTTAGCGCTGGTGCAAAACGCGCCGCCGGTGTCCTATGGCATCGAAGCGGATACGTTCCATCCGGTAAGGGCGCAGCAGGGCATGGTCGCTTCGGTCGACGCCACCGCGACGCAGGTTGGGGTGGATATTCTGCGACAGGGCGGCAACGCCGTCGATGCCGCCGTCGCGGTCGGTTTTGCGCTGGCGGTTACCCATCCGCAGGCGGGCAACCTGGGCGGCGGCGGCTTTATGCTGTTGCGCACCGCCGCCGGACGCACCACCGCCATCGATTTCCGCGAAATCGCGCCGTCGCGCGCCAGCCGCGATATGTTCCTGGATAAGCAGGGCAACGCCGACAGCAAGCTCTCTCTGACCTCGCCGCTCGCTTCCGGCACGCCGGGCACGGTGGCGGGCTTCGCGCTGGCGGCGCAAAAATATGGCACCCTGCCGTTAAGCCGCCTGCTGCAACCGGCGATCAAACTGGCGCAGGAGGGCATTGTCGTCAATGACGCGCTGGCCGACGATCTGAACACCTACGGCAAAGAAGTCTTGCTGAGCCACGACAACAGCCGGGCGATCTTCTTTAAGCCGGACGGCGCGCCTTATCAGAAAGGCGAGCGGCTGGTGCAGAAGAATCTGGCGCACAGCCTGTCGCTAATTGCGCAGCAGGGGCCGGACGCCTTCTATAAAGGCGCCATCGCCGATGAGATTGCGGCGGAAATGGCCGGGAACGGCGGATTGATTGGCAAAGCGGACCTGGCGAATTATCGCGCAATTGAGCGTCAGCCGATCGGCGGCAGCTATCGTGGCTATCAGGTCTTCTCCATGCCGCCGCCATCCTCCGGCGGCATTCATATCGTGCAGATCCTGAATATTCTGGAGAACTTCGACCTGGCGAAAATGGGCTTCGGCAGCGCCGATGCGATTCAGGTGATGGCGGAGGCGGAAAAGTATGCCTATGCCGATCGCTCTGAATATCTGGGCGACCCCGATTTTGTTAAGGTGCCCTGGCAGGCACTGACCAGCAAAGCCTATGCGAAATCGCTGGCGCAGCAAATCGATGTCGCCAAAGCGCGTCCGTCGGATCAGATCAAGCCCGGTAAGCTGGAGCCCTATGAAAGCAACCAGACCACTCACTTCTCCGTTGTGGATAAGCAGGGCAATGCCGTGGCGGTCACCTACACGCTGAATACCAACTTCGGCAGCGGCATCGTCGCGGGTAAAAGCGGCATTCTGCTGAACAACGAAATGGATGATTTCTCCGCGCGTCCCGGCACGCCGAACGTTTACGGTCTGGTAGGCGGCGAGGCGAACGCCATTCAGCCGGGCAAACGGCCGCTTTCGTCAATGTCGCCGACTATCGTGGTGAAAGAGGGTAAAACCTGGCTGGTTACCGGCAGTCCGGGCGGCAGCCGCATTATTACTACCGTGTTGCAAATGGTGGTGAACAGCATCGATTTCGGTATGAACGTGGCGGAGGCGACCAGCGCGCCGCGCTTTCATCACCAGTGGCTGCCGGATCAGCTGCGGGTTGAGAAGGGCTTTAGCCCCGATACGCTGAAGCTGCTGAGCGCGAAGGGGCAGAATGTCGAAGTACTGCCGGCGATGGGGAGCACCCAGAGCATTATGATCGGGCCTGACGGTACGCTGTACGGCGCGTCCGACCCGCGCACCGTCGATGATTTAACGGCAGGGTATTGATCGTTAGCGAATGCCGGGTCGGCCGGGTATGCGACCGGCCCGGACAGGCATCGCGGCGTTACGTGCGCGGCGGACGCAGCCGCGCCATATAATGCACGTCCACCCATTCACCCGCACGCAGCGCATAGCGAGACGCCGTCCCCTCAATAACAAAGCCGAATTTGCGATAGAGCGCCAGCGCCGCAAGGTTATCGGTATAAACCGTCAGCTCAATGCGCTCTACGTTCAGCCAGTTATCGCACAGGTCAATCATGGCGCGCATCAACGCTCCGGCTACGCCTTTGCCGCGCTGGGCAGCATCTACACCAAGGCCGAAACAGGCGCTGTGCCGGCGGCGCGGCGATTGATTGACCTCCAGCGTCAGCTGTCCGACTACGCGTTCTTCAAGACAGGCGACCAGCGAATAATGGCCAGGTTGCTGTCTGGCGATGCGTTCCTGCCACTGGGTTAATGAAGGATAAGGAATTTGCAGGGTGTCGCTAAAGGTGCTTTCCTGCCCATAGATATGCTGCAGGGCTTGCGCATCCTGCGGCTCAACGTAACGCACCACGATTTTGCTCATGCTGTTTCCCGGTTATGAAACGCGTGTCGTCAACGGCTATCCGCGTCGGCTGTTTCGACGAGAATAGTTTTCCTGTCTGGAGAAATCTACTGCCGCAATGCCGGTGACGATCAGGGATTTAAACGCTTTTCCGCGCTGGCGTAACGTTCCAGGAGCGGTTCTACATAGCTGAGGTCGCTATGCCTGTTTCAACAATATCCAGCCGTGCGTTTAATCAGGAAGTATCAAAAGCTAAAAAGTTATCTGAAAACGGCCCGGTTTATATTACCGATCGGGGTAAATCTGTATATGTCTTAAGGAGGTGGTGCTTCGGTGCGCGCGACTGCATGTTCCTGATAAAGGGTTTGAAAATGATGCGCTGATTGCCTCAACCGCCAGCCAGCATAAGATGACAATGGTGACGCGCAATACGAAAGATTTCGCTGATATGGATGTGCCGTTGCTCAATCCCTGGCGGTATGAAGCTATCGAAAATTAGCGCTGGCTTGTGTTGCCGCTCACTTTTTTTACTGAAAAAAGAATAAAACCGTAATAAAAGGGTTTACAGATGCGAATGATAATGATTATTATTGTCACGCACTCCAGCGAGGCCGGTATGGACTCACTGCGAAGGCACGACATTGCTCACATTGCTTCCAGTATTTCTTAGCCAGCCGGGTGCTGGCTTTTTTTTTGCCCTCGCATCATCTTATTTTTCTCCACAAAATCTTTTCGCCTGATACGCCCCATACGTTCACTTTTTTTGAACAGAGGCGTGAAGTTTTTCAGCTATCATTCAGGCCGTTCCGGGCTCAGACTATAAAAAAACATTGAGGAGCCTTGAACATGATTTACGTACGTAAAGCGGAAGAACGCGGACATGCTAATCACGGCTGGCTGGACAGCTGGCACACTTTCTCATTCGCCAACTATTACGATGCTAACTTTATGGGCTTCTCCGCGCTGCGGGTGATTAACGAAGATATCATCGATGCCGGTCAGGGTTTCGGCACCCATCCCCATAAAGATATGGAAATCCTGACCTACGTGCTCTCCGGCACGGTGGAACATCAGGACAGCATGGGCAACAAAGAGCAGATCCCGGCGGGGGAGTTCCAGATCATGAGCGCCGGCACCGGCGTGCGTCATTCTGAATACAACGCCAGCAGCAGCGATCCGCTGCATCTGTATCAGATCTGGATTATCCCGGAATCCACCGGCATTGAGCCGCGTTATGAGCAGCGCCGCTTCGCCGACGTACAGGGCCGCCAGCTGATCCTGTCGCCGGATGCGCGCGACGGCTCGCTGAAGGTTTATCAGGATATGACGCTGTCGCGCTGGGTGCTGAAGGCGGGCGAAAGCGATAACGTCACGCTGGACGCTGCGCGTCGCATCTGGATTCAGGTAGTGAAGGGCGATGTGCAGGTCAATGACCAGCCGGTCATCACCAGCGACGCGCTGGCCATCTGGGAAGAGAGCGCCCTGACGCTGAAAGCCGGCAGCGATGCGGAAATCCTGCTGTTCGATCTGCCGCCGGTATAAGTTAATAACCGCGCCGTCCTGTTCTGACGGCAGTATGGCCTCAGGCCGTCGGGACCTTCGCCCGGCGGCCTTTTTTACCGTCTTCTCTCTTTTCGCGTCGGTGCGCCGTCGCGTTTATCCGATGAAACCGGTTTTGCCGCCGATTCGTCTTCTTCTTTCATCAATCACGCTTTGTTTGCGCACCGTTACGTCGGCCACGCTTTCCCTGCTCGTGGCGCCTGCCTTTTTTTTGTAAACTCAGCGTCATCTCTCTCTGCCCGGCGAACCATCATGAAGAAAAAAAGACCGGTACTGCAAGATGTTGCCGATCGCGTCGGCGTGACAAAAATGACCGTCAGCCGCTACCTGCGCAATCCGCAGCAGGTATCCGCCGCGCTGGGGGCGAGAATCGCCGTCGTGCTGGATGAGCTGGGCTACATTCCCAACCGCGCGCCCGATATGCTGTCAAACGCCACCAGCCGCGCCATCGGCGTGCTGCTGCCGTCGTTGACCAACCAGGTCTTCGCCGACGTGCTGCGCGGCATTGAAACCGTCACCGACGCCGCAGGCTACCAGACGCTGGTGGGCCACTTCGGCTACAACGCGGATAAAGAAGAGTTGCAGCTGCGATCTCTGTTGGGGTGGAATATTGACGGCCTGATCCTGACCGAACGCACCCATACGCCTGCCAGCCTGCGTATGATTGAAACCGCAGGCATTCCGGTGATTGAAATGATGGACAGCGTCTCGCCCTGCCTGGATATGGCAGTAGGCTTTGATAACGTCGAGGCGGCGCGTCAGATGACGCGCGCTATTCTGGCGAAAGGCCATCGTCATACCGTTTATCTGGGCGCGCGCCTGGATGAGCGCACGCTGCAAAAACAGCAGGGCTATGAGCAGGCGATGCGCGAAGCGGGGCTGGAGCCGCGCAGCGTAATGATGGAGGAAGCATCCTCGTTCAGCGCCGGCGCCATGCTGTTACAGGAGGCGCGTCAGCGTTACCCGCAAACCGACAGCCTGTTCTGCACCAATGATGATTTGGCGATAGGTGCTATGTTTGAATGTCAGCGCCAGGGCTTGCGCGTACCGGAGCAGATGGCGATCGCCGGTTTTCACGGACACGATATCGCGCATGTGGTGACGCCGAAACTGGCGACGGTGCTGACCCCGCGCGATCGCATGGGACGTGAAGCGGCGACGCTGCTTCTGGCGCGTATTGGCGGTGATAACAGTGTGCGTCAGCCGGTGGATGTAGGCTTTGAGATTGAGGAAGGAGAGAGCATCTGAATCTGATGTTTTTTTGAACCCGCTCACAATTCCAGGCTTTTCTTCGCAGACAGGTTGCGCTGATGTACGCACGTACTGAGAATGGGTGCGGCAATGTTATCGGTAACATTCGCATTTTCATCTGCCGGAGCTAACAACAATGCAAATTAAGTCGCCGTCACATCATGTATTCATTTTGATGGGCGTATCAGGCAGCGGTAAATCCGCCGTTGCTTATGAAGTCTCTCACCAGTTGAAAACCGCGTTTCTCGATGGCGATTTTCTTCATCCGCGTGCCAATATCGAAAAGATGGCCGAAGGCCATCCGCTTAACGACAGCGACCGTCAGCCCTGGCTACAGGCGGTTAACGATGCGGCGTTCGCCATGCAGCGTACTCAGGCGGTATCGATCATCGTCTGTTCCGCACTGAAAAAAAGCTATCGCGACATCCTGCGCAACGGCAACGATAACCTCTCCTTCATCTATCTGAAGGGCGAGTTTGAAACCATCGAAAGCCGACTAAAAGCGCGTAAAGGTCATTTCTTTAAACCGCAAATGCTGGTCTCACAGTTTGACACTCTGGAAGAACCGGGCGCCGATGAAAATGATGTGCTGGTGGTGGATATCAATCATTCCCTGCCGGAAGTCGTTGCCGCCACTATCGCCACCATTGAGGGTGCGATCAAAAAGGATTAGTTGTTTCTGATGAGTACCGCAACCCTGGTTTTAACCGCGGCAGGCTCGGTTGTTCTGCTGCTGTTTCTGGTGATGAAAGCGCGTATGCACGCGTTCGTCGCCCTGATATTGGTCTCGTTCGGCGCGGGCCTGTTTTCCGGCATGCCGCTGGATAAAATTGCCGAAACCATGCAGAAAGGCATGGGCGGCACGCTCGGCTTTCTCGCCGTGGTGGTGGCGCTGGGCGCGATGTTCGGCAAAATTCTGCATGAAACCGGCGCGGTCGATCAGATCGCCATCCGTATGCTGAAAAGCTTTGGCGAACGTCGCGCGCACTATGCGATGGGCATTGCCGGGCTGATCTGCGCGCTGCCGCTGTTCTTCGAGGTCGCGGTGGTGCTGCTGATCAGCATCGCTTTCGCCGTGGCGCGACGCACCGGCGATAACCTGGTGAAGCTGGTGATCCCGCTGTTTGCGGGCGTGGCGGCGGCGGCGGCGTTTCTGCTGCCCGGCCCGGCGCCAATGCTGCTGGCGTCGCAGATGCATGTCGATTTCGGCTGGATGATCCTGCTCGGCCTGTGCGCGGCGCTGCCCGGCATGCTGATCGCCGGCCCGCTGTTCGGCAATTTTATCAGCCGTCACGTCAGCTTTAACGTGCCGGAAGAGTCCTCGCAGCCGGAGGTGGAGCAGCACAAGATGCCCTCCTTCTTCTTTAGCCTGTCGCTGATCCTGTTTCCGCTGGTGCTGGTTGGCCTGAAAACCATCGGCGCGCGCTTTACCTCTGAGGGTTCGCGTCTGTACGAGTGGCTGGAATTTATCGGCCATCCGTTCACCGCGATTCTGCTGGCGCTGCTGCTGGCGATTTACGGCCTGGCGTACCGTCAGGGCATGGATAAAGAGAAAGTGATGCAGGTGTGCGGCAGCGCGCTGCAACCGGCGGGCATTATCCTGCTGGTGATCGGCGCGGGCGGCGTGTTTAAGCAGGTGCTGGTCGATTCCGGCGTGGGTCCGGCGCTCGGCAATGCGCTTACCGGCGCGGGGCTGCCGATCGCATTGGCCTGCTTTATCCTGGCCGCCGCAGTGCGCATTATTCAGGGATCGGCGACGGTCGCCTGCTTAACTGCGGTCGGACTGGTGATGCCGGTGATTGAGCCGCTGCACTATGACGGTGCGCAGATGGCGGCGCTGTCGCTCTGCATCGCTGGCGGCTCTATCGTCGTCAGCCACGTCAATGACGCCGGTTTCTGGCTGTTTGGCCGCTTTACCGGCGCCACCGAGGCGCAAACGCTGAAAACCTGGACGCTGATGGAAACGATTCTTGGCACCGTCGGCGCCATTGTCGGCATGATCGCCTTCCAGCTGCTCTCCTGATCGCTGCGGGCGGGTGCGCAACGCATCCGCCCATGGTGATTCCGCTGCTTTCCCCGTTACGACTCTCTTTTCCGCCCGCCTTTAAATCTTCAGATAGGCGCGAATGCCGTCCAGGAACATCTGCGTCGCCAGCATAATCAAAATCAGCCCCATCAGACGCTCCAGCGCGTTGACGCCTTTATCGCCCAGCAGCCGCAGAAACAGGCCGGAAAGCAACAGGATGACGACCGTGATGCCCCATGCGAACAGCAGCGCGCCCACCAGATGCCCCATCTGATTCGGATACTGATGAGAAAGCAGCATCAGCGTAGCGAGTAGCGACGGCCCGGCGACCAGCGGAATGGCGAGCGGCACCAGAAAAGGTTCTTCGCCCACCGGCAGACCGGTGCTGTTGCTCTCCGGCGAGGGAAAAATCATCTTTATCGCGATCAGAAACAGAATCACGCCGCCGGAGATGGAGACCGTCTCGGTGCGCAGATTCAGGAAGGCGAGAATTTTTTCACCGGCAAACAGAAACAGCAGCATGATGCCGAGCGCGATCAGCATTTCCCGGATCAGCACCGTTCGACGACGCTTCGGCTCCAGATGCTTTAAAACCGACATAAAAATCGGCAGATTGCCGAGCGGGTCCATTATCAACAACAATAATATGGTCGCGGAGATCATTTCAGTCATTTATTTTGCTCTTCATCCTTACGTACGCGGCGCCGTTATTAGCAATGCTGTTGAAAAGATTAATTCAATCGAATTAATTCACTTGCCAGCAGTGCTGCATTTTGTAGAGTTGAGGGTTACAGGTAAACCAAATTTTCTCTGGCGGGCTGCGCGTCCTGACGATGCGATATGCTCACTTCTTAGATTGTCGCTACCTTTTCATTACGCCGCGCGCGGCGCGCAAACGTGACGGGTAGCCTGTAGCAGGTGTTCAATGAAAAATGTAGGTCTTATTGGTTGGCGCGGTATGGTCGGCTCGGTGCTGATGCAGCGCATGAGCGAAGAGCGTGATTTCGACGTGATTCGTCCGGTCTTTTTCTCCACATCTCAGCATGGCCAGGCGGCGCCGACGATCGGCGGTCAGAGCGGCACGCTACAGGATGCGTACAATATCGACGCGCTGAAGGCGCTGGATATTATTATCACCTGTCAGGGCGGCGACTATACCAGTGAGATCTATCCGAAGCTGCGCGCCAGCGGCTGGCAGGGCTACTGGATCGACGCAGCCTCTACGCTGCGCATGAAAGATGACGCCATCATCATTCTCGATCCGGTTAACCATCATGTTATCCGCGACGGGCTGGCAAAAGGGATTAAAACCTTTGTCGGCGGCAACTGCACCGTCAGCCTGATGCTGATGTCGCTGGGCGGGCTGTTTGCGCACGACCTGGTAGAGTGGACCTCCGTCGCCACCTATCAGGCGGCCTCCGGCGGCGGCGCGCGCCATATGCGCGAACTGCTGACGCAGATGGGCATGCTGCACAACCATGTAGCGCCGGAGCTGCAAAATCCGGCGGCGGCGATTCTGGATATCGAACGCAAGGTGACCGAGCTGACGCGCTCCGGCACGCTGCCGACCGATAACTTTGGCGTGCCGCTGGCAGGCAGTCTGATTCCGTGGATCGACAAGCAGCTGGAGAACGGCCAGAGCCGCGAAGAGTGGAAAGGCCAGGCGGAAACCAACAAAATTCTCGGCACCCAACACACCATTCCGGTGGATGGCCTTTGCGTGCGCGTCGGCGCGCTGCGCTGCCACAGCCAGGCCTTTACGCTGAAGCTGAAGAAAGATGTGCCGCTGGCGGAGATTGAGCAGATGCTGGCCGCGCATAACGCGTGGGTGAAAGTGGTGCCTAACGATCGCGAGCTGACGATGCGCGAACTGACGCCTGCCGCGGTCACCGGCACGCTGACCACGCCGGTAGGCCGTCTGCGCAAGCTGAATATGGGGCCGGAATACCTTTCCGCCTTTACCGTCGGCGATCAGCTGCTGTGGGGCGCCGCCGAGCCGCTGCGTCGTATGCTGCGTCTGCTGGTCGATTAATCTTGCCTTTGCCCCGTTTGGCGCGTCAAACGGGGCGCATTCCCCGCACTTGGTCTATTTCCTGCCTTTTCAAAAGCCTGGCGTAATATTAACCATCAGGTGATCCATCTCCTCTTTTTGGCACTGCGAAAATTATTTTTGTGCAAAGTTCGCAGGCTTATTGTACGCCTTGTCTATGCTTAGCATGACTGTTTGGTTTTTCCGTTTCGAATATTAAAAGTTGATGCGCGCGGCAACGCTTTTTTCCATGGAGGGGTTGCGGCTTCGCCGGCGCGTGCATGGCTCATTGAAGAGCAGTCAGGCTAACGTCTTTATTAACGTTATGGCTTCGGCTGCCGTAAATCACAGGAAGAAAGTCATGTCAGAGCTCCCGGATCGCCAGGCGATCAATGCGATTATTGAAGGTCACTATGCTGACCCGTTTTCACTGTTGGGAATGCATCAGACCAGTAACGGACTTGAAGTCCGCACCCTGTTGCCTGATGCGTCTGAAGTGTGGGTAATTGAAACCAGCACCGGGCGCAAATGCGCGCAGCTGAAGTGTCTCGATTCCCGCGGCTTTTTTCACGGCGTTATACCGCGTCGTAAGAATCCGTTTCGCTATCAGCTCGCCGTCACCTGGCACGGCGAACAAAATCTGATAGACGACGCCTACCGTTTTGGCCCGCTGTTGCAGGAGCTGGATAGCTGGCTTCTGGCGGAAGGCACCCATCTGCGTCCTTATGAAACGCTGGGCGCGCACGCTGAGGTGATAGATGGCATCAGCGGAACGCGCTTTATGGTCTGGGCGCCGAATGCGCGCCGTGTGTCGGTCGTCGGCGATTTCAACTACTGGGATGGCCGTCGCCATCCGATGCGCCTGCGCCGCGAAATCGGTGTCTGGGAGCTGTTTGTGCCGGCGGCGCGTCCCGGCCAGCTCTATAAATATGAGATTATCGATAACAAGGGCCATCTGCGCCTGAAATCGGATCCTTTCGCCTTTGAATCGCAGATGCGTCCTGACAGCGCCTCGGTGATTTGCGGGCTGCCGGAAAAAGTGGCGATGCGCGAGGAGCGCAAGGCGGCGAACGCCTTTGACGCGCCGATCTCTATCTATGAAGTGCATCTCGGCTCCTGGCGTCGCCATACCGACAACAACTTCTGGCTGAGCTACAAGGAGCTGGAAGAACAGCTGATTCCCTACGTCAAAGAGATGGGCTTTACGCATATCGAACTGATGCCGATTAACGAGCATCCGTTCGACGGCAGCTGGGGCTACCAGCCGGTAGGCATGTATGCGCCGACCCGTCGCTTCGGCACGCGCGATGAGTTCCGCCATTTTGTCGCCGCCGCGCACGCGGCCGGTTTGAACGTGCTGCTCGACTGGGTGCCGGGCCATTTCCCGTCTGACGATTTCGGCCTGGCGCAGTTTGACGGCACCGCGCTCTACGAGCATGAAGATCCGCGCGAGGGCTTTCATCAGGACTGGAATACGCTGATCTATAACTATGGCCGCCGTGAAGTCAGCAACTACCTCGCCGGCAACGCGCTCTACTGGCTGGAGCGCTTCGGCATTGACGGTTTGCGCGTCGATGCGGTCGCCTCGATGATCTACCGCGATTACAGCCGTCCCGAAGGCGAGTGGGTGCCGAATCACTTTGGCGGCCGCGAAAACCTCGAAGCGATCGATTTTCTTCGTTATACCAACCGCATGCTGGGACACACCGCGCCGGGCACGGTGACCATCGCTGAAGAGTCGACCGATTTTCCCGGCGTGTCGCGTCCGCCGGAAGGGGGCGGACTGGGCTTCTGGTTTAAATGGAATCTCGGCTGGATGCACGACACGCTGGATTACATGAAGCTCGATCCGATTTACCGTCGTCATCATCACAACCTGATGACCTTCGGCATGGTCTACAACCACACCGAAAACTTTGTGCTGCCGCTCTCTCACGATGAGGTGGTGCACGGCAAACGTTCGATCCTCGACCGCATGCCGGGCGATGCCTGGCAGAAGTTCGCCAACCTGCGCGCCTATTACGGCTGGATGTGGGCGTTCCCTGGCAAGAAGCTGCTGTTTATGGGCGGCGAATTTGCCCAGGGCCGCGAGTGGAATCATGACGCCAGCCTCGACTGGCATCTGCTGGAAGGCGAGGATAACTGGCATAACGGCGTACAGCGTTTGGTGCGCGATCTCAACCTGACCTACCGCCACCATACGCCGATGCACCAGTGCGACTTTGACGCCCACGGCTTTGAATGGCTGGTGGTGGATGATTATGACAACTCGGTGTTTATCTTTGTACGGCGCGATCGTGAAGGCAACGAAATGATCGTCGCCAGCAACTTTACGCCGGTGCCGCGCTACAACTACCGTTTCGGCATCACGCAGCCGGGCGGCTGGCGCGAAGTGATCAATACCGACTCGACGCATTATCACGGCAGCAATATCGGCAACAGCGGCACCGTCTGGAGTGAGCCCGTGCCCAGCCATAACCGCGAACATTCGCTCTCTCTGACGCTGCCGCCGCTGGCGACCATTTGGCTAATGAGGGAGGCTGAATGAGTTACCTGAATGCCGGAAAACCCTTTCCCCTGGGCGCGACCTGGGATGGAAAGGGGGTCAACTTTACGCTTTTTTCGCAGCATGCTCAGCGCGTGGAGCTCTGTCTTTTCGATGAGAAAGGGCACGAGAGCCGCTATGACCTGCCTGCGCGTACGGATGACATCTGGCATGGGTATTTTCCTGACCTGGCGCCGGGCCAACGCTACGGCTACCGCGTGCACGGCCCATGGGCGCCGGAGCAGGGACACCGCTTCAATCCCGCCAAGCTGCTGGTCGATCCCTGCGCGCGCGCGGTGGAAGGCGCGGTGGCGGACGACGCGCGTCTCTACGGCGGCGAATGGCAGCGCGACGACAGCGACAGCGCAGCGGTGGCGCCGAAAAGCGTAGTGGTGAAGGAGGATTTTAACTGGGGCGATGACGTCGCGCCGCGTGTGCCCTGGGGCAAAACCGTCATCTATGAGGCGCACGTGCGCGGGCTGACGCAGCGACATCCGGAAATTCTGGAAACGCAGCGCGGCACTTACGCGGCGCTGGGGCATCCTGCTATTGTCAGCTATCTTCAGCGGCTGGGCATTACCACGCTGGAGCTGCAGCCGGTGGCGCAGTTTGCCGACGAGCCGCGCCTCCAGCAGCTTGGTCTGCGCAACTATTGGGGCTACAACCCCTATGCGCTCTGGTCGCTGGAGCCGCGCTATGCGTCGGGCGAAGGAGGCCGCAGCCCGCTGCAGGAGTTCCAGCAGGCGGTAAAAAACCTGCACGCCGCCGGCATCGAGGTGGTGCTGGATATGGTGTTGAACCATACCGCAGAGCTGGAGGAGATCGGCCCGACGCTGTCGATGCGCGGCGTGGACAACGCCAGCTACTACTGGCTGGGGGAAGGCGGTCGCTACCATAACTGGACCGGCTGCGGCAACACGCTCAATCTCAGCCATCCGAAAGTGATGGCGTGGGCGCTTGATTGTCTGCGCTACTGGGTCACGACCTGTCACGTCGACGGCTTCCGCTTCGATCTGGCGCCGGTGCTGGGCAGAACGCCCGATTTCCGTTCCGACGCGCCTTTCTTCGCGGCGATAAAAGCCTGTCCGATTCTGTCGCAGGTGAAGCTGATCGCCGAGCCCTGGGATATCGGTCCGGAGGGATATCAGATGGGACGCTTCCCGTCGCCGTTTGCGGACTGGAACGATCGCTTCCGCGACGACATGCGCCGTTACTGGCTGCACGGCGAGCTGACCAACGGCGATTTTGCCCGCCGCTTCGCCGCCTCCAGCGATATTTTCCGTCATGACGGACGCCCGCCGTCGGCTTCGGTGAACCTGATTACCGCGCATGACGGTTTTACTCTGCGCGATCTGCTGAGCTTCGCGCGCAAGCATAACGAAGCGAACGGCGAGGATAACCGCGACGGGCATAACAACAATTACAGCCATAACCACGGCAGCGAAGGCTTAACGGTGTCGCTGAACGTGCTGGAGCGCCGCCGCCGCAGCGCCCACGCCTTGTTGACGTCGCTGCTGCTATCGCAGGGAACGCCGATGCTGCTGGCGGGCGATGAGCATGGCCACAGTCAGCACGGCAACAACAATGCTTATTGTCAGGACAACGAACTCACCTGGTTTGACTGGAAAAATCAGGACGAGGGGCTGTATGCCTTTACCGCCGCGCTGCTGCATCTGCGTCGGCAAATTCCCGCGTTGACGCAAGATAGCTGGTGGGAAGTGGGCGACGAAAATGTTCAGTGGCTCAACAGCCAGGGACAGCCGCTGAACGGCAGTGAGTGGGAACAGGGGGAGCACAAGCTCCAGATCCTGCTTTCCGGACGTTGGTTAATAACGATAAATGCCACGCAAGACGTGAGCGAACTCTCTCTACCAGACGGAGAATGGCGCGCCGTTCCTCCTTTTGCCGGGGAAGATAATCCGATCCTGTCAACTGTCTGGCATGGGCCCGCGCACAGCGTGTGTGTGTTCCAAAAGCAAGTATAAGGAGTCAGACATGGTCAAGTTAGAACATACCGAACACCTGATGCTGGCAAGACAGCTCCCTGGGCAGACCGTCGCCCTGATCCTTGCTGGCGGACGCGGCACGCGCCTGAAGGATCTGACCGCCACGCGCGCCAAACCAGCGGTGCATTTCGGCGGCAAGTTCCGCATCATCGACTTCGCGCTGTCGAACTGCCTCAACTCCGGCATTCGGCGCATCGGCGTGATTACGCAGTATCAGTCGCACTCGCTGGTGCAGCATATCCAGCGCGGCTGGTCGTTCTTCAACGAAGAGATGAACGAATTCGTCGATCTGCTGCCGGCGCAACAGCGCTTTACCACCGAACACTGGTATCGCGGCACCGCCGACGCGGTGACGCAGAACCTGGATATTATCCGCCGTTACGATGCGCAATATATCGTGATCCTCGCGGGCGACCATATCTACAAGATGGATTACTCGCGCATGCTGCTGGATCACGTCGAGAACAACGCGCGCTGCACCATCGCCTGTCTGCCGGTGCCGATTCAGGAAGCGACCGCGTTCGGCGTGATGGCGGTGAATGAGCAGAACCGGGTGGTGGACTTCGTCGAAAAACCGGCGCAGCCGCCGTCAATGCCCGGCGATGAGAGCAAAGCGCTGGCCAGCATGGGCATCTATGTCTTTAACGCGGACTATCTTTATCAACTGCTGGAAGAGGATCTGGAGATCCCCGGCTCCAGCCATGATTTCGGTAAAGATCTGCTGCCGAAAGTCGTCGCCAGCGGCGAAGCGCTGGCGCATTCCTTTAATCTCTCCTGCGTGCAGAGCGACGAAAACGCGCCGCCATACTGGCGGGATGTCGGGACGCTGGAAGCGTACTGGCGCGCCAATCTCGATCTCGCCTCGGTCACGCCGGAGCTGGATATGTATGACCATGAATGGCCCATCCATACCTACATGGAACCGCTGCCGCCGGCCAAGTTTGTGCAGGACCGTTCCGGCAGTCACGGAATGACGATGAACTCGTTGGTTTCTGGCGGCTGCATCATTTCCGGTTCGGTAGTGGTGCATTCCGTTCTGTTTTCACGCGTCCGCGTGAATTCGTTTTGCAATATTGATTCTGCCGTGCTGCTGCCTGACGTGGTTGTTGGACGATCCTGTCGTCTGCGCCGCTGCGTCATCGATCGCGCCTGCGTTATTCCAGAGGGAATGGTGATTGGCGAGAACCCTGACGAAGACAGCCGCCGTTTTTACCGTTCAGAAGAGGGCATCGTGCTGGTGACGCGCGAAATGTTGGCCAGACTGGCTGACGACGCCGTCTGACCGACGAAACAGTAATACACGCAATCTGCGCGAGGATCGCGCCAGATTTCCGTTAAAGGAGCCGAGAATGCAGGTTTTACATGTCTGTTCAGAACTTTTCCCGCTGTTGAAAACCGGCGGGCTAGCTGATGTGGTGGGGGCATTACCGGCAGCACAGATTGCAGATGGAGTGGATACGCGCGTTTTACTCCCGGCGTTTCCGGATCTACGCAAGGGTATAACCGACACGGAGGTTGTCGCTGAGCTGCAAACTTTCGCAGGCCCGGTCAGGCTGCATTTTGGACATTTTAATGGCGTTGGCATTTATCTGATTGAAGCTGAGGGCCTGTATGATCGGCCAGGCAGCCCCTATCACGATGAGAACCAGTTCGCTTATCCAGACAACTATCTGCGCTTCGCGCTGCTCGGCTGGATGGGGTGTGAAATGGCGTGCGGGGCGGACCCCGCCTGGCGCCCGGATATTGTTCACGCTCATGACTGGCACGCCGGTCTGACCTGCGCCTACCTGGCGGCGCGCGGTCGTCCGGCGAAGTCGGTGTTTACCGTCCATAACCTGGCGTATCAGGGGCTGTTCTACGCGCACCATATGGATGAAATCCAGCTGCCGCCGTCGTTTTTCGATATGCACGGGCTGGAATTCTTCGGGCAGATCTCCTACCTCAAGGCGGGGCTGTTCTATGCCGATCATATAACGGCAGTAAGCCCGACCTATGCGCGCGAGATCACCCAGCCGGAATATGGCTACGGCATGGAGGCGCTGCTGGCGGAGCGCATGCGCGAAGGACGGCTGAGCGGCATCCTCAACGGCGTCGATCCGCTGATTTGGGACCCGGCGCACGACCTGCTGCTCAACGCCCGTTATAACCGCGACACGCTGGACGCCAAGGCGGAAAACAAGCGTCAGCTGCAAATCGCCATGGGGCTGAAGGTAGACGACAGCGTGCCGGTGTTCGCCGTGGTCAGCCGTCTGACCAAGCAGAAGGGGCTGGACCTGGTGCTGGAGGCGCTGCCGAGCCTGCTGGAGCAGGGCGGGCAGCTGGTGTTGCTGGGCGCGGGCGACGCCGTATTGCAACAGGGCTTCCTCGCCGCCGCCGCGGAAAACCCCGGCAGCGTCGGCGTTCAGATCGGCTATCACGAGGCGTTCTCGCACCGTATTATGGGCGGGGCGGACGTCATTATGGTGCCGAGCCGCTTTGAACCGTGCGGCCTGACGCAGCTCTATGGGCTGAAATATGGCACGCTGCCGCTGGTGCGGCGTACCGGCGGGCTTGCGGATACGGTGAATGACAGTTCGCTGGAAAACCTGGCGGACGGCATCGCCAGCGGCTTTAGCTTTGAGGACAGCAACGCCTGGTCGCTGCTGCGCGCGATTCGTCGTTCGTTTGTATTGTGGTCTCGTCCTTCTCTGTGGCGCTACGTTCAACGGCAGGCGATGGCGATGGACTTTAGCTGGCAGGTGGCAGCACAGGCCTACCGGGATCTTTATCAACGGTTGTTGTAACCTGATTTGGGATACTTGCTATGAACGCACCTTTTACCTATGCCTCACCGACGCTGACGGTCGACGCGTTAAAGCACTCTATTGCCTATAAACTGATGTTTACGCTGGGTAAAGATCCCTCTACCGCCAATAAGCATGAGTGGCTGAACGCCTCGCTGCTGGCGGTGCGCGATCGGATGGTGGAGCGCTGGCTGCGCTCCAGCCGCGCGCAGCTCTCTCAGGACGTGCGCCAGGTTTACTATCTCTCGATGGAATTTTTGATGGGGAGAACCCTCTCTAACGCGCTGCTGGCGATGGGGATCTATGAAGATCTGCACAGCGCGCTGGAGGAGATGGGGCTGGATCTGGGCGAACTGATCGAGGAGGAGAACGATCCCGGTTTAGGCAACGGCGGCCTGGGGCGTCTGGCGGCCTGCTTCCTGGATTCGCTGGCGACGCTGGGGCTGCCGGGACACGGTTACGGCATCCGTTACGATTACGGCATGTTTAAGCAGAATATCGTTGACGGCAGACAGGCGGAATCGCCCGACTATTGGCTGGAGTATGGCAACCCGTGGGAGTTCCAGCGCTTTAATACCCGCTATAAGGTGCGTTTTGGCGGCCGCTTGCAGCACGAGGGCGCGAAAGTGCGCTGGCTGGAGACGGAAGAAGTGTTGGCAATGGCCTATGACCAGATCGTTCCCGGCTATGACACCGACGCCACCAATACGCTGAGACTGTGGAGCGCGCAGGCGAGTAACGAGATCAACCTCGGCAAATTCAACCAGGGCGACTATTTCGCGGCGGTGGAAGATAAAAACCACTCTGAAAACGTGTCGCGCGTGCTCTACCCGGATGACTCCACCTACTCAGGCCGCGAGCTGCGCCTGCGTCAGGAGTATTTTCTGGTATCGGCCACCGTGCAGGATATCCTTAACCGTCACTGGGAAATGCATCAAACTTTCGATAACCTCGCGGATAAGGTCGCCATCCACCTGAACGACACCCACCCGGTGCTGGCGATCCCGGAACTGATGCGTCTGCTGATCGATGAGCATAAGTTTACCTGGGACGACGCATTCGAGGTGGTGTGTCAGGTCTTCTCCTACACCAACCACACGCTGATGAGCGAGGCGCTGGAAACCTGGTCGGTAGATATGATCGGTAAAATCCTGCCGCGTCATCTGCAAATTATTTTTGAAATCAATGACTACTTCCTGAAGACCATTCAGGAACACTACCCGGAAGAGTGGGAGCTGCTGTCGCGCATTTCCATCATTGACGAAAACAACGGACGCCAGGTGCGTATGGCCTGGCTGGCGGTAGTGGTGAGCCACAAGGTGAACGGCGTATCGGAACTGCACTCCAACCTGATGGTGCAGTCGCTGTTCGCCGATTTCGCTCGGTTGTTCCCCGGCCGCTTCTGCAACAAAACCAACGGCATTACGCCGCGCCGCTGGCTGGCACTGGCGAACCCGCCGCTGTCGGACGTGCTGGACGATACCATCGGCCGCCGCTGGCGTACCGATCTCAGCCAGCTGGAGGAGATCAAACCGCAGATCGATTTTCCGGCCTTTATCGAAAAAATTGCCGACGCCAAGCTGGAAAACAAAAAGCGCCTGGCGAGCTGGGTGGCGAAGAATATGGATATTGTTCTCGATCCTAACGCGCTGTTCGACGTGCAGATCAAACGTATCCATGAATATAAGCGCCAGCTGCTGAATGTGCTGCATGTGGTTACGCGCTATAACCGCATCAAGGCCGATCCAAACGCCAACTGGGTACCGCGCGTGAATATCTTCGCCGGCAAGGCGGCGTCAGCCTACTATATGGCGAAGCACATCATTCATCTGATCAACGATGTGGCTAACGTGATCAACAGCGACCCGCAGGTGAAGAACAAGCTGAAAGTAGTGTTTATCCCGAACTACAGCGTGAGCCTGGCGCAGATCATCATTCCGGCAGCCGATCTTTCCGAACAGATCTCGCTGGCGGGTACCGAAGCCTCCGGCACCAGCAACATGAAGTTCGCCCTGAACGGCGCGCTGACCATCGGCACGCTGGACGGCGCGAACGTAGAGATGCGCGAGCATGTCGGCAAAGAGAATATCTTTATCTTCGGCAATACGACGCCGCAGGTAGAGGCGCTGCGCCGCAACGGCTACAACTCGCGCGACTACTTCGAGTCGGACGCCGAGCTGAATCAGGCGCTGACGCAGATCGCGACCGGCGTCTTCAGCCCGCAGGAGCCAGGACGTTATCGCAATATCTACGATTCGCTGGTGGGGCTGGGCGATCACTATCAACTGCTGGCCGACTACCGCAGCTATGTGGATACCCAGGATAAGGTAGACGAACTCTACCGCCAGCCGGAAGAGTGGCAGCGTCGCGCGGCGTTGAATATCGCCAATATGGGCTACTTCTCCTCTGACCGCACCATTCAGGAGTACGCCGACGAGATCTGGCATATTTCGCCTATCCGTCTCTGAAAACGGTACGTTGCGTCAGCCATAAAAAAACCGCCCGATGGGCGGTTTTTCTTTTTACGGCTCACGCTCAGGAAGCGAGAGAAAGGGCAGGTTTTTTGCTGTGCGTTTCCAGCCACTGCGCGACGCGCGCCTGCTGCGCTTCGTTCAGCCACATGCCGAGCTTGGTGCGGCGCCAGATGGCGTCGTCCAGTTCGCGCACCCACTCATTCTCTACCAGGTAACGCAGTTCGGCCTCATGGAAGCTGTGACCGAAATCTTCGCCCAGGTCCGCCAGCGAGCTGGCGTTCTGCAGAATCAGCTCGCTGTTGCTGCCGTAAGTGCGGGCATAGTGACGCGCCAGGCCTTCGCTGATAAACGGATAGCGACGGCGCAGGCCGGCGGCGTAATCTTCGCGCGTGCCGGCGATATCGCCGCCCGGCAGCACGGCGTTTTTCGTCCATGCCGGACCGGCGTTGGGATAATACTTCGCCAGTTTTTCCATCGCATGCTCGGCCAGCTTGCGATAGGTGGTCAGTTTGCCACCGAATACCGACAGCAGCGGCGCATTGCCCGCATCGTCGCGCACGTCGAGCGTGTAGTCGCGGGTAATCGCCTGCGGCGAATCCGACTCATCATCGCACAGCGGACGTACGCCGGAGTAGGTCCAGACGATATCGTCGCGGCCCAGCGGCTTTTTAAAGTGCGCATTATAAACCTTCAGCAGATAGTCGATTTCTTTATCATCGATTTTTACCTGCTTCGGATCGCCTTTATATTCTACGTCGGTGGTGCCGATGATGGAGAACTCATCCATCCACGGAATCACAAACACGATGCGGTGATCTTCGTTCTGCAGGATGTAGGCCTGCTTTTCGGTATGCACGCGCGGCACCACAATATGGCTGCCTTTGATCAGACGAATGCCATACGGCGATTTCAGCTTCAGGCCGTCGTCAAACAGCTGTTTCACCCACGGACCGGCGGCGTTTACCAGGCCTTTGGCGCGCCAGGTCCAGGTTTTGCCGGTGTCGACATCCTGCGCTTCCACCATCCACATGCCGTTTTCACGCCAGGCGCGCGTGGCGCGGGTGCGGGTACGCACTTCGCCGCCGCGTTTCACCACTTCCTGCGCGTTCAGCACTACCAGGCGCGCATCGTCCACCCAGCAGTCGGAATATTCGAAACCGCGCGAGATTTCCGGCTTCAGCACCGATTCTGCGCCAAAACGCAATCCTTTACTGCCCGGCAGGCTGGTGCGTTTGCCGAGGTGGTCATACAGAAACAGACCGGCGCGGATCATCCAGGCCGGACGCAAATGGGGGCGATGAGGCAGGCGGAAGCGCATCGGGAAAGCGATATGCGGCGCCATTTTCAGCAGTACTTCACGCTCGGCCAGCGCTTCGCTCACCAGGCGGAATTCATAATGCTCCAGGTAGCGCAGGCCGCCGTGAATCAGCTTCGAGCTGGCGGAAGAGGTGGCGCACGCCAGATCCTGCGCCTCCAGCATCAGCACAGACAGTCCGCGTCCTGCGGCATCGGCCGCAATGCCGGCACCGTTGATGCCGCCGCCGATAACGATCAGATCTTTGGTTTCCACGTCATCTCCTCCGATGTTCGGAATAGTTCGTCTATGTTCGTTTTCGAGCATAATAATAATCGTAAACCAACATTGATGCCAGCTTTAACCCAATAAAAACATCTTAGCGTGATTCAGTTAACATTATTCGCCGCCGCTGACGGCAGTAACCCTTTGGTTAGATGGGTTATAGTTAAACCGCTTCGCGTTACAATAGCGCGAGACAGAGCTGAAGGGCGATGCGGTGAGAAGGCCGACCGCGCCGTTCGGCTTATCGCACCACTCTTTTATCCGGGGTCCACCATGGAACAATTTGAATGCATTAGCGTCGAACTGGCGCAACAACGTCTGGCGGAAGGCGAAGCGCTGCTGGTCGATATTCGCGATCCGCAAAGCTATGAGGCCGGTCACGCCAAAGGCGCGTTCCACCTGACCAACGGCACGCTGAACGGTTTTATGCAGCAGGCGGATTTTGATACGCCGGTGTTCGTCATGTGCTATCACGGCAACAGCAGCAAAGGGGCGGCGCAGTATTTAATTAATCAGGGATTTGAGCAGGTTTACAGCATCGACGGCGGCTTCGACGCCTGGCGCGCGGCGTTCCCGCAGCTGGTTGAAACGCCGTCGGAGTAAGCGCCGCGGCATGCGGCAGAATTCAGGAAACGGAAAATGATACAGCTTACCCGCTTTACCAATCCGCGCATGGCGCAGGCGTTTGTCGACTATATGGCGACGCGCGGCGTCACATTGCATATCGAACGCGACGAGCAGGTTGTGCTGCTGCTGGACGATGAGACGAAACTGGAAATGGTCGAAAACGAACTTGCGCAGTTTGTTCGCGACCCTTTTCATCCGCGTTATCAGGCCGCCAGCTGGCAGAGCGGCAATACCGACAGCGGATTGCACTATCAGCGCGACAGTTTGCTGACCAACCTGCGCCAGCGCGCCGGGCCGCTTACCCTGGCGCTGGGCTTTGCCTGCATCGCTATCTTTATCCTGATGCAGATTATCGGCGGGGACGAGGTGCTGGGCTGGCTGGCGTGGCCGATGGACAGCTCGCAATCTTTCCAGCTGTGGCGCTGGTTCAGCCATGCGCTGCTTCATTTTTCCGTGCTGCACCTGGTGTTCAACCTGCTGTGGTGGTGGTATATCGGCGGTGCCATCGAAAAGCGGCTCGGCACCGGCAAACTGTTTGTGATTACGCTGATTTCCGCGCTGCTGAGCGGCTGGATGCAGGCGAAATTCAGCGGCGTCTGGTTCGGTGGGCTTTCTGGCGTGGTCTACGCGCTGATGGGCTACGCCTGGCTGCGGGGCGAGCGCGATCCCGAAAGTGGCATTTTCCTGGAGCGCGGTCTGATGGCTTTCGCTATCCTGTGGCTGGTCATTGGATTTTTTGGCGTGTTGGGCCAGGCGGTAGGCAATGCCGCCCATCTCACCGGTCTGGTGGTGGGGCTGGCGATGGCTTTCGTCGATACGCGTCATGCGCGTAAACGCTGAGGCATCAGCGACGCCTGCAGGCTGCCGGATAATCGCGCAGCCTGATGCCGTACTTATAACAGGAGATTTATGTGAAGCAGACGCAACGTCATGACGCCATTATCGATCTGGTCCGGCGTCAGGGATATGTCAGTACCGAAGAACTGGTGGAACATTTTGACGTCAGTCCGCAAACCATTCGCCGCGATCTGAACGATCTGGCCGAGCAGAATAAAATACAGCGCCACCACGGCGGCGCGGCGTTGCCTTCCAGCTCGGAAAACACCGCCTGGCAGGATCGTAAGATGATGTGGTCGGCGGAGAAGGCGCGCATCGCGCAGCGGGTCGCCAGCCAAATCCCCGACGGCGCAACCCTGTTTATCGATATCGGCACCACGCCGGAGGCGGTCGCCCACGCGCTGATGCACCACAACGACCTGCGCATCGTCACCAACAACCTGAACGTCGCCACGCTGCTGATGACCAAGCCCGACTTCCGCCTGATTATCGCTGGCGGCGAGGTGCGCACGCGCGACGGCGGCATTATGGGTGAGGCGACGCTCGACTTTATTTCGCAGTTCCGCCTCGACTACGGCATTCTCGGCATCAGCGGCATCGATATGGACGGTTCGCTGCTGGAGTTCGATTACCATGAGGTGCGCACCAAACGCGCGATTATAGATAATTCACGCTGCGTGATGCTGGTGACCGACCACTCCAAGTTTGGCCGCAACGCGATGGTCAACCTCGGCAATATGAGCCTGGTGGATTATCTGTTTACCGATGAAATGCCGCCCGCCAGCGTCATGAAAGTGATCGAGCAGCATGAAGTCCATCTGGAGTTGTGCTGAGGATCAGGCCACGCTCATTCCCATCAGGTGCAGCAGATGCTGCGCCTGCCGCACCGCTTCCTGGCGATGCATTACTCCCAGTTTTTGATAAAGGTTGCGAATGTGCGTTTTGATGGTGGTTTGCGCCACCTCCAGCTCGCCGGCGATCTGGTCGTTGCTGTAGCCTGAATAGATCAGGCCCAGCACCTGCCATTCGCGCTGGGTGAGCGGGCTGGTGCGGATCAGCTCCGGCACCTGTGGATGGGTCAGCAGACGGCTGACGAAGCTTTCGTCGAAGTGGGCGAACTTGTGGCGATGGTGCTGGTTGATATCGCGCAGGATACGCTGGGCGCGATGCTGTTCCAGTTCCGGCAGCGTGTGTAATTGCAGCAGCTGACGCAGCTGCTGGGCCATGGTTTCGCCTTCGATAACGAAGTGGCTGATAAAGCCGGTGCGGTTCGCCAGCGTCAACGCCTCAATCAGCGCCAGCTGCGCTTCGCTCTTGCGGCCGGTTTGCCAGTAGAGCGCGTTGAGCAGCAGCAGGTTGCGGTTTAAATCGCTGGTCAGCCGCAGCCGCCGCGCATTTTCATTCAGTTCGTCCAGCACTACTTCCGCTTCGTCATACTGTCCCAGCAGGATCTGTACGCGGGCGATATTGCGCCACTGTCCCTGCAGGAAATGGTTGTCGGCGGTGGCCGGCTTCGGCGTCAGCCGCAGCCAGTTGGCGGCGGCAACTTTATCATTGGTCATCTGCCAGTAGATCACGCGCGGCTTATCCGCGTTGGTGACCCAGTCGCTGTGGTACTGGCCGTTGCCGAGCAGGTTTTCGCAGCGGATCAGATGGCGGCGCGCGTTATCGATATCGCCACGCGCCAGCGCGCACTTCGCCAGCATCGCCAGGCACTGCAACTGCTGCTGCGGCTGGAAATTCGCCAGCACCTCCAGCCCTTTGCGCGCCGTCGCTTCCGCTTCGTCAAGGCGCGCCCAGGACCAGAGCAGCTGCGCGCGAATGCGCAGCAAAAACTCATGCATCGGCAGCTGTTCTAATCCTTCCTCATCGATCAGCGCGAACGCCTTCTCCTGGATATCGTATGCGGTTTGCAAAAAGCCCTGCGCCAGCAGGATTTCACTCTGCTGCAACAGCGCCCAGAGCGCGTAGTGACAGCAGTTGTAATGGCGCGCCATTTCGTCGGTCTGCTGCATGGTGGCGAGCGCCGCCTCCAGCTCGCCCTGACAGTGCAGCACTTCGCCTTTTACCGAGGTGGCGACGATGCGGCTGTAGTAATTCGCCAGCGGCAGATGGGTCAGCGCCTGGTTCGCCAGCCGTTCCGCCTCGTCGGGCTTGCCGGCGTTGATGGCGACCTGCGCGCGCAGCGCATCGAATTCGGCGCTCAGCACCGGATCGATGGCGATCTGCTGCAATGTCATCTCCTCTTCGGCGCGCGCCAGCAGCAGGTTGACCTCGCCATAGCGATGCTGGCTCTGCGCCAGCCACGCCTGCAACAGAATCAGACGCGGATGATCCACCAGCTGCTGCCACGGCAGCGCCTTCAGACTTTCCTCCAGCAGCGCCAGCTCGCTGTGATTGAACAGCGACCAGGCATGATGCAGCAGAATATCGCGCAGCAGCGCGGTGTCGCCCGCCGCCAGCGCATGATGAATCGCTTCTCCGGCGTAGCCGAGCGCCATCCAGCCTTCCGCCGCGGCGCGATGAAGCTGATGCAGCTCGCTGCTCAGCTCCCACTGACAGCGCTGGCGCAGGAAGCTGGCGAACAGCGGATGAAAGTTAAACCATTTGCCGCTGTCGTCCATGCGTTGCAGAAACAGCCCCTGACGCTCCGTTTCTTCAAGCCGCAGCTGCGCATTCTCTTCGCCGGTCAGACGCGCGATCAGCGTGTCGTTCATTGAACGCAGCACCGAACTGCGTAACAGGAAGTTTCGCGTCGCGCTGTCAACGCAGTCCAACACCTCATCCACCAGATAGTCGGAAAGATGGCTGGCGTTGATACCGGCGAGACGCTGGGCGGAATGATGAGTCGGCGTATTGGACTGGCGTTCCGTCAGGGCGATCAGCTGTAGCGCGGTGGCCCAGCCAGCCACTTCGGCGCAGAGCCGCTGTGAATCATCTGCGCCGATCGGCTGTTGCAGACGGCAGTCGAAGAACTGCTTCGCCTCCTGCGGCGTAAAAGCCAGCGACTGACTGTTGATTTCCAGCAGCTGTTCGCGCACCCGCAGGTTAGCGATGCCCAGCGAAGGCAGATTGCGCGACAGAATAATCAGCGTCAGGTTTTCGGGCTGATGGCGAATGAAAAAGCGCATCGCCTGATGAATGGCGTCGTTAGCGATCAGGTGGTAATCGTCAATCACCAGATAAAGTGGGCGCTGCCACTCCGCCAGCTCAACAAAAAGCTGGGAAAAGAGCGCGCTGAGGCTGGCGTACTGACGCTTCTGCGCCAGCGCCTCGCTGCGCATACAGTGTCCGCCGGTTGCCTGTTGCACGGCGGCCATAAAGTAGTTGGCGAAGCGCTCCGGGTAATTATCGCTGTCATCCAGCGAATACCAGCCGAGATCGCTTTTATCCGCCGCCCACTGTGCCACCAGCGTGGTCTTGCCATAGCCAGCGGGACTGCTTATCAACGCTAAGCGGTAGTGCGCAATGTTCGCAAGCCTGGCTATCAAACGCTCCCGAACAATGGTGTTCTGAAGCCGCAGTGGACGGCTGAGTTTCGATGGTATCAGCATGGCGACACTTCACTGTGATGACATAGAAGGAAACAAAAAGAATTATTTCACGGCGTGTAATTAAGTACTTTCTGACGTGTCAGGCAGTAATGCAAGGAGGAGAACTTTCCCGTGTTCATTAAGTTGCACCTCATCACATTTCCTTATTATTTTTTGACATTTTTCTGCTTCATTGCTAACGAAGGCGGCGGAATACGCGGCGTCCCTGCGAAGCATAAAAATGCGTTTTAGGTCCATTCATAAATAGGTCGTTATGTTTAGCGTGATTTTTTTATTTATATCGCGTGGTTTACAGCGCTTTTTCCGCCAGCGGCGTCTTAACTTAACGCGTTGACGATCACATTTTTACCTACGCCCTGCCGCTCATCCCCGGCTAATCCTGCCGCGGGAGGATGCCGCTCAGTCGGGTTAACGTCAGCATGTGCGCATCAATTTTTTGCGAATCCATACCCTAAATAATTCAGGTCGCAGGAAGGCGGCAAGGAAGTAAATCTCCGGGAGCTTACAAGAGTGAGTGACCGGGGTGAGCGAGCGTAGCCAACGCGCCAGCGGCTTGAAGTATGACGGGTATATTACTTAACGGAAGAGAGTTGTATGTCGCAGCTAACATTCAATAAGGCTCGTTTTGAGGCGGCGTTAACGCGCCAGTGGCAGCATTTAGGGCTGGCGAGCGCCAGCGATATGACGCCGCGTCAGCGGTGGGAAGCGGTCGGCGGCGCGCTGGCCGAACTGCTGGCGGCGCAGCCGACGGTCAATTCCGGTAAAAACCAACGCCATGTCAATTACCTGTCGATGGAGTTTCTGATTGGTCGACTGACCGGCAATAACCTGATCAACCTCGGCTGGTATGACGAGGTTAACGCGCTTTTAGCGGAGCAGGGCATCAATCTCAGCGAGCTGCTGGAGGAAGAGGTGGACCCGGCGCTGGGCAACGGCGGTCTGGGACGCCTGGCGGCCTGCTATCTCGATTCAATGGCGACGGTCGGCCAGCCCGCCATCGGCTACGGTCTGAACTACCAGTACGGCCTGTTCCGCCAGTCTTTCGACGAGGGTTACCAGCGCGAAGCGCCGGACGACTGGCGACGCGACCGCTATCCATGGTTTCGCCATAACAGCGCGCTGGATGTCGAAGTGGGCATCGGCGGCAAAGTAGTGAAAAACGATGACGGTTCGCTGCGGTGGGAACCGGCGTTCGTGATGCGCGGCGAAGCCTGGGATCTGCCGGTCATCGGCTATCGCAACGGCGTCACGCAGCCGCTGCGCCTGTGGCAGGCGACCCACGCGCACCCGTTCGACCTGACGCTGTTCAACGACGGCAAATTCCTGCAGGCGGAGCAGCGGGGCATCGATGCGGCGAAGCTGACCAAGGTGCTCTATCCCAACGATAACCATCAGGAAGGCAAGCGGCTGCGTCTGATGCAGCAATATTTCCAGTGCGCCTGCTCGGTGGCGGATATTCTGCGCCGTCATCACCTGGCGGGCCGCGCGCTGGCGGAGCTGCCCGATTATGAGGTGATCCAGCTTAACGATACCCATCCCACTATCGCCATCCCTGAAATGCTGCGCCTGCTGCTGGATGAGCATCAGCTGGAGTGGGAGGAGGCGTGGCGTATTACCAGCAACGTCTTCGCCTACACTAACCATACGCTGATGCCGGAAGCGCTGGAACGCTGGGACGAGCGCCTGGTGCGCACGCTGCTGCCGCGCCATTTCGCCATTATTAAAGAGATCAACCGACGCTTTAAGAAGCTGGTGGAGAAGCAGTGGCCGGGCGATGAAGCGGTCTGGGCGAAACTGGCGGTGCTGCATGACAAACAGGTGCGCATGGCGAACCTGTGCGTAGTCAGCGGTTTTGCGGTAAATGGCGTTGCGGCGCTGCACTCCGATCTGGTGGTGAAGGATCTCTTCCCGGAGTATCACCAGCTGTGGCCGCACAAGTTTTTCAACGTCACCAACGGCATCACGCCGCGTCGCTGGCTGAAGCAGTGCAACCCGGCGCTCTCTGAACTGATTGATGAGACGTTAGGCAACCGCGACTGGGTGACGAACCTGGACGCGCTGAAAGGCCTGGAGCCGTATGCGGACGATAAGGCGTTTCGTCAGCGCTATCGCGACATCAAACATAACAACAAGCTGCGGCTGGCGGAGTATGTGCGCCGCGTCACCGGCATTGAGATCAACCCCGACGCGCTGTTCGACGTGCAGATCAAGCGTCTGCACGAGTACAAGCGCCAGCATCTCGGTCTGCTGCATATTCTGCACTGCTACCGTCAACTGCGCGACAACCCGCAGCTGGATAAGGCGCCGCGCGTCTTTCTGTTCGGCGCCAAGGCGGCCCCAGGCTACTACCTGGCGAAAAACATCATCTACGCGATCAACAAAGTGGCCGAGGTGATCAATAACGATCCGCTGATCGGCGATCGTCTCAAGGTGGTGTTTATTCCTGACTACCGCATCACCGCGGCGGAGCTGATGATCCCGGCGGCGGATCTGTCGGAGCAGATCTCCACCGCTGGCTATGAAGCCTCCGGCACCGGCAATATGAAGCTCGCCCTGAACGGCGCGCTGACCATCGGCACGCTGGACGGCGCCAACGTTGAGATTGCCGAGCAGGTCGGGGAAGAGAATATCTTTATCTTCGGCAATACCGTTGACGAGGTGAAGGCGCTGAAGGCAGGCGGCTACGATCCGAAAAAGTTGCGTAAGAAAGACAAACATCTCGACGGTCTGTTGAAGGAGCTGGAAAAAGGCCATTTCAGCCAGGGCGATAAGCACGCCTTCGATCTGCTGCTGCACAGCCTGACGAAGAACGGCGATCCCTGGCTGGTGCTGGCGGATTTCGCCGACTATATCGCCGCGCAGGAACGTGTGGAGGCGTTATGGCGCGATAAGGAAGCCTGGACGCGCGCGACTATACTCAATACCGCACGTACCGGCATGTTCAGTTCCGATCGCTCTGTACGCGACTATCAGCAGCGTATCTGGCAGAGCAAACGCTGAGGGAGGGCGGCGCAGGCCGCTCATAGTCACAGACTGTTTCAGGAAGCGTTATGGATTTAACCCAACTTGAGAAAGACGCCAGCGCAGCCGGGATCGCTGCCAGCTATATCAATGCGAAGGGAGAGCCAGAGGCTATCAGCGCCGAAACCCGGCAAAAACTGCTGGAGGCGATGGGGTTTCCCCGTCCGGTCAGCGACGCGCCTGTCCCCGCAGTGAAAGTCTTTAGCGGACGACGCAAGCGGGAACTGGCGGTCGGCGGCAGCGGCCCGTTCCGGTGGACGCTGCAAACCGAACAGGGCAAAACGTATCAGGGCGAGGCGCGGGGCGGCGAGACGTTTCCACTGCCGCCGCGTCTGCCGCAGGGCTATCATCAGCTGACGCTCACTCAGGGGGAAAACGCGTGGCCGTGCCGCATCATTATGGCGCCGCGCCGCTGCTATGAGCCGCAGGCGCTGCTGGAAGGACGCAAACTATGGGGCGCCTGCGTGCAGCTCTATACGCTGCGATCCGCGCGTAACTGGGGCATCGGCGATTTCGGCGATCTGAGCGAGATGCTGACACAGATCGCCGAACGCGGCGGCGATTTTATCGGCCTTAACCCGATTCATTCGCTCTATCCCGCCAGCCCGGAGAGCGCCAGTCCTTACAGCCCGTCGTCGCGCCGCTGGATGAACGTGATCTATATCGACGTGGAGCGCGTGCCTGATTTCCAGCAGAGCGAAGAGGCGCAACGCTGGTGGCGGGATAAAGAGACGCAGCGGCGCATCAAGGCGGCGCGCGAGACCGAGTGGGTCGACTATAGCGCGGTGAACCAGCTTAAAATCGACGGCCTGCGGCTGGCCTGGGCGCAGTTCAGTACCCGCGATGAGCAGGACGCCACGCGCCGTCATTTCGAGGCGTACATAGCCGCGGGCGGCGAAAGCCTCTACAGCCAGGCGGCGTATGACGCGCTGCACGCCGCCATGCTGAAAGAAGATGGACAGCGCTGGGGCTGGCCAGCGTGGCCGGAAAAATATCGCCACGCGCAGAGCAAAGCGGTGCAGCAGTTCTGCCGTAAAAATGAGGACGAGGTGCGTTTCTGGCTCTGGCTGCAATGGCTGGCGAACCGGCAGTTTGACGAGTGCTGGCAGGTTTGCCAGCGGCACGGCATGTCGGTGGGGCTTTATCGCGATCTCGCCGTCGGCGTGGCGGAAGGGGGCGCGGAAACCTGGAGCGATCCCGATCTCTACTGTCTGAAGGCATCGGTAGGCGCGCCGCCCGATATTCTGGGACCGCTGGGCCAGAACTGGGGCTTGCCGCCGATGGACCCGCATGTGATGGCGGCGCGCGCTTATCAGCCCTTTATTGATATGCTGCGCGCCAATATGGCGAGCTGCGGCGCGCTGCGCATCGATCATGTCATGTCGATGCTGCGCCTGTGGTGGATACCCTATGGCCAGACGGCGGACCACGGCGCCTACGTCTACTATCCAGTGGACGACCTGCTGGCGATCCTGGCGCTGGAAAGCCACCGTAACCGCTGTATGGTGATCGGCGAGGATCTCGGCACGGTGCCGAAAGAGATCATCGGCAAGCTGCGCAGCGGCGGCATCTATTCGTGGAAGGTGCTCTACTTTGAGCAGGAGAGCGCCGATCGCTATCGCGCGCCGCAGGAGTGGCAGCGTCAGGCGATGGCCAGCGCCACGACGCACGATCTGCCGACGCTGCGCGGATTCTGGAGCGCGGGCGATCTGACGTTGGGCGAAACGCTGGGGCTTTACCCGGACAAAGTGGTGCTCAAAGGGCTGTATGAAAACCGCGAACGGCAGAAGCAGGCGCTGCTGGACGCGCTGCACGAGCAGGGCTGCGTGCCGAAAAAGCTGGGCAAGCGGGCGGTGAAAGTACCGGCTTCCGCCGAGCTAAGCCGTGGAATGCAGCGTTATATCGCCGAAAGCGCCAGCGCGCTGCTGGGGCTGCAACCGGAAGACTGGCTGGAGATGGAAAAACCGGTGAACGTGCCGGGCACGGTGGATCAATATCCTAACTGGCGACGCAAGCTCAGCCGCACGCTGGAAGAGATGTTCAACGATGAACAGATCAACCGGCTGATTAAGGATCTCGATAAACGGCGGCGGGCAAGTTAATTATTACGTCAGGCAAGTTAGCATAAAAAAGGCGACCTTCTGGTCGCCTTTTCTTTTTTGCGCTTCCAGGGTTTGCCAGGAAACCCCTGCTTATTTTCAGCGTAGCCGTCAGGCCGCGCTTAGTAGTAAGAGTGTTCGCCGCGCTGATGCTCGGTCAGATCGCGCACGCCTTTCAGCTCAGGGAAAGCGGCCAGCAGCTCTTTCTCAATCCCTTCTTTCAGCGTCACGTCGACCATAGAACAGCCGTTGCAACCGCCGCCGAATTGCAGGATCGCATAGCCTTCGTCGGTAATTTCCATCAGCGTGACGCGACCGCCGTGGCTCGCCAGCTGCGGGTTGATCTGCGCCTGTAACAGATATTCTACGCGCTCGATCAGCGGCGCATCGTCGGCCACCTTGCGCATTTTAGCGTTCGGCGCTTTCAGCGTTAGCTGCGAACCGAGATTGTCGGTAACGAAGTCGATTTCGGCGTCTTCAAGGTAAGGCGCGCTCAGCTCGTCAACGTAGGCGGACAGCTTTTCGAACTTCAGCTCAGTATCGGTCGGCTCCACGGCGTCGGGCGGGCAGTAGGAGACGCCACATTCAGCAGTTGGCGTGCCCGGATTAATGACGAACACGCGGATTTGGGTGCCATCTTCCTGATTTGACAGCAATTTTGCAAAATGCTCCTGGGCGGCATCGGTAATTCGGATCATGGCAGTTGCTCAATAGTTGACTAATTTAGTTGGTTATAATACGCCCATCGCCGACGCTCTACAAGGTACGGCACAGGCACCAAATCTGGACGCTGGCGGCGCCAGCATGCAGTAGCAGACGGCTGATTTCCGCTACCGTACTGCCGGTGGTCACCACATCATCAATCAGAGCGATATGGCGATCGCGCACGGCGATTTCAAGGCGAAAAGCGTTACGCAGGTTATGTCTGCGCGCATGGGCGCTCAGCTGATGCTGAACATGCCCGGCGCGGCGGCGGGTCAGCCCGTTCGGGCGGTATGCGCAGCGCAGCCAGCGCGCCAGCGGCCTTGCCAGCAGGTCGGCCTGATTAAAGCCCCGTCGCCAGGCACGGCGGCGATGCAGCGGAACGGCTAGCAGCAGATCGGGCCGGGGCAGGCCGCGTTCACGTTTTGCCGATAACCAGCTTAGCAAAATCAGCCGCGCCAACATCACAGAGAGTGCGGTAACGCCGGAGAATTTGTGGCGCGCGATCAGCTGGCTTAGCGGCGGACGGTAATCAGTGACCGCCACCAGATGTTGCCACGGCGGCGGACGGCGCAGGCAACGCCCGCAGGCGACGCGGGAATTGCTGGCGGGCAGCCCGCAGCGCGGACAGCAAAGCGGCAGCGGCGGCAGGGCGCGCAGGCAGTAGCTGCAAAGCCCTTGTGACGTGAGTTTCAGCGGCGACTGGCATAGCCAACAGCCTCCCTGCATTGGTAGCATAGCGACCTCCCTGATTTAGCGATGATGAGACCATAACTGATGACCCAGCTTTACTGGCACACCACCGGCACCGGCGATAGCGATCTTGTGCTGCTTCACGGATGGGGACTGAATGCTGAGGTGTGGCGTTGCATCGTCGAGCCGCTCAGCGCGCAGTTTCGTCTGCACCTGGTCGACCTGCCCGGCTTTGGCCGCAGCCAGGGGTTCGGCGCCCTGACGCTGGATGAGATGGTGGAGGCGCTGCTGCCCCGTCTGCCGGAAAAGGCGACGCTGCTGGGCTGGTCGCTGGGCGGCCTGGTGGCCAGCCGACTGACGCTGCGCTATCCGCAGCGGGTGTCGCGTCTGATTACCGTCGCCTCTTCGCCGCGCTTTACCGCAGTGGACGCACAGTGGCCGGGGATCAAGCCCGATACGCTGGCGAGTTTTCAGCAGCAGCTAAGCGAGGATTATCAGCGCACCGTGGAACGCTTTCTGGCGTTGCAAACGCTCGGTACCCAGAGCGCCCGACAGGATGCGCGCGCGCTGAAAGAGGTGGTGCTGTCGCAGCCGATTCCACCGGTCGAGGTGCTGGCGGGCGGTCTGGAGATCCTGCGCTGCGTCGATCTGCGCGATGAGATGGACGCGCTGGCGGTGCCGCTGCTGCGCCTCTATGGCTACCTCGACGGGCTGGTGCCGCGTAAAACGGCGGCGCTGCTGGATGAGCGCTGGCCGCAAAGCGCTTCGCTGGTGATGGAGAAAGCGGCGCATGCGCCTTTTATCTCCCATCCGCAGGAATTTTGCGCCGCGGTCGTCCGCTTCACTCTTTCAGATTAAGAAAGTTTATCGCTTTAACTGGCAAAATATCACCTGGCGTTAATACTTGAACCTGAGCAAGGCCGCTGACTATGACTTTGTATAAGTCACCCAGGGAGCAGGGCGCTTTATTCCCTATCTCATTGTATTCATTCGGCGGCCATTGGGAAAATCGGTCAACTATAAGACGAAGGTGTACTATGAATATGATCAAAACTGTTGCTGTTACCTGCCTGCTGGGCGGCCTCTCTTTCTCCGTACTGGCAGCGAAAGAGATCACCAAAGAAGAAGTGCAGAAGATGAATCTGCAAAAAATTGGCACCGTAAACACCACGGCGGAAACCACTTCGCCGATGGACGCCAAACGCGAACTGTCAAAAATGGCGGATGAAAAAGGCGGCCAGTATTACGTCGTCATCGCTGGCCGCGAGCACGGCCGTTTCAGCGCGACCGCAGACGTGTATAAATAAGGGTTTAGCAGGCACAGGCGCGATGGCTGCGCCTGCTACCCTTTCAACCACAGGTAGTGCCACGGCGGCAGCGTAACCGGCTGCGCGCCATCGATGATCTTCTGCTCGATAATATCCCGATATTTTTTCCCCTCCGGCAAAACGGCGCTGACGCTTTTTTCGCTCAGATTAAACACGCACAGCAGATTATTTTCGCCATCCGGCGTATGGCGCCGCATCATCAGCAGCGTATTGTCGCTATCGAGGATTTCCATGGGATTATCGGGATGGAACGCCGCCTGACGCGTGCGCAGTTGGATCAGCGCGCTGAGACGGTTAAAGATCTGCTGACGCAGATAGTCCGCGCCCGATAACGCTTTCTCAATAAACGACAGCGCATATTTCTCACGGTTGATGGCGCGGTTGTGACCCGCCACTCTGACCCCTTCGACATCGTTGCGCGAGCCAAGAATGCTCTGGATATAGATGGCGGGCACGCCGGGAAAGGCCAGCAGTATGGCGTGCGCCAGCATAAAACGCCGGATGCGCGTGTCGTCATCATCGTCCTGCTTATTCAGCGCATCCATATAGGTGACGTTGATTTCATATGGGCTGGTGGTGCCGTCCGGGTTGTTTTTATAGGAGACCAGCGCGCCCTCCAGCGCCAGGTCGCGCACCAGCGAAACGATTTCCACCTCCGGCAGGATGCCGCGCGCCGGGTTCAGCCCGATGCCGTCGTGGGAGGCGAGGAAGTTAAAGAAGGTGGTGTTGCCGCTGCTGAGATCGAGCCCGGCGGCCCACTGACGCAGCGCGCGTGCCGAGCCGTTATGGATGGCGTGCAGCACCAACGGCGGCAGGGAAAACTGATAGACCATCTGCGCCTCATCCTGACCGTTGCCGAAGTAGCTGATGTTGTCCTGATGCGGCACGTTGGTTTCGGTGATGATGACCGTGCCGGGCGCGACGGCGTCTGCAATGGCGCGAAACAGCTTCACCAGCAGATGCGTGTTCTCCAGGTGAATGCAGCGGGTGCCGGGCGTTTTCCACATATAACCTACGGCGTCGAGGCGCACATAGTCAGCGCCCTTTTTCAGATACTCCAGCAGCACGTCAACCATGCGGATCAGTACTTCAGGGCTGGCGAAGTTCAGATCGATCTGATCGGCGCTGAAAGTGGTCCAGATATAGTGGGTTTCGCCATTGGCGCGCAGAAAAGGGGTGAGCAGCGGCGAGGTGCGCGGGCGGGTCACGCCGCTTAAATCGGTGCCGGGCGCCATGCTGATAAAAAAATCGTCCCAGCCCGGATCGCAGGCCAGCCAGTGCTTAAACCAGGGGCTGTGGGCGGAAATATGGTTGCAGACGAAATCGAACATCAGGCGCGTATGGGTATGCAGCTCGGCGACGTTGCGCCATTCGCCGCAGATCGGGTTCACCTGATGGTAATCGATAACGGAAAAGCCGTCGTCGGAGGACCAGGGATAAAACGGCAGCAGATGCACCAGATTGAACGTCGATTGCAGATGCTGTTGATAAAAACGTGAAAAGGTGGCGAGCGTCGGCGCCTCCGGCTCGCGGAACTGATCGGCGTAGGTGATCAGCACCACATCTTTTTCATCCCAGTGTGGCTTGCGCGGTTTTTTTATCGCATCGCGGGCGGCGCGAATGTGCGAAAGCAGACGCTCCCGCGCGCCCATCGGGAAAGCGTCCTGGTAGATCTTATCGATTAAGTTATTGATAATATCCATGATTACCCAGCGGGCCACAGCTTCAGGTTGGGGGAGGCGTTAGTTTTTACTGTAGACCGCTGGGCTGAATTCGCAACTGTTGCTCCCGGCTAGTGACAATTGCTGCTTTTTAACGGCGCCTCGTAGCGCTCTACCGGCAGCACCCTGATGGGTATGCGCTGCGGGGGCAGGCGAACACGACGCAGCGCCAGCAGCAGCGCGCCGTTAAACAGCAGCACCAGCAGGATGGTCAGGCCGCTGGCCAGCGGCTGTTCGCCGATACGCGAGAACTGCCAGAACAGCGTAGCGAGCGAATACGCGACGTTCAGGCCCCAGAAAATAGAAAAGCCCATCCAGCGACGGCTGCTTTCGCGGGCGATGGCGCCCATTACCGATACGCACGGCACATAGAGCAGCACGAACAGCAGATAGCTGAAGGCGGCGGCGTCGCTGCCGAACTGGCGGTGCATCTGCCCCATCGCGCCGCCAGCCATTTCGCCGTCGCCCTTGCTGGCTTCAATCGGGTTGGCCAGCACGCTCAGGCTCAGCGTATCTTTCAGGCCCTGCCAGGTTTCCGTCACCGCGTCTCCCAGCTCCGCCTTCAGGCTCCAGCTGGCGGCATCGAACGGCTCCTCATGCAGCGCTTCGGCGGTATAGAGCGTGTTCAGCGTGCCGACCACCACTTCTTTCGCCATCGCGCCGGTGATCAGGCCGACCGTCGCCTGCCAGTTGTCGGAATGAATGCCGATCGGCGTCAGCAGCGGCGTTAATCCCCGGCTGACGCTGGCCAGCGCCGAATCGTTGATGGTGTTGACCGGCTGGCCGTTAAACGAAAAGCTGTTCAGGCCGCCAATCAATACGCTGGCGATGACAATCACTTTCCCCGCGCGCAGCACAAAGCCGCGCAGACGTTGCCAGGCCTGAAGCAGCAGGCTTTTCAGGTGCGGCACATGCCAGCTCGGCAGCTCCATAACAAACGGCGACGCCTCGCCGCGCAGCAGCGTATGCTTCAACAGCAGGCCAGTTAAGATCGCCATGACGATGCCGGTCAGATAGAGACTGAAGACCACCAGCGCCCCATGCGCACCGAAGAAGGCGGCGGAAAACACCGCAAAAATAGCCAGCCGGGCGCCGCAGGACATAAAGGGCGCCATCATGATAGTAATCAGCCGCTCGCGCGTCGCATCCAGCGTCCGCGCGCCCATCACCGACGGCACGTTGCAGCCGAAGCCGACAATCAGCGGCACAAAAGATTTCCCCGGCAGACCGAGCGACTGCATCAGCCGGTCGACCACAAAGGCGGCGCGCGCCATATAACCGGAATCCTCCATAAAGGAGAGGAACAGATACATCAGGCCGATCTGCGGCACCAGCGGCAGTACCGTATTGATGCCGCCGCCGATCCCCTGCGCCAGGAACAGCGTCAGCCAGGTGGGGAAATGCAGCGTATAGCCAAGCCACTGGGTGCCGTGAATAAACAGCGCCGCCGAACCGACGTCGAACAGCGGTTGCAGCGCGCCGCCGATATTGATCGCCAGCAGAAACATCAGGTACATCATCAGCAAAAAGATGGGAATGCCGAGCCAGCGGTTCAGCACAATGCGGTCGAGCTGCTGCGACAGCTGATGTGGCGCGGCGAGATGTTGGTTGCTGACGGCGACGCACAGCGCGGAAAGCTGCTGATAACGCGCGGCGGCGATCGCCACGGCGGGATCGAGCGTCAGCTCGCTATTCAACGCCGCCAGCCGCTGCAACGCCAGCTCCCCTACCTGCTGACGGCTGTAGACGTCGCCTTCCAGCAGCTGTAGCGCCAGCCAGCGTCGGCGCTGGCGGCTTTCGCTCACCGGCATGGCGGCGGCCAGTTGGTCGGCGGCGGCGTCCAGCGCAGGCGGATAGTCCACTTTCAGCGGCGACCCGGCCTCCACGCCTTTATCGATCAGCTGTTTCAGACGATCGAGGCCGCTGCCGCGCGTGGAGACGACCGGCACCACCGGACAGCCGAGGCGCTGCGACAGCGCCGGAATATCGATGCTGATGCGTTGGTTTTCCGCCATGTCCAGCATGTTCAGCGCCACGATGCAGGGCACGCCCAGTTCGCGCAGCTGAAGGGTGAGGTAGAGATTGCGTTCAAGATTGCAGGCGTCCACCACGTTGATCAGCAGGTCCGCCTGTTGGCTCAGCACAAAATGGCAGGCGATCTGCTCGTCGATAGACGCCTGCTGGGAAATGGTGGTCAGCGAATAGGTGCCGGGCAGGTCGATAAGGTTGACGCGGGTGCTGCCCGCAGTGAAGAAGCCCTCTTTACGCTCCACGGTCACGCCAGCCCAGTTGCCGACGCGCTGGCGTGCGCCGGTGAGCTGGTTGAACAGGGTGGTTTTTCCGGCGTTGGGATTGCCTAACAGACCGACAGTAACGTTTTTCATGCCGCCTCCTTGCCTGCAACCGGCTGTAGTTGCAGCAGCGCCAAATCCTTTTTACGCAGCATCAGGCTAACGCGGCCCGCCTGAATTTGCAGCGGATCGCCTAACGGCGCAATGCGCACCACTTCGAAACAGGCGCCGGGCAGCAGGCCCAGGGAGAGCAGTTTCTGGCGCCAGGCGGGGCTGACTGCGGGCGAGAAGCCGAGAATTTGATAGTGCTGACGGGCAAGCAATGACATGGCTGGTACCTCATGGACTGTCGCGTTGCGCGACAATGACAAAACGGCACCATATTAATGATAATAATTCTCGTTAGTGTTGACGTAGAGCAAAAAATAGCAAGGACGACAGAACGTCGCCCTTACGTTTTTACATGGCTTGCCGAAGGCGGCAGGATGCCGCCTGACGTTTTAGCGTTTCTTGCCGAAGGCGGCCGCCAGCGCGTCGCCCATGGCGCTGTTGCCCGGCGTGGAGGCGGCAGCGCGCTGACGCGGCTTCGCGGCCGGACGGCCATTCTCACGGCCCTGCGCGCGCGGCGCGGCGCGCGAGGCGCTTTCGCCCGGCTGCTCGTCCAGACGCATGGTTAACGCGATGCGCTTACGTTGCAGGTCAACGTCCAGCACCTTCACCTTGACGATATCGCCCGCTTTGACCACCGTGTGCGGATCTTCGACGAACTTATCGGAGAGCGAGGAGATATGCACCAGGCCATCCTGATGTACGCCGATATCGACAAAGGCGCCGAAGTTAGTGACGTTAGTGACCGCCCCTTCCAGCACCATGCCCGGCAGCAGGTCGTTCATGGTTTCCACGCCTTCCGCAAACTGCGCGGTTTTGAATTCAGGACGCGGATCGCGACCCGGCTTCTCCAGCTCTTTCAGGATATCGCTCACCGTCGGCACGCCGAAACGCTCGGTGGTGAAGTCCACCGCTTTGAGGTTGCGCAGCTCGCTGGGTTGCCCATCAGATCGCGCAGCGACTGGCGGGTCGCCTCCAGAATGCGCTCCACCACCGGATAAGCTTCCGGGTGAACGGTTGAGGCGTCCAGCGGGTTGTCGCCATGGTTGATGCGCAGGAAGCCGGCGCACTGCTCGAAAGCTTTCGGACCGAGGCGGCTTACCTTCAGCAGCTGCTGACGGTTCTGGAACCGGCCATTTTCATCGCGCCAGTTGACGATATTCTGCGCCATCATACGCGTCAGTCCGGCGACGCGCGTCAGCAGCGCCACGGAGGCGGTATTGAGATCGACGCCCACGGCGTTCACGCAGTCTTCCACCACCGCATCCAGCTTTTTCGCCAGCATGCTCTGGCTGACGTCGTGCTGATACTGGCCGACGCCGATCGATTTGGGATCGATCTTCACCAGCTCCGCCAGCGGATCTTGTAAGCGGCGAGCGATAGAGACCGCGCCGCGCAGCGACACATCCAGATCGGGAAACTCCTGCGCTGCCAGTTCGGAAGCGGAGTAGACCGACGCGCCCGCTTCGCTGACCACCACTTTCTGCGCGGTGATTTGCGGGAACTGCTTCTGAACGTCGAGGAAGAAACGTTCCGTTTCGCGCGAAGCGGTGCCGTTGCCGATCGCGACCAGTTCCACCTGATGACGAATGCAGAGGGCCGCGACCGCCGCAGCCGCTTTCGCCGCCTGGCCGGTATGCGGATAGACGGTATCGGTAGCGACCAGTTTGCCGGTCGCGTCCACCACCGCCACTTTCACCCCGGTGCGCAGGCCCGGATCGAGGCCCATAGTGGCGCGCATGCCGGCCGGCGCCGCCATCAGCAGATCGTGCAGGTTGCGGGCGAAGACATTGATCGCTTCTTCTTCCGCGCGCTCGCGCACGCTGCCCATCAGCTCGGTTTCCAGATGCAGCAGCACCTTGATGCGCCAGGTCCAGCTGACAACCGCTTTACGCCAGCTGTCCGCCGGCGCGTTGTTCAGCCGCAGGTTCAGATGCTCGGCGATGAGCTGTTCGCCGTAGCTTTCGCGCGGCGGCTCGTCAAACTGCGGATCGGGGTTGAGCGCCAGCTGCAGCACGCCTTCGTTGCGACCGCGGAACATCGCCAGCGCGCGGTGCGAAGGCACGGTTGAAAGTGCTTCGTGATGGTCGAAGTAATCGCGGAACTTGGCGCCTTCCTCTTCTTTGCCTTCTACCACGCGGGAAACCAGATGCGCGTTCTTCCACAGGTAGTCGCGCACTTTCGCCAGCAGAGCGGCGTCTTCAGCAAAACGCTCCATCAGGATGTAGCGCGCGCCGTCCAGCGCCGCTTTGACGTCAGCCACGCCTTTCTCTGCGTCGACAAAGCGGGCGGCCAGCTGCTCCGGCTCCTGGGAAGGATCCTGCCACAGCGAATCGGCCAGCGGCTCCAGACCCGCCTCGATGGCGATCTGACCGCGCGTGCGGCGCTTCGGCTTATAGGGCAGGTAGAGATCTTCGAGTTCGGTTTTACTCAGAGTGCCATTAATTGCGGCGGCGAGTTCATCACTGAGTTTGCCCTGGTCGGCAACGGATTTCAGAATCGCCTGGCGACGATCCTCCAGCTCGCGCAGATAACCGAGACGGGTTTCCAGCTGTCGCAGCTGGGTATCATCAAGCCCGCCGGTTACTTCCTTACGATAACGTGCGATAAACGGCACGGTATTCCCTTCATCCAACAGGCGGATCGCGGCGTCAACTTGTTCAGCGCGCGCCTGAAGTTCACCCGCAATAATGCGGCTCAGCGAATCATTCATCATCGGTTCAACTATCTTGCTAGCACAGTGTGAGAAACAGGGGACAGTTATACGGATTGACGGCTGAAATTGCCAGCGATGCGGCGCGCTTTAAGCCATATTCCGAGCGCGGTTTACCTCTGCCGGGACTGTTGTTGTACCATGAGCGCAAAGAGGCGGCGGCGACCGCCCCACCGTAGGTTAAGCAGACAGGATTGCCGTGTGAAAACTCAACTGATCACCCGTGAAGGGTACAATAAGCTTAAAGCGGAACACGATTATCTGTGGAAAGAGAAGCGCCCGGAGATCACCAAAATCGTCTCCTGGGCGGCCAGCCTGGGCGACCGCTCGGAAAACGCGGATTACACTTACAACAAGCGTCTGCTGCGTCAGATCGACCGGCGGGTGCGCTACCTGCGCAAGTGCCTGGCGGAGCTGAAAATTGTCGATTACTCTCCGCAGCAGGAGGGCAAGGTCTTTTTCGGCGCCTGGGTCGAGGTGGAAAACGAGCAGGGCGACGTTAAACGCTTCCGTATCGTCGGGCCGGATGAGATTTACGGCGATGCGAAAGACTATATCTCTGTCGATTCGCCGATGGCGCGCGCGCTGATTAAAAAGGAAGTGGACGACGAGGTAAGCGTCCTCACGCCGGAAGGTGAGAAAATCTGGTTTGTGAACGCCATTGAATATCGTCAGGATAGCGAGGGCGAATCTTAACGGCGGCGCAGGAAAAAAGAAGCGGAGAATAATGACTTTTTAAATAAAGCCAGGGCCGTGCTTATTCTCCGGTGGCGAAAGACGACAGCAATAAGGGTTTTGACAGACACAGATATCGTTATACCGCCTTAGCGAAAAGGCGTTGTTTAATGTGGAATGATGCTGGTGGTTGTGGTGATCGCCTGGGCGCCCGCCGCTTCGCCGCTGGCGGGTTCATTGGCCATCACATAACCGCTGATGAATAAGGCCAGTGAGCAGATGAGCATTATTTTGTTCATGATGATTCCCGGCTAATTAATAAAGAGAAGAAAGCGTGCCGGGATGAATATAGGTTTGCCGTCGGAGCCTGAAAAGCGTTGTTTTTTAACCTTTCGCGATGAGTTAAGTTATTGCTGGATCGACAGTTTATTCTCTGCGACTCTTCCTGGCTTAGCGTAACGGAAAATAAATAAACGCCAGATTTTCTGCTAATAGTTGGACTCAGGGCGCGCTAATCTGACGATGAAAACAGACAGGCTAAAGCGCATCCCGACAGAGATGTTGTAGCCGTCATGCTAACTTACTGTTTCTTTAAGTAAATATCTTCGACAGGCGATTCGAGCCAGTAGAAAGTAGAGTTTCCGGCACGATTTCAGAAAAGACGGATCGCAGCGTTGCGGATAATTCGATAGCGTAAAAGTGAATTAAACGCGCGATAAGCTGCTGTTTAATATGCTTTGTAACAATTTCGGCTAGAATATAAACCAATAATGGCTGTCACAGTTACGCTTCTTTTTTAACAATACCAGCTCGGGCAATAGCGCCTTTGGGAGTATCGAAATGCAAGAGAACTACAAAATTCTGGTCGTCGATGATGACATGCGCCTGCGCGCGCTGCTGGAACGTTATCTGACCGAGCAGGGTTTTCAGGTGCGCAGCGTGGCTAACGCCGAGCAAATGGATCGCCTGTTAACCCGCGAATCCTTTCACCTGATGGTGCTTGATCTGATGTTGCCAGGGGAAGATGGCCTTTCTATCTGCCGCCGCCTGCGTAGTCAGAGCAATCCGATGCCGATCATTATGGTAACGGCGAAAGGCGAAGAGGTCGATCGCATCGTCGGTCTGGAGATCGGCGCGGACGACTATATTCCAAAGCCGTTCAACCCACGCGAGCTGCTGGCGCGCATCCGCGCCGTGCTGCGTCGTCAGGCTAACGAGCTGCCGGGCGCGCCATCGCAGGAAGAGGCGGTGATCGCCTTTGGTAAATTTAAACTGAATCTCGGCACCCGCGAAATGTTCCGCGAAGATGAGCCGATGCCGCTGACCAGCGGCGAGTTCGCGGTGCTGAAAGCGCTGGTAAGTCATCCGCGCGAGCCGCTGTCGCGCGATAAGCTGATGAACCTCGCCCGTGGCCGTGAGTACAGCGCCATGGAGCGCTCCATTGACGTGCAGATCTCGCGTCTGCGCCGCATGGTGGAAGAAGATCCGGCCCATCCGCGCTATATCCAGACCGTTTGGGGCCTGGGCTACGTCTTCGTCCCGGACGGCACGAAAGCATGAAGCGACTCCGCTTTTCTCCCCGCAGTTCGTTCGCGCGCACGCTGCTGCTGATCGTCACGCTGTTGTTCGTCAGCCTCGTCACCACCTATCTGGTGGTGCTGAACTTCGCCATTCTGCCCAGCCTGCAACAGTTCAATAAGGTGCTGGCGTATGAAGTGCGCATGTTGATGACCGACCGGCTCCAGCTGGAAGACGGCACGCAGCTCGAAGTGCCGCCAGCGTTCCGGCGTGAAATCTACCGCGAACTGGGGATCTCTCTTTATACCAACGCGGCGGCGGAGGAGAGCGGATTACGCTGGGCTCAGCATTACCAGTTTTTAAGCGATCAAATGGCGCGCCAGCTTGGCGGGCCGACCGACGTGCGGGTTGAGGTCAACAAAAATTCGCCGGTGGTCTGGCTGAAAACCTGGCTATCGCCTGATATCTGGGTGCGCGTGCCGCTGACGGAAATTCATCAGGGCGATTTCTCGCCGCTGTTCCGCTATACGCTGGCGATTATGCTGCTGGCGATCGGCGGCGCCTGGCTGTTTATCCGCATTCAGAACCGGCCTTTGGTCGATCTGGAACATGCGGCGTTGCAGGTGGGGAAAGGCATTATTCCGCCGCCGCTGCGTGAATATGGCGCCTCGGAGGTGCGCTCAGTGACGCGCGCCTTTAACCAGATGGCGTCGGGCGTGAAACAACTGGCGGACGATCGCACGCTGCTGATGGCGGGCGTCAGCCACGACCTGCGCACGCCGCTGACCCGCATTCGTCTGGCGACGGAGATGATGGGCGAAGAGGATGGCTATCTGGCCGAGTCGATCAACAAAGATATCGAAGAGTGCAACGCGATTATCGAGCAGTTTATCGATTATCTGCGCACCGGCCAGGAGATGCAGACCGAACGCGCCGATCTTAACGCGGTGCTCAATGAAGTGGTGGCGGCGGAAAGCGGCTATGAGCGGGAAATTGAAGACGCGGTCATGCCGGAAGAGCTGATGCTCGATATCAATCCGCTCTCCATCAAGCGCGCGGCGGCCAATATGGTGGTGAACGCGGCGCGCTACGGCAACGGCTGGATTAAGGTGAGCAGCGGCCGCGAGTTGCAACGCGCCTGGTTTCAGGTAGAGGATGACGGCCCCGGCATTCAGCCGGACCAGCTGAAGCACCTGTTTCAGCCGTTTGTGCGCGGTGACAGCGCGCGCAGCACCAGCGGCACAGGGCTGGGGCTGGCGATTGTGCAGCGTATTATCGATGCGCATCAGGGATCGCTGGATATCGGCGTTAGCGAGCGCGGCGGCCTGCGCATACGCGCCTGGCTGCCTTTAAGCGACGCGCCGCCCGCCGCCAGCGGCTCGCCGCCTGCTGTGGTCAGCTAAGGCCCAAAACAAAAACCCCGCCGTTCGGCGGGGTTTTTGTTTTCAGCAGGGTGCTTAAATGTGCGGGCCGGCGGAAACCAGCGCGGCGCCCGCAGGCGTATCGGTATACTTTTCAAAGTTAGCGATAAAGCGATGCGCCAGATCGAGCGCGCGGCTTTCCCATTGAGAAGGATCTTCCCATGTGTTGCGCGGATCGAGAATGTGGCTGTCGACGCCCGGCACCGCTAACGGGAACTGCAGGTTAAATATTGGCAGGGTGTGCGTTTCCGCCCCGTCCAACTCGCCGCTCAGGATTGCGTTGATGATAGCGCGCGTGTCCTTCAGCGAAATGCGTTTGCCGGTGCCGTTCCAGCCGGTATTCACCAGCCAGGCTTCCGCGCCCGCCGCCTGCATCCGTTTCACCAGCACTTCCGCATACTTTGTCGGATGCAGCGTCAGGAACGCGGCGCCGAAGCAGGCGGAGAAGGTAGGCGTCGGCGCGGTGACGCCGCGCTCGGTGCCCGCCAGCTTAGCGGTAAAACCGGAAAGGAAGTGATACTGCGTCTGATCGGAAGAGAGACGGGATACCGGCGGCAGCACGCCGAACGCATCGGCGGTCAGGAAAATCACTTTCTTCGCATGTCCCGCTTTGGAAACCGGCTTAACGATATTATCGATATGATAGATCGGGTAAGAGACGCGGGTGTTTTCCGTTTTGCTGCCGTCGTTAAAATCGATGCTGCCGTCGCTGCGCACCACCACGTTTTCCAGCAGCGCGTCGCGGCGGATGGCGTGATAGATCTCCGGCTCCGCCTGCTCTGACAGATTAATGGTTTTCGCGTAGCAGCCGCCTTCGAAGTTGAACACGCCGTCATCGTCCCAGCCATGTTCGTCATCGCCGATCAGCTGGCGTTTCGGATCGGTAGAAAGGGTCGTTTTACCGGTGCCGGAGAGGCCGAAAAAGACCGCCACGTCGCCTTGCTCGCCAACGTTGGCCGAGCAGTGCATCGAGGCGATGCCTTTCAGCGGCAGCAGGTAGTTCATCACTGCGAACAGCCCTTTTTTCATTTCGCCGCCGTACCAGGTGCCGCCGATCAGCTGCATATTCTCGCTGAGATTAAAGGCGACGAAATTCTCTGAATGCAGTCCCTGCTCCCGCCAGTTGGGATTGGTGCATTTTGCGCCGTTCATCACCACAAAATCGGGCGTGAAGCTGGCGAGGCTCTCCGCATCCGGGCGAATAAACATATTTTTGACGAAATGCGCCTGCCAGGCCACTTCGGTAATAAAGCGCACGCTCAGGCGCGTATCGGGGTTGGCGCCGCACCAGGCGTCAATCACAAACAGGCGCTTGCCGGAGAGCTGCTGCGTCACGCAGCCCTTTAGCGCTTCCCAGGTTTCCTGCGACAGGGGCTGATTATCGTTTTTGCCTTTGCCCTGATCGTTCCACCACAGGGTGTCGCGTGTGGTATCGTCGCGCACGATATATTTATCTTTTGGCGAACGGCCGGTGAAGATACCGGTATCCACGGCGATCGCCCCGGATTGCGTCAACGTGCCACGCTCATAGCCTGACAGTCCGGGCAGGGTTTCTTCCTTAAATAAAGTTTCATAATCGGGATTATGGATGACTTCAACCGTATCAGTGATGCCATAAGCGACGAGGTCCTGGGGAGTCAGGCCATTAGCGCGCATATTACTGCTCCTTTATCGGTTTGTACTGCAACAAATGTAGGGGGGACTTGCTGCCACGAGCCGTAAAGCGGCACGAAGCGATTCATGCAGCTTTACAATTGCGGCAGTCTACTACTGTCAATATGCAGCGGAAGAAGAGAGTGGCAGAAATGAGAGACGAAACGTTTTTTTATAGAAATTCATCATAATCTGATGAAAAGTTATGATTGTTGCGCGGTTATTATGAAACAACATTTTATTTTTTCCGCAGGCCGCCAGGCTTTTCTGCTGTATTAAGCGCAACGGCCAGTCGATCTCATTTTCCGCTGGCGGCCCGTCGCGCTATTGCCGTTTGTTAACAAAAAAGGCGACCGAAGTCGCCTTTTTATCATGTGTGCGTCCGTTTTACCGTCGCATCAGGCGTTTCGCCATCTGCAAGGAAGACAACGCATCCGCTAAGCGATCAGTGAATCTGCTCGCTGCTGCTGTTGCCAGCGTCGTTGCGGATTGCCGCGATGTCGACCGCATCGTAAACATAATGGCTGCCGCAGTAGTCGCAGTGCATATCGATCTGGCCATCTTCTTCCAGAATCTGGTTGACCTCCTCCTGCGGCAGAGTGCGCAGCACTTCGCCGCAGCGTTCGCGCGAGCAGGTGCATTTAAAGCTGACGCTCTGCGGTTCGTAAATGGTCACCTCTTCCTGGTTATAGAGACGCCACAGGACATCATTCGCTGGCAGACCGATCAGCTCTTCCGTTTTGATGGTTTCGGTCAGCATCGCCAGGTGGTTGAAATCTTCCTGATCGGCGTTCTGCGCCGGCAGCACCTGCAGCAGGATGCCCGCCGCGCCCGCCTGTCCTTCATGCTCGCCGGTGCGGATAAACAGACGCGTCGGCAACTGCTCGGAACGCATAAAGTAATCTTCCAGGCAGGCGGCCAGCGTATCGCCTTCCAGACCGACCACGCCCTGATAGCGCTCGCCTTTTTCCGGCGAAATGGTGATCACCAGATAGCCGTTGCCGACCATCTCTTTCAACGTGCTGCCGTCGGCGATCTCGCCCTGCACGCGTGCCACGCCCCGCATTTCCTGACGGTTGTTGCCGTTGATCACCGCCAGCGTCAATGCGCCGTCGCCCTGCAGCTGCACGGTGATATCGCCTTCGAATTTCAGCGTGGCCGTCAGCAGGCTGGTGGCTACCAGCAGTTCGCCCAGCAGCTGCTGGACCGGCTGCGGGTAATCATGCCCGGAGATAATCTCCCGCCATGTTTCGGACAGATTAACCAGTTCGCCGCGAACCGCGTGATTCTCGAACAGGTAACGATGCATTTGGTCTTGATGGGACATAGTTTTTCTCTCGTGTTGGCGGCGCGTTATTCGTCGCCAGAAAATTTAAATTTCATCAGATCGCGGCGCTCTTTTTTATCCGGCCGACGATCGGGATGCGGCATGGTGAGCGCGTTCATCTTGCGCGCCTGCGCCATCTTTTCCCGTTTCTCCATGCTTTCCGGCGTCTCGCTGTAAAGCTGCTGCGCTTCCGCCGCGGGACGACGCTGATCGGTAACGGCGCGAACGATCACGGTACGCTCATCGTTGCCCTGACGGAGCTTCAGTTCGGCATCCAGCTCCACCAGCTTGCTGGGTTTGCTGCGCTGTCCGTTGTAGTGCACTTTGCCGCCCTCGATCATTTCACGCGCCAGCGCGCGGGTCTTGTAAAAGCGTGCGGCCCAGAGCCATTTGTCGAGCCGGACGCCTTCTGCGGATTTTTCTTTCATCACTGCTCCCGTCGATTTACCGCCTCTGGAGCGCCAGCGCGCCGAGAAAGGTTCGGTAATCATTTACGCTCTGATGGCGAGCGAAGGTTTTGGTCGGCATACCGGAATCGGGATTGCCAACGCCCAGGCACCAGGCAATTCCCCAGCGCTTCGCCGCATCCAGCACCGGTTCGCTGTCATCAATAAACAGCGTGCGGTGATTGTCGAAGCCGGTATGGTGCTGCACGGCCTGCCATAAGCGCTGATCTTCTTTCGGAAAGCCAAATGTATGGGTCGAAAGCAATAAATCAAGGTGCTGGCCCAGGCCGGTCTGCCGCAGCTTTACCTCCAGATTCCAGGGATGCGCGTTGGTAAGCAGAATGGTGCGCTTGCCGCAGGCGCGTAAGGCCTGCAAAAAGGGAAGGGTGTCTTCACGCAACTGTGCCCGGCTGCGCATTTCCCAGGTCATGGCGCGGATATCCAGCTCCAGCTCGCGGCTCCAGTAATCCAGACAATACCAGTTTAGCGTATGCTGCACCGCCTGGTATTTCGCCGTGATGAGTCGGTTCGCCTCAGAGAGCGAGATGCCCCGCTTTTGACTGAAAGACTGGGGCACCAGCGTCAGCCAGAAGTGGCTGTCGAACGCCAGATCGAGCAGGGTGCCGTCCATATCCAGCAGCACGGTGTCAATCTCGCGCCAGTTCACCTCAATCGCCATGCCGCCTCCGCGCAAATCAAAACGGGCGACAGGGTAGCATAGTTAAGAAAGAGTCAGAATAAGGGGCGCATATCGGGCATCGTCGACAGTGTGTGGTTGAAGCACTTGTCGTAATAGTGCTGAATTTCCACGATGCGCTTGCGGTTGCGGTGGATGCGTTTCAGCGCCAGCAGGCCGTTGATCAACACGCTCAGACAGAGCGCCAGCAGCAGCAGCGAGGTGGCCAGATAGCGCCAGAGCGTCAGCATGTCGGGCTCGCTGTGCAGCGCGATATGCTGCGTGCCGTTGGCGTCGGTATGGATGTTGGTGATGATGCCCGCCGCGCTGAACGGGGTATGCAGCAGCATGCCCGCAAGACGTTGCAGCTCCTGCCACTGATCCGGCGCGTTGAAATCAAACAGCGAGACGGTCGGCTGCGGATGGTTCACCAGCTGGCGCCCCTCGTCACTGACAATCAGGAAACCGCCGGGAGGCGGACTGTTCAAGGCTTCCGCCGCGCGATGCGTTTCGCGATAGAAAAAGGTGGAGGTCGCGGTATTGACCAGGTTTTCCAGCGCTTCGGCGCTGACCGGGCGCAGCAGCACGTTCATGCCGTTAAGAGAGCCCGATCCGGCGCGCTGCACCAGCATTTCCCAGTCCTTGGCGTTGCCAAGGTTGACCAGCGCGTTTTTCAGCCGCACGCAATCCTGCGGCTGGCTGCAAAGATCCTGCGTTTTCAGCACCAGATCGGCGAAGTCGTCCAACAGAATCATGCCCGATTTCTGGATCGCGGTGGCCAGCTGCGGGTTAAGTTTGCTGTCGGCGCCGTTCTGCGGATGCAGCTGTTGATTGGTTAAATTGAGCAGGGCAGAGGCCTTATCGATGATTTCCGACTGCGGCAGCGGCAGCGGCGACGCCATATTCCAGTAGATGGCCGAGCAGTCGAAAGGCATAAAGGCATAGCTGCGGTTGCTCTGGTAGCTGGCGGGCACTGAACACATGCCGGTGCCGCTGACTTTTAAGCTGTCGCCGACGTGCAGGGTAGTGTCTTTCAGTTCGGCGACCGTATTGACCTGAATGCGTTCTGTGCCGGTGAGCCACGCCACGCTGAGCTTCAGCGGCATAGTCAACGGCACCCAGCTGATCAGCAGCGCCAGCACCAGCAGCGAGCCGCACGCCAGCACCATATTCTTTTTCCAGCGCTGAATGGGGAAATTACGCACCTCATCCTGTAACGACAGGAAGCGACCCTGACGCACCACCTGGCGGTTCAGATAGATATCCACATCGATAACTTGCCCCAGGTCGTGCGTGACGTAGGGCTGCCAGTGCGGCGGGTAGATGAGATCGATAATGCCGAGAGAGATGTTGTTGACCTGGCCCTGGTTCGATTCGCTGAACAACCCCCAGCGCTTCGGCGCACCGCGCAGACAGTGAATTTCGCGCAGATCATTCTCGCGGGGGCGGCGGTACATAAACCACAGGCTGACCAGAATCATCGACAGACTGGCGCTCACCAGCCACGGCATAAAAATCAGCGGCGTCAGCAGGCTGATCAGCAGCAGCAACAGGCCGCAGCAGATAACCGCCGCTTCACGCGTGCCGTCGCTGCGCGACAGGCGATGCTCCTCCGGCGTCTCTTTACGCACCTGAAGCAGCTCGACGTTTTCGCTCTGCTCCTGGCGGATCGAGGCGTTGGTGGCGCTGGGACGCACCATCGTCGGCAACATGCTCTGTTCGCCGGCGTAGTTGACCAGCGAATGACCGTTGAGGGAAATCACCAGCGGAATGGAATGGGTTTTAATCAGCTCAACGAAGTTCTCTTCGGCGATATACTGTTCCCATAGCGGCGGCAGATGAACCTCAAGCGCGTCGAGATAGTAACGCCACTTTTGCGGATCGTCGGTAGAGAGGCCGTAACGGGTGATGGCGCGGGTAACGGGATAAACTTTGTTGCTTTGCGAACTTAACGTCAGCATTTCCGGCGATGCGCTGGCGCCGCCGGGCTGGATAGTGCGCTGCTTCTTTGCCAGCGTATCGAGATAGCGTTCTACCGCTTCACGCTCTTCCGCCGTCAGATGACGGTGCGGCGGACTGATAAATGGCAGCGGCTTCGCCAAAGGCGGACGATGCCGCATAGCGTACCAAAAACAGACACCTGCGATAATTGAGCAGGTCAGCATTACACCCAGAATTATGATTATTGTGTTCATGCTATGCTCATTCCAGCCAAACTGCTGCCGTCACTATTCTTGCTCGCTCCGGGCTATGTTATAGGGAGTGTACTAATTTTGGCGGGATTGGGCAGTAGTGGCAACCAACCTGATGACTAAAATAGCGCACAAAATCATAAAATTAGAACTATCAGACAGAAATCCTTATTGAAATATTACCTGTCAGCTGTACAGGAAAATATCGGCATTATCCTATTTCTTTCTGGTGTGTTGACTTTGGCATAAATTTTTTTCCGCGTTCTCTACAAGCATTTGTTATAAAAAAGTAAATTAAACCATATGATGATTGGATTCCCGTGATGCCTGTCGCACAATGTCTTTTTGCCGAACTTGATGTCATGACGACGGCCGGCCGGCGATCATCAACCGCGCTTTATCTGGGGTCCCCATGTCTAGAGAATTAGAAAAGCCCAAAATTTTAAGTGTCGAGCCCGTTGCCCGTTCGCGCCTGTTTACCGTCGAGGCGGTGGATCTGGCGTTCAGCAACGGTGCGCGACGCGTTTATGAACGTATGCGGCCTTCAGAGCGCGAAGCGGTGATGATCGTGCCGATTATCGACAACCATCTGCTGCTGATTCAGGAATATGTGGTCGGCCTGGAAACCTATGAGCTGGGCTTCCCGAAAGGACTGATCGATCCCGGCGAGACGGTTTTCGAAGCGGCGAACCGGGAGCTGAAAGAGGAAGCGGGCTTCGGCGCGACCGAGCTGGCGTCGCTGAGCAAACTGACCATGGCGCCCTCTTATTTTTCCAGCAAAATGAATATTGTGGTGGCGGAAGGTCTCTACCCGGAAAAACTGGAAGGGGATGAGCCAGAGCCGCTGCCGGTGATCCGCTGGCCGCTGGAGAACCTGATGGCGCTGTTGCAGGAACCTGACTTTAACGAGGCGCGCAACGTCAGCGCGCTGTTCCTGGCGCGCGAGTGGTTGGTGAAACAGCAACGCCTCGCTTACTGAGGCGCGTGTTCCAGATGACGCGCAATAAAAAGGGGCGACCGTAGTCGCCCCTTTTTTTATGCCGAACCGTCAGAACAGCTCGTGGGTTTCGCCGTTGTCCATCAGCGTCGTGCCCACGTCATGAACAGAATATTCGGTAGGCTGCGTGCCTTCGATAAAATATTCCTGACGGGTATTGCCGCCGCCGTTAGCCAGTTTGCCGGTGCTGCGGTCAATGGTCACCGTCACGATACCCGGCGGCGGCGTCAGCGGCTGCTCCGGCACGCCGTCCAGCGCCGCCTTCATATAATCGTCCCAGGCTGGCTGCGCGCTCTTGGCGCCGCCTTCATAACCGGAAACCTGATCCTTCAGCGCGCCGGAGGCGGTGGTGCGCCCTAAATCGCGGCGGTGATCGTCGAAGCCGATCCAGACGGTAGTCACCACCCCAGGGCCGTAACCGGAGAACCAGGCGTCTTTCGAGCTGTTGGTGGTGCCGGTTTTACCGCCGATATCGTTGCGCTTCAGATCGCGCCCTGCGCGCCAGCCGGTGCCCATCCAGCCCGGCTCGCCGAAGATATTGGAGTTCAGCGCGCTTTTAATCAGGAATGAGAGCGGCGTATTGATCACATGCGGCGCGTACGGCTGCGACTCTGCGGCCTGCGCCGCGCCGACCTGTTGCAGCGCTGGCTGCGGGACGGCAGGATTGCGGTTTTGCTGCGACGTTGCGACGTTTTCCACGCTCTCCTCGCCCAGCGCGACCGCTTTTTTGGTCTCGCCGTAAATCACCGGCAGGTTGCACTCAGGGCAGGCGATGCGCGGTTTGGCTTCAAACAGCGTTTCGCCGTTCTCGTTTTCGATCTTCCTGATAAAGTAAGGGTCGACCAGGAAGCCGCCGTTGGCCATTACCGCATAGCCGCGCGCCATCTGCATCGGCGTAAAGGAGGCCGCGCCCAGCGCCAGCGACTCCGTGCGGACGATGTTTTGCGCCGGGAAGCCGAAACGTTGCAGATACTCTGCCGCGTAATCCACGCCCATTGCACGCATCGCGCGCACCATCACCACGTTTTTCGACTGTCCCAACCCCTGACGCAGGCGAATCGGGCCATCATAGGTCGCCGGGAGTTTTTGGGCCGCCAGTCGGAACCGGCGCCGGCATCCCAGCGTGAAATCGGCACGTCATTCAGAATCGATGCCAGCGTCAGGCCGCGATCCATCGCCGCAGTATAGAGGAAGGGCTTGATATTTGAGCCCACCTGACGCAGCGACTGCGTGACGCGGTTAAATTTACTTTGATTAAAGTCGAAGCCGCCGACCAGCGCACGCACGGCGCCGTCGTGCGGATCGAGAGAGACCAGCGAGGAGTTCACGTCCGGCACCTGCGCCAGCCACCAGTCATTATCTACTTTACGCACCCAAATCTGCTGACCCGGCTGCACCACCTGAGTCACGCTGCGCGGAACAGGGCCCTGCAACGTATCGGATTTGTAGGGGCGCGCCCAGCGCACGCCGTCCATCGTCAGCGAGACGCTGCTGCCGTCGCGCATCAGCGCGGTCGCTTCATTGCTGTTGGCGGAGGTGACAACGGCAGGCCAGAGCGGGCCGTAGACCGGTAGCGCTTTGAGCGTTTTCAGAATCTGCGTAGTGTCCCAGGCGGGTTCGCCTACTTTCCATAACACATTCGACGGGCCGCGATAGCCGTGACGCATATCGTAGGCCAGCACATTGTTGCGCACCGCTTCCTGCGCCGCCAGCTGCAGTTTGCGGGTCACGGTGGTGTAGACCTTGAAGCCGTCGCTATAGGCGTTTTCACCGTAGCGCTTCAGCATCTCCTGGCGCACCATCTCCGTCAGGTAGGGCGCGGAGAAGGCGATTTCAGGACCATGGTAGCTCGCTTCCAGCGGTTCGCTGCGCGCTTCGATATATTGCTGCTGCGAGATGTAGTTCTGATCGAGCATACGCGACAACACCACGTTCCGACGCGCCAGCGCGCGGGTGTGGGAATAGAGCGGGTTGAAAGTAGATGGCGCTTTCGGCAGCCCGGCGATCATCGCCATTTCGCTCAGGGTCAGCTGATCGATATTTTTACCGAAATAGACCTGTGCGGCGGCGCCGACGCCGTAAGCGCGGTAACCCAGATAGATCTTATTCAGATAGAGCTCAAGAATTTCATCTTTGCTGAGTAGCTGTTCAATGCGGATAGCGAGAAACGCTTCCTTAATTTTACGCATCAGCGTGCGTTCAGGACTGAGGAAGAAGTTACGCGCCAGCTGCTGAGTAATGGTACTGGCGCCCTGCGAGGCGTGCCCGGAGAGCAGCGCGACGCTGGCGGCGCGGAAAATGCCGATGGGATCGACGCCGTGATGTTCGTAGAAGCGGCTGTCCTCGGTAGCGATAAAGGCTTTAACCAGCTCAGGCGGCATCTGCGCCAGCGTCAAAGGGATGCGGCGCTTCTCGCCATACTGGGCGATAAGCTCACCATCGGCGCTGTAAACCTGCATTGGGGTTTGCAGACGAACATCCTTCAGCGTGTTCACATCCGGAAGCTGCGGCTCAATGTATTTGTACAACCCGTAAACCGAGCCGACGCCCAGCAAAATGCAACACACTGCAAGAATCAATAAATACTTTACGAACTTCACCTGAGATTTCCCATTTTATGTCGTTTGGGCAGTTTATAAACAATCGCGCGGTAGTATAAAGGCAAGCCAGACGCTTTGATACGTCCTTTTATATTATGACGATATGGAGATCGCGCAAAAATGGCTTTTCAGAAATGGCAGGTAGGGCTTGATATTCAGAACGGGCAACTCTGCGCTTTAGGCATTCAACGACGCCGCCATGGCTGGCAGCTGCGTCACTGGTGGCGCCATGCGCTGCCGCACGACACATTATCCCATGGCGCGCTGCAAGGGTCGCCGCAGCTGATCGCACTGCTGCGGCACTGGCGTCGTCAACTTCCCCGCTCAGTCTCTTTACGCGTAGGCTTTCCATCCCAGGCGGTGCTGCAACGCTACCTGCCTGCGCCCGTCCAAACGCTGCGCGAACCGGCGCTGGGGCGCTATGCCGCCGCTGCGGCGGAACGTCTTTTCCCGCTGGCGTCCAGCGAGCTGGCGCTGGATTACCGCGACGTTTCGCTGCCGCAGCGGCACCTTTGCCTGACCGCCGCGCGCCGGAGCGTGCTGCAACAGTGGCTGTCGACGCTGAAACAGGCCGGGCTGACGCCCGATGTGGTCGAGCTGACCTGCGGCGCGCTGGTGACCGTCGGCAAGCTGATGCGGTTGCCAGAGGATGCGGCGCTGATTCATCAGCTCAGCGACCACTGGCTGTGGTATATGCCCGCCCAGCCGGAGGCGGTTTCCGGCTGGGCGCCCGGCACGCTCTCGATGGAAAGCGAGGCGCTGGCGCAGATATTGCCTGGCGCGCGTCATCTCTGGTTTAGCGCCAGCCTGTCAGGAGAGACGCTGGCGGGGATGCAGCCGCTGCAGCCGTTAAGCCTGTTGCAGTTGATGCAGCCGCCGCTGCCCGACAGCAGCGGCTGCTTTACGCTTGCGCTCGGCCTGGCGCTGCGCGCGGAGGATTGCTACGAATGCGCGTGAACCTGTTGGACTGGCGCCAACGGGCGCTACGACGCCAGCTTCTGCGCTGGGGCAGGCTCAGCGTCGTGCTGGCGCTGATAATGCTGTCGACGCTGTTGCTGTGGCACCAGAGCCTGACGCTTGAGGCGCAACAGTGGCGGCAACAGCTGGCGCTGTGGCAAGCGGCACGGCAGCAGGCGCATCAGCTTACGCAGCGATATGCCGCATTACAGAAACAGGCGCGGATGTTGGAACAGCAAGCGACGCAGCGTCTGAGCAGACGCCAGCAGCTAACCGAATGGCAGACGTTAATGGCGCGGCTTGAGGCCAGCGTGCCGGACGAGCTGTGGCTGTCGGCGTTAACGCACCAGCAGCGTACGCTGCGTATCGAAGGGATGAGCTTCCACCCTGAAGCGACCCGCTTGTTGCACCAGCGGCTCCGGCAGCTGCCTTTTTTACAGCCCTGGCGCTCCGATGGCCTGCAAAAAAACGCTGTCGGCCTCTACCGCTTTATTCTCGTGGCAGGCAAAAGCGAGGTGAAAAATGAATAATGACTTTTTGCTGCGGTGGTTTGCGCTGCCGGAAAAGCTGCGCTGGCTTAGCCTGCTCGGATTGCTGCTCGGCCTGGCGCTGATCGTTCATTGGCTCTCGATAACGCCCGCGCGCGCTCAGCAGCAGCAGGCGAGGCGTGAGGCGGCGCAGCAGCGCCAGCAGTATCAACGGCAGTTAACGCCACTGCTGCGCCAGCCCGGACTACAGTCACTGGAGCTGCGCAACCAGCAGCGGCTAAAAGAGATGGTGCGTGACGGCGAGCCGTTCTCCCTCTATACGCTGCTGCGACGCAGCGGTGGCGAACTGGAGCAGTGGCGTCCAGGAGCGCGGGAGAGCCAGCTGCAGCTGTGGCTGAACTGGCAACAGCTAAAGCAGCTTTTCGCCTATCTGATTGCCTGTGAACCGGCGCCCGCACTGACCGCTTTTACAGTGCGGCGCAAGGATGCGCGGCTGCAAGCGACTTTTCACCTGGCGTTTGATGATGAAATTTCTCGGGATTAGCGGCCTGTTGCTCAGCTGCGCGCTAAACGCTGCCGCGCGCGATCCTTTCGCCGCGCCGCCGCCGCTCTGTGTATCGTCTGCCGAACCTTTAGCGCAGTGGCGGCTGCTGGGGATGGTCGGCAGGGATAAACGCTATATCGGCTGGCTGCGTTCAACGCAGGGCGAAGTCGTGCCCGTCGCGCATGGCAGCCCTTCGCCTTTTACAGGCTGGCGCATTGAGGAACTGACGCCGTTTCGTCTGACGCTCAGCGCGTCGTCGGGCTGTGTGCCGCAGCGGATAACGCTGCAAATTGAAGGAAAATAGTATGACAAGGCACGTCATTGCGTTGCTGCTGTTGCTCAGCGCCGCCGTTCATGGCCGCGAAGAACCGCTTTCTCTTGCCTTTCAGGATGCGCCTGTCGAGCAGGTACTACAGGCGCTGGCCGATTATCAACAGCTCAATTTAATGGTAGCGCCGGGCGTTGAGGGCGAAATTACGCTGCGCCTGCGCGATGTGCCCTGGCAGCAGGCGCTGACGCTGCTGGCGCGTATGGCGCGGCTGAAGATTGAGCGGGAAGAGGGCGTGCTGCTGGTGTTCCCGCAAGGCTGGCGGCGGGAGGAAGCCCTCGAGGAGGCGCAGCAGCAGCCGTTGCAGGACAGGGTGGTGGCGCTGCAACATGCGGATGTGAGCGCCGTTAACGCCAGCCTGCAGGCCGAACGCGCTAAGCTGATGACGGCGCGCGGCAGCATTACCGTGGACGCGCGCGCCAATTCGCTGCTGCTGCGCGACACGGCAACGGCGTTGAACAGCGTGACAGCGTGGATTCGCGCGCTGGACGTGCCGCTGGAGCAGGTTGAGCTGACGGCGCATATCGTCAGCATCAGCGAAGCGCATCTGCATGAGCTGGGCGTCAGCTGGCAACTTTCCGGCGAGGAGGCAATCAACCAGGCGCTGCGCAATCCCGCGCTGAACATTAATCTGGCCGCAGCGTCGCCCTCTCTCGCTGCGGGCCTGACGCTGGCGCGGCTGGACGGTCGCCTGCTCAATATGGAATTGAGCGCGCTGGAGCAGGAGAACCAGATTGAGATTATTGCCAGCCCCCATTTAATTACCGCGCATCAACAACCGGCCAGCATTAAGCAGGGAACGGAGATTCCTTATGAGGTTTCCAGCGGCAGCGACGGCGCCACCAGCATTGAGTTTAAAGAGGCGGTGCTGGGAATGGAGGTGACGCCGATCGTGCAGCCGAACGGCCGCATTCGCCTGGCGCTGCACATCAGTCAGAACGTACCGGGCCGCAATATCAACAATGGCGACAGAGAGATCCTGACAATTAATAAGCAGGAAATCACGACGCAGGTTACGCTTAAGGACGGTCAAACGGTGGCGTTGGGCGGCATATTTCAACAGGAATCATCGCGTAATCATGATAGAGTCCCCCTGTTGGGCGATATACCGCTGCTGGGCGCGCTTTTTCGTCATAAGATTCACAACGACACGCGTCGGGAGCTGGTGATTTTTATTACGCCGCGCCTGGTGCGCGAAGAGTAACCAGCAGCGCATTTTTTCCCGGCTGAGTATCATATGCGTTTGACGCAGGGGCGGAATTAGCTTACAAGGTTTAGCGATTTTGACTTATGGCAGGGCAAACGCAGTGTTTGTCGCCACGATACCGTGACAGGACGCTGCCTGAAGGGCGGCGGTTTTGACTCTTAGCGAACTGTGTGACGCGTGTTGGTTGCGTGTCCTGATCCGGGCAATTTATTCGGTTGCCAAACGACCTTGAGTGTTGAGATAATTTTTCATCTGACTCTCGCACTATCGCTCATGAGGTTTCAGTTCATGTCCCGCCAGCGGCCCGGCCGTTGCAGACGGGGTATCATCAACGCATTGTCTTAGTAATACCGAAAAAATGGCAGAGAAACGCAATATCTTTCTGGTTGGGCCTATGGGTGCCGGCAAAAGCACTATTGGTCGTCAGTTAGCTCAGCAACTCAATATGGAATTTTATGATTCCGATCAGGAAATTGAGCGACGTACCGGAGCGGATGTGGGCTGGGTGTTTGACGTTGAAGGCGAAGCAGGTTTTCGCGAACGTGAAGAAAAAATCATCAATGAACTCACAGAAAAACAGGGCATCGTGCTGGCTACCGGCGGCGGCTCTGTAAAATCCCGCGAAACTCGTAATCGTCTCTCCGCCCGTGGTGTTGTGGTCTATCTCGAAACCACTATTGAGAAGCAACTGGCGCGTACGCAGCGCGATAAAAAGCGTCCTTTATTACAGGTTGATACGCCGCCGCGCGAAGTGCTGGAAGCGCTGGCGGATGAACGTAATCCTCTGTATGAAGAGATCGCTGATGTCACCATCCGCACCGATGATCAAAGTGCGAAAGTGGTAGCTAATCAGATCATTAATTTACTGGAAAAGAACTAATTCATCGCCTGAGGGCATAGCGAAAAGGTTATACAGCGTCATGGAGAGGATCACCGTTACCCTTGGGGAGCGAAGCTACCCGATCACCATCGCCGCCGGTCTGTTTAACGAAGCGGCCGCCTTTTGGCCGTTGAAAGCAGGCGACCAGGCTATGCTGGTTACCAATGAAACGCTGGCTCTGCTCTATCTGGCCTCGCTGCGACAGCGGCTGGAGGACGCAGGGGTCAAGGTGGATCAGGTTATCCTTCCCGATGGCGAACAGTATAAAACCCTGGCGGTGATGGATCAGGTCTTTACCGCTCTGCTGCAAAAGCCTCACGGCCGCGACACCACGCTGGTGGCGCTGGGTGGCGGCGTAATCGGCGATTTGACCGGTTTCGCTGCGGCCAGCTATCAGCGCGGCGTGCGCTTTATTCAGGTGCCGACGACGCTGCTTTCCCAGGTTGATTCCTCCGTCGGAGGAAAAACGGCCGTCAATCATCCGCTGGGCAAAAACATGATCGGCGCGTTCTGGCAGCCGGCATCGGTGGTTATCGATCTCGACTGTCTGCGCAGCCTGCCGCCGCGCGAGTTGGCCTCCGGCATGGCCGAAGTCATCAAGTACGGCATTATTCTCGACGGCGACTTTTTCAGCTGGCTGGAACAAAATATCGATGCTCTGATGGCGCTGGATGACGCGACGATGGCGCAGTGTATTCGCCGTTGCTGCGAGCTGAAGGCGGAAGTCGTGGCGGCGGATGAGCGCGAGACTGGTCTACGGGCGCTGCTCAATCTGGGCCATACCTACGGACACGCCATCGAAGCGCATATGGGCTATGGCAACTGGCTGCACGGCGAAGCGGTAGCGGCCGGGATGGTGATGGCCGCGCGCACCGCGGAACGCCTGGGCCAGTTCAGCGCAGGCGATACTGACCGCATTATCCGCCTGTTGACGCGCGCCGGTCTGCCGGTTCACGGACCGGAGGCGATGACGGCGCAGGACTATCTGCCGCATATGTTGCGCGACAAAAAAGTGCTGGCGGGCGAGCTGCGTCTGGTGCTGCCGCTGGCTATCGGCAAAGCCGAGGTGCGCAGCGGCGTGGCGCATGATATTGTGCTTGCCGCAATTGAAGAGTGCCGTAAGGCGTGACAGTGATACAGGCCGCAGCCGGGAGAGGCTGGCGGCGTTTGCCGTAAGACGGGGAGGTTGAATGGATGAGTTTAAACCGGAAGACGAGTTAAAACCTGACACCAGCGATCGCCGTCCGACGCGGCCTCGCAAAACGTCTTCTGCGCCTGGAGCGAAAACGCCGGTATCGCGTCAGCGAATGATGATGGGCATTGGCGTGCTGGTGCTAGTGCTGTTGGTGATCGGCATTGGCTCCGCGCTGAACGGCCCGGATAGCGACAAGCCGACCGCGCAGTCAGGTTCTGGCGCAGCCAGCGGCGGCGCTGAACGCAATATCGATCTTTCCGGCTCGACGCCGATGGGCGGCCAGAATAACGGCGCGCCGAACGACGTGGCATCGCAGTCACCTCAGCCGGTTTCCGTTCCGCCCGTTTCCTCTACGCCGACCCAGGCAGCGCCGATTGAATCGCCGCAGAATCAGCAGCGCGTCGAACTGCCTGGCGATCTTAACAATGCCCTGACCAATCAACAGGGAGAGATGGATTCCGCCGCGCAGAGCGCGATGGGCGGCAGTTCTCTGCCGACCGCGCCGGCAACGGTCAGTGGCGGCAATAGCGGCAACCTCAACAGCAATCACGTTGTCTCCGCGCCGCGTCAGAGCAGCGCCCAGAACAGCGTAAAACCCGCGCAGACGCATAAGCCAGCCGCCAGCCAGTCGTCCGCGAAAGCGAACAATGCGCCGACCGCGAAGCTGAGCGGCAAGCCTGCCGCCAACAGCAGCGCCCCTTCCGCGTCAGCCACGAGCCAGAGTACGCCGGGCGGCAGCTATACATTGCAGCTGAGCAGCGCCTCACGTTCCGATACGCTGAACGCGTGGGCGAAAAAACAGAATCTGAGTAACTACCATGTCTATCAAACCACCCGCAACGGTCAGCCATGGTACGTGCTGGTAAGCGGCTCGTATGCCACGCCAGCCGATGCTAAGCGCGCCGTTGCCTCGCTGCCGGCGGAAGTCCAGGCGCAAAAGCCCTGGGTTAAGCCTGTCAGTCAGGTGAAGAAAGAGGCGGGACGCTAAGCGGATTTCCGCAGCTGTTCCTGCGGCGGCGCACTCTGGCAGCGCGTCGTCTCAGCCGGTTCGACGGCCCTTAAGATGGCAACCTGGTTGCCATCTTTGCTGTCAGAAGGATTCATAAGCGCAGATATGCTGTCGCTATAGCCACAGCCAGATGAACAGAAGTAACCAAAACGACGGCATGAAAAAACATCGCGCTTTCCTGAAATGGGCGGGCGGCAAATATCCGCTGTTAGAGGATATTCGTCGTCATTTGCCGCAAGGCGACTGTCTGGTCGAGCCTTTTGTCGGCGCTGGCTCGGTGTTTCTTAACACCGATTATCCGCGCTATGTGCTGGCAGACATCAATAACGATCTGATCAGCCTGTATAACATCGTTAAAGGGCGCACCGCCGAGTTCGTCGATGACGCGCGCCAGCTTTTTACGCCGCGCAGCAACGAGGCGGACGCTTACTACACGCACCGCAGCGAGTTTAATGCCAGTAGCGATGCTTATCAGCGCGCGCTGCTGTTTCTCTATCTCAATCGCCACGGCTATAACGGCCTGTGTCGTTACAACCTGCGCGGCGAGTTCAACGTGCCTTTTGGCCGCTACCGCAAGCCCTATTTTCCAGAGGAAGAGCTCTACGGCTTCGCTGAGCGCGCGCAAAAAGCTACCTTTGTCTGTGAATCGTACGATGTTACCCTGAGCAAGGCGCAGGCGGGATCGGTGGTCTATTGCGATCCGCCCTATGCGCCGCTGTCGACGACGGCAAATTTTACCGCCTACCATACCAACAGCTTCAGCCTGCGCGAGCAGCAGCATCTCGCGGAGCTGGCGGTCAAACTGGCGCAGGAGAGCTGCATTCCGGTGCTGATTTCCAATCACGATACCGAGCTGACGCGGCTCTGGTACCAGGAGGCGGCGCTGCATGTGGTTAAAGCACGCCGCTCAATCAGCAGAAGCATGAGTGGTCGCACCAAAGTAGACGAGCTGCTGGCGCTGTTTAGCTAGCCGGTTTCGTCCGCGACCAGCGCAATCTGTCAGTAGTGTTACTGGCGCATACAGTGGGAGATACGGATGAAACGATTTTTGCTGGCCCCTTCAATTCTCGCAGCGGATTTTGCCCGCCTGGGCGAAGACGCCGCGAAAGCGCTGGCTGCGGGCGGCGACGTGGTGCATTTCGACGTGATGGATAACCATTATGTGCCCAACCTGACGATGGGGCCGATGGTGTTGAAAGCGCTGCGCGACTATGGCATTACCGCGCCGATTGACGTGCACCTGATGGTGAAGCCGGTCGACAGCCTGATCCCTCAGTTCGCCGAAGCGGGCGCCAGTTATATTACGTTTCACCCGGAAGCCAGCGAGCATATCGACCGCAGCCTGCAGCTGATCAAAGAGCACGGCTGTAAGGCGGGGCTGGTGTTCAATCCGGCTACGCCGCTGAGCTACCTGGACTATGTGATGGACAAGCTGGACATCATCCTGATTATGTCGGTCAATCCTGGCTTCGGCGGTCAGTCTTTTATTCCTGGCACGCTGGACAAGCTGCGCGAGGCGCGCAAGCGCATTGACGAGAGCGGCTACGATATCCGTCTTGAAGTGGACGGCGGCGTGAAGGTGGAGAACATCGCAGAAATCGCGGCGGCGGGCGCGGATATGTTCGTCGCTGGCTCGGCGATTTTTGGCCAGCCCGACTACAAGGAAGTGATCGACGCGATGCGCAATGAACTGGAGAAGAGTCGTCATGGCGCGTTTCACTGATATTCGTGCGCTGGCGTTCGATCTTGACGGTACGCTGGTGGACAGCGTGCCTGGCCTTGCCGATGCGATCGACCTGGCGCTTAATGCCCTGCAATTGCCCGCTGCGGGCGCGGCGCGGGTAGCGACCTGGATCGGCAACGGCGCCGATGTGATGGTCGAACGCGCGCTGTGCTGGGCACAACAGCGCCAGCCCGACGCCGAACTGCTGCGCGAAGCCAGAGCGCTGTTCGATAAATATTATGCCGACACGGCGGAAGCGGGCACCACGCTGTTTCCGCATGTGGCGCAAACGCTGGAGAAGTTGGCCGCCGCGAAGCTGCCGCTGGCGCTGGTGACCAATAAGCCGACGCCCTTCGTGGCGCCGCTGCTGCGCTCGCTCGGCATAGAACACTGCTTCTCTCTGGTGATCGGCGGTGATGACGTGGCGGCGAAAAAACCGCATCCGGCGCCGCTGTTTTTAGTATTAGGCAAGTTTGGCCTGCTGCCACAGGAGTTGCTGTTTGTCGGCGATTCCAGTAATGATATTCTGGCGGCAAAAGCGGCTGGCTGCCCCTGCGTGGGCATGTCGTTCGGCTATAACTACGGCGAGCCTATCGCCACCAGCGAACCGGATCTGGTTCTGGACGATTTCAACGATCTTATGCCCGCTTTGGGGCGGTAATTATCAGGATGTAAAAGCATGAGCAAACCCATCGTATTTAGCGGCGCACAGCCCTCCGGCGAACTGACCATTGGTAACTACATGGGAGCTATGCGTCAGTGGGTCCAGATGCAGGACGATTATCACTGCATTTACTGTATCGTCGATCTGCACGCAATTACCGTTCGTCAGGATCCCGCCGCGTTGCGCAAAGCCACGCTGGATACGCTGGCGCTCTATCTGGCGTGCGGCATTGACCCGCAGAAAAGCACCATTTTCGTACAGTCGCACGTGCCGGAGCATACGCAGCTGAGCTGGGTGCTGAACTGCTACGCCTATTTCGGCGAACTGAGCCGCATGACCCAGTTCAAAGATAAATCCGCCCGCTATGCAGAGAACATCAACGCCGGCCTGTTTGATTATCCGGTGCTGATGGCGGCGGATATTCTGCTTTATCAAACCAACCAGGTGCCGGTCGGCGAAGATCAGAAACAGCATCTGGAGCTGAGCCGCGATATCGCCCAACGCTTCAACGCCATCTATGGCGAGGTGTTCAAGGTGCCGGAGCCGTTTATTCCGAAATCGGGCGCGCGCGTGATGTCGCTGCTGGAGCCGACGAAGAAGATGTCCAAGTCGGACGATAACCGCAACAACGTGATCGGCCTGCTGGAAGATCCGAAAGCGGTGGTGAAGAAGATCAAGCGCGCGGTAACCGACTCCGACGAGCCGCCGGTGGTGCGTTACGACGTGCAGAATAAGGCGGGCGTTTCTAACCTGCTGGATATTCTCTCCGCCATTTCCGGTAAAAGCATCAGCCAGCTGGAGCAGGAGTTCGAAGGGAAAATGTACGGCCACCTGAAAGGCGAAGTGGCCGAGGCGGTCTCCGGCATGCTGAGCGAGCTGCAGACGCGCTATCAGCGTTACCGCGAAGATGAGGCTTTCCTGCAGCAGGTGATGCGTGACGGCGCGGCGAAAGCGCGCGCGCATGCGCAGGAAACGCTAAAGAAAGTCTACGAGGCGGTAGGCTTCGTCGCGCAGCCGTAAGCGACGCAGGGCGGCCAGGCCGCTGCGTCCTGATAGCTGTTTCGCATAACAAAAGGGCGCCTTAGCGGCGCCCTTTTTTATCGTCTGCGTTGAGGTTAAAACCAGCGCAGCGTATCGCGCAGCGCAACCACCTGACCAACGATAATCAGGCTTGGGCTATTGACCTGCGCCGCCAGCGTTTCCAGCTGATGCAGTTCGCCGCACACCACGCGCTGACGCGTGCTGGTGCCGTTTTCCACCAGCGCCACCGGCATGGAAGCCGCCATGCCGTGCGCCTGTAGTTGCTGTTGGATCTCGCCTGCCTGTGACAGCCCCATATAGAAGACCAGCGTCTGCTGCTCCGCCGCCAGGTTGGCCCAGTCCAGGGCAAAGTCCTGTTTGCGATGGCCGGTAACGAAGCGCACGCTGTGCGCATGGTCGCGGTGCGTCAGCGGAATGCCGCTGTAGGCCGAGCAGCCGGAGGCGGCGGTAATGCCGGGCACTACCGAGAAGGGAATATTGCTGCCGGCCAGCATCTCCAGCTCCTCGCCGCCGCGTCCAAAGATAAAAGGATCGCCACCTTTCAGCCGCACCACACGCTTGCCGCGCTGCGCCTGCTGCAACAGGATCTGATTGATCTCCTCCTGCGGCACGCAGTGATGACCGGCGCGCTTGCCGACGAAAATCCGCTCCGCATCGCGGCGCGCCAGCGCCAGGACCTCATCGGAGACCAGGCGATCGTAGACCACGATATCCGCCTGCTGAATCTGTTGCAGCCCCTTCAGCGTCAGCAGCCCGGCGTCGCCCGGCCCGGCGCCGACCAGCACCACTTCGCCGCGGTTATCCAGCGGCTGCGCGAACAGCGCATCGGTCAGCGCCTCCGCCTGCTGCGCGTCGTTATTGGCCAACGACTGCGCCAGACGATCGCTGACAAACAGCTTTTCCCAGAAACGGCGGCGTTCCGCGCCGGTGCGGTAGTGCTGTTTCACCCGTTCGCGCAGCGTGCCCGCCAGCGTTGCCAGCTTGCCGAGATGCTGCGGTAACAGCGCCTCCAGCTTCTCCCGCAGCAGACGAGCCAGCACCGGCGCGCGTCCCCCGGAGGAGACGGCGATCATCAGCGGCGAGCGGTCGATAATCGAAGGCATAATGGCGCTGGCCTGAGTCGGCGCGTCCACCACATTGCAAAACAGACGGCGCGCTTCCGCCGCATCGCTCACCTGTTGATTGACCTTTTCATCGCTGGTGGCGGCAATCACCAGCCAGCATTCATCCAGCAGCTCAGGGGAGAAGGGCTGTTGTAAGAGCGCGGCTTCGCCCGTCTGCTGCCATTCATAAAAAGGCGCGCTGAATGTCAGGGCGCAAACCCGCAGCCGGGCGCCGGCGTCCAGCAGCAGACGCGCTTTGCGTGCGGCGACCTCGCCCGCGCCAACCAGCAAACAGACTTTGCCGCGCAGCTGACAGAATAAAGGTAGGTAATCCATGGTGTTCTCCGACGTAGCGGTTTGATTTTGTTATGGTTTGCAGGTGATGCGGCGCACGATGTGCGCCGCGGGCAGGAATAAACGGAACCTTATCTTTGCGGCAGACGGCCTTAGTCGCAGGCGACTTCTACCTGGCCCTCCCGCACGCGTACTGGCCAGCTGCGGACAGAGTGGCTGGAATCTTCCATGCAGAGTCCGTCACGCAGACGGAAGCGCTGTTTTTTCAGCGGGCTGGCGACCCACAACTCCTGCTGATGCTCGGCGATAATGCCGCGCGACAGCACGCTCGCTTGGGCGAAGGGATCGATGTTGCTGATGGCGTACAGCTCTTCATCCGCACGCGGACGGAAGATAGCGACCTGTTCGCCGTCGACCAGCGCGCAAACGCCGGTCGCGGGCAGGATGGCCTCTAATTTACAGATGGATTGCCAGCGGCTCATGCCTGCTCCTCCTCTTCAATCAGTTTCACCTCGATGCGCTCATAAGGGCGGGCCGGACGATGCTGTCCGCGCTCTGCCACCATCTGCACCAGCGGATCGCGCTGCGGGCTATTGATAAAGTGCGCGAATCGCGTCTGGCGTTCTGGCTGGTCAAGCGTCGCTTTCCATTCACACACCACGCGGCTGCGCAGCTGCGCCATTTCCGCCTCCAGCTGCTCGTTAAGACCCAGCTTGTCATCAATAATGATACTGCGCACGTAGTCGATGCCGCCTTCGAGGCTTTCCAGCCACAGAGAGGTGCGTTGCAGTTTATCGGCGGTGCGGATATAGAACATCATAAAGCGATCGAGATAGCGCACCAGCGTCTCTTTATCGAGATCGGCCGCCAGCAGATCGGCATGACGCGGTTTCATGCCGCCGTTGCCGCAAACGTAGAGATTCCAGCCTTTATCGGTAGCGATAATGCCGACATCTTTACCCTGCGCCTCCGCGCATTCGCGCGTACAGCCGGAGACGCCGAATTTCATTTTGTGCGGCGTGCGGATGCCCTTATAACGGTTTTCCAGCTCGATGCCGAAGCCGAGGCTGTCGCCGACGCCGTAGCGGCACCAGGTGCTACCGATACAGGTTTTCGCCATGCGCAGCGCCTTAGCGTAGGCGTGGCCGGTTTCAAAGCCCGCTTCGATCAGCTGGCTCCAGATGGCCGGCAGGTCATCTTTCTGCGCGCCGAACAGGCCGATGCGCTGCGAGCCGGTGATTTTGGTGTAGAGGTTATACTGACGCGCGATTTTTCCGATAGCCACCAGTCCTTCGGGGCTGATCTCGCCGCCGGCGGAGCGCGGAATAACCGAATAGGTGCCGTCTTTCTGGATATTGCCGAGGAAGTTGTCGTTGCTGTCCTGCAACGGCGTATGCTGCGGTTCCAGCACATAGTCGTTCCAGCAGGAGGCGAGCAGGGAGCCCACGGTCGGTTTACAGACTTCGCAGCCGTAGCCCTGACCATATTTGCTCAACAGCTCGTCGAAACTCTTAATGCCTTCCACGCGGATCAGATGATAAAGCTCCTGACGCGACCAGGCGAAGTGCTCGCACAGGTGGTTGTTGACTTCAATGCCCTGGCGGCTCAGCTCGGCGTTCAGCACCTGCGTGATCAGCGGGACGCAGCCGCCACAGCCGGTGCCAGCGCGGGTTTCAGTTTTAATGGCGGCGACGGTGTGGCAGCCTTTGGCCACGGCCTGAATGATATCGCCTTTCGATACGTCGAAGCAGGAACAGATCTGCGCGCTGTCCGGCAGCGATTCGACGCCCAGCGCCGGTTTTTCGCCGCCCGCATGGGAAGGCAGAATCAGGCTGTCGGGATGCTCCGGCAGTTTAATCTGGTTCAGCATCAGTTGCAGCAGTTGACCATAGTCGCTGGTGTCGCCGACCAGCACCGCGCCCAGCAGATACTGGTTATCGGGGCTGACCACCAAACGTTTGTAGACGCCGGTCTGCTCATTCAGGTAAACGTAGCTGCGCGCGCCCGGCGTGCGACCGTGCGCGTCGCCGATGCCGCCGACGTCCACGCCCAGCAGCTTCAGCTTGGCGCTCATGTCCGCCCCGCTGAACCGGTTGGCGCGGCCCAACAGATGATCGCTGGCGACCTGCGCCATTTTGTAGCCCGGCGCCACCAGGCCGAAGATTTTCTCGTTCCAGGCGGCGCATTCGCCAATAGCGTAGATGTCCGGGTCGGCGCTCTGGCAGAAATCATTAATCTGGATGCCGCCGCGCGGCCCTACCGGCAGATCGCACTGGCGCGCCAGCTTGTCCTGCGCGCGGATGCCGGTGGAGAAGACGATGAAATCGACGTCGAGGCTGGTGCCATCGGCGAATTCCAGCGTTTTGCCTGCCGCATGGTGAGCGATATTCTGCGTATTTTTGCTGGTGTGAACCCGCACGCCCATCTGCTCGATTTTCTGGCGCAGCTGGTTGCCGCCCTGTACGTCGAGCTGTTCAGCCATCAATACCGGCGCGAACTCGATGACGTGGGTTTCCACGCCAAGGTTTTTCAGCGCGCCCGCCGCTTCCAGACCCAGCAGGCCGCCGCCGATCACCGCGCCGCTTTTGCTGCGGCGCGCGCACTCTTCAATCGCGTTCAGATCTTCGATGGTGCGATAGACGAAACAGTCCGGGCCGTCGGAGCCTTTAATCGGCGGGATCCACGGCCAGGAGCCGGTGGCGAGGATCAGTTTGTCATACTGCACGGCGCGGCCGCTGCTGGAGTGGATCACCTTTTCCTTGCGGTTAAGGGTGATCGCCCGCTCGCCAAGCAGTACACGAACGCCATGTTTTTCATAATAGCCTTCACGTACCAGCGAAAGTTCTTCAGCGGTATGGTGAGAGAAGTATGCGGAAAGATGGACGCGGTCGTAAGCCACACGCGGTTCTTCACAGAAGACGGTAATGTCGAACTGGCCCGGTTCGGCTTTATCGATCAGTTCCTCAATGAAGCGGTGGCCAACCATGCCATTACCAATGATGGCGAGTTTGACAATGCTCATTTTTGCCTCAAATTTGATCTAATTGGGGCAACAATAGCGCGATTGTTAGCAAGCTTATTGATGTGCATCAATTGAGCAGCAAAATACTCCTTTAGTAGTATGCTATTGATTTCAGGAGTATTTTATTAATCCAGTTATTATCCGCAACTTAGCGTAAAGCGCAACTTTATCCCGCTGCGCTAAATCGTGTTAGCCTGATTTCAGCGTTCTAATACTAAGGAGCCCGATATGGCAGTTAGTGAACTGCGCAGCATAAACCGCCTGCGTTTGCCGGGTCGCGACGGCCTGTGGCAAATTGCCATCGCCGACGGCAAGATTGCTCAGATAGTGCCGCAGCCTGCGCGTTTTGAAGCGAGTGAAACGGCGCTGGACGCGGAAGGCGGCATCGCCTGGCCGCCCTTTGTCGAGCCGCATATCCATCTGGACACGACGCAGACCGCCGGAGAGCCTTCATGGAACCAGTCGGGCACGCTGTTTGAGGGCATCGAGCGCTGGGCCGAACGCAAGGCGCAGCTGACCGTTGAGGATGTGAAGCGCCGCGCGACGCAAACCCTGAAGTGGCAGGTTGCGCAGGGCGTGCAATATGTGCGCACTCACGTGGACGTCTCCGATCCCAGCCTGACCGCGCTGCGGGCGCTGCTGGCGCTGAAGCAGGAGATGGCGCCCTGGATCACGCTGCAGCTGGTCGCTTTTCCGCAGGAGGGTATTCTCTCTTATCCCGACGGCGCGGCGCTGTTGGAAGAGGCGCTGCGGCTGGGCGCGGACGTGGTGGGCGCCATTCCGCACTACGAGTTTACCCGCGAATATGGCGTAGAATCGCTGCATATCGCCTTCGCGCTGGCGCAGAAGTATCAGCGTCAGGTTGATGTGCACTGCGATGAAATCGACGATGAGCAGTCGCGATTTGTGGAAACCGTGGCGGCGCTGGCGCACAGGGAAAAGATGGGCGCGCGCGTGACCGCCAGCCATACCACCGCGATGCACTCTTATAACGGCGCCTATACGTCGCGTCTGTTTCGGCTGTTGAAGCTCTCCGGCATTAATTTCGTCGCTAATCCGCTGGTCAATATTCATCTGCAGGGGCGTTTTGACGACTATCCGAAGCGGCGTGGCGTGACGCGAGTCAAAGAGATGCTGGAGGCGGGCATTAATGTCTGCTTCGGTCATGACGACGTGTTCGATCCCTGGTATCCGCTCGGCACCGCCAGCATGCTGCAGGTGCTGCATATGGGGCTGCATGTCTGTCAGCTGATGGGTTATGAGCAGATCGATAATGGCCTGAATCTGGTGACGCACCACAGCGCGAAAACGTTACAGCTGGATGATTACGGTATTCAGGTCGGCAACGGCGCGAACCTGATTATCCTGCCAGCGGAAAGCGGCTTCGATGCGGTGCGGCGTCAGGTGACGGCGCGCTATTCCGTGCGTCAGGGAAAGGTGATTGCCGCCACCGAACCGGCGCGGACGCAGATCTGGCTGCCGGAGGCGGAAGACGTCGATTTTAAGCGGCAGAGATAGAGAACGGGCGAAACCGATCGGTTTCGCCCAAAGAGATTAATGCCCGGCGTGGCCGTTCTGACGATGCTTAGAGACAAAGCCCAGCAGCAGACACATAACAAACACCACGGCGTAGAGGCCGTTTGCGGTCGCCAGCGCCGCGTGCGCGCCGCCTTTCGCCACGATAGGGCCGGTCACCACGAAAGTCAGCATGGTGCCGACGGTGCCGCAGGTCAGGATAAAGTTCACCAGCTTCGGCGAAGAGACTTTCGTCTGCTGCGAGCCGAGAGTGATGATAGTGGTGTAAATCGCGCTGGAGAAGAAGCCCAGGCCGATAATGATCCACTTCAGCATGCCCGGTTCGGTGCTGCTAACGAACCAGTACATTAGCAGGGTCGCCAGCGCCGCCAGCACCATCAGAATACGTTGCAGATCGAAGAAGCGCAGGATGAAGCTGAACGCCCACATGCCGATCATATAAGAGGTCCAGAAGTTGCCTACCAGCTGACCGGCGGCGCTGATATCCATGCCCATGGATTTAGTGGCGTATTCCGGCACCCAGGAGATAAAGCCCAGCTGGCCCAGGATATAGCAGAGCGCGGCGATAGAAAGCAGCAGTACGCCCACGCCCCATTTCTCTTTGGCGACCGGCTGCGCGTCATGCTGTTTTTTGCCCAGAACCGGGAATTCAACGGTCAGCGTCAGCAGGAAAATCGCCAGATAAATGACGCCAATGCAGACATAAACCCAGTACCACGGCAAATGGCGCGCCAGCAGCATGCCGGCAATCACCGGGAAAACCGTACCGGCCATGCTGAAGAAGGAGTCGGTAAACAGCAGACGCGATCCGCGCTGACGACCTTCATAAATATGGGTGATCAGGAAGGTGCCGATCGACATGGTAATGCCGCTTACTACGCCCAGCACGAACATACAGACAGAGAACACCGCCAGGCTGTGGCTGGTCATCAGGCCCAGCACCGCCAGCAACATCAGCACGAAGCCGAAGATCAGCTGACGCTTCAGCGGCACGATCTCCATCAGCCAGGCATTAAGGAATACCGCAACCAGGATACCGGTATTGAGGAAGGTGAAGGTATTGCTCATTTCAGAAACCGGAAGCTGGAAATAGTTAGCGATATCGCCTAAAACCATCCCGGTGACAATGACCAGTGCGCCGGTGAGCGCATAGGAAAAGAAACTGATCCACGTCAGTCCAATGCGGTTACGATTTGTCATAGTTGGGGAACCTTGAGCCTAAGGGAGCCTGTCTGAAACAGCACAGGGAGTAGTCGACGGGAAGTGTAAAGAAATTTCATCCGCGATCAAACTAACGATGAAATTACCTTTATTCATTTCATCAATACTGTGATGTGAATCACCCTTTAACGGGCAGACGTTAACGTTTGCGTAGCACGTCGCATTAAGTAAATAAAGGTAAAACGCTGGCTCTTGCTCAACATGCTCTTTACAATCAATTTCGTTTTGATTTTGTGGCCTCAGTAAGGAATCATTCATGGTGAAACGTACTTTGACAGCGGTCGCGGCACTCTTCGCGCTGTCCACTTTTTCCGCTCCTGGTTTTGCTGCGCAGGGCGATACGCACGTCCTCCTGACCACCTCCGCCGGTAATATCGAACTTGAACTGAATAACCAGAAAGCACCGGTGTCGGTTAAGAATTTTGTTGATTACGTCAACAGCGGCTTTTACAACAATACGACTTTTCATCGCGTGATCCCCGGCTTTATGATCCAGGGCGGCGGCTTCACCACTGATATGCAGCAGAAACCTGTTAACGCGCCGATTAAAAACGAAGCGGACAACGGCCTGCGTAATACGCGCGGTACTATCGCCATGGCGCGCACCGCTGAGAAAGACAGCGCCACCAGCCAGTTCTTTATTAACGTCACCGACAACGCCTTCCTCGACCACGGTCAGCGCGACTTTGGCTATGCCGTCTTCGGCAAAGTGGTAAAAGGCATGGAGGTCGCCGACAAGATTTCTCAGGTGCCGACTAAAAATATCGGCCCTTATCAAAATGTTCCCAGCAAGCCGGTTGTGATCCTCTCCGCGAAAGTCCTGCCGTAAGCATTAAGCCGTCGCGTCTGCGGCGGCTACCTCCTCCCGTCAGCAGACCGGCGTTTTGCTGCTTATACTTAGGTCATTCATTCCCTGACCGGAGGCAGTATGCCAACAAAACTGACCGAAAAGCAGAAGGCGACGCTGTGGCAACGGCGGCGCAACGCCAACTTTCTGGCCAGTAGCAAACTGGAAGGCTTATCGTTTATCGAAGTAACGCTGGATGCCGAACAGGCCGGCGAGCGCTTGCAGGCGCTACGGAGGCAATATGGCGGCTAACGCAATGAACGGGCGCGATCCCTACTACTGGCAAAACGACGATGTGCTGCGCAACCGGCTGGATATTCATGACGCCGCCCAGTTACAAAAAGCGGAGGTGGCATTTACCTCGCTACGCGCCGCGACCATCGAACTGGGACCGCGTAATCTGGGCTTCCCTTATCTTTGCGCCATCCACCGCACCCTGTTTCAGGATCTTTATGAATGGGCGGGCGAGATCCGCGAAATCGATCTTTACCTCGGCGACACGCCTTTCTGCCACTTTGAATATATTGAGAAAGAAGGCAACGCGCTGATGGATGCGCTGGAGGAGGAGAACGGCCTGGCCGATCTGCCTTTCGAGCAGTTCGTGGCGCGGCTGGCGCACTACTACTGTGAAATCAATATGCTGCATCCGTTTCGCGACGGCAACGGCCGCGCGCAGCGTCTTTTCTTCGAGCAGCTGATTATTCACGCCGGCTACGATATCGACTGGAGCAAGACTGAACGCGACGCCTGGCTTAAAGCCAATGAAGAGAGCGTGCGCGGCGATCTGGACGGGCTAATCAATATCTTCGCCAACGTAGTGAGCGAGCCGGAGTAAGCGCGTAGAATAGCGGCGTTTTGGTTCAGCCCGGAGCAAACATGCTGCTGCTTATCGATAATTACGACTCTTTCACCTGGAACCTGTATCAGTACTTCTGCGAGCTGGATGCGGAAGTACTGGTGCGCCGCAATGATGAAATCGCCCTGGCGGAGATGCAGTCGTTGCCGCTGACCCACCTGGTTATCTCCCCCGGCCCCTGTACGCCTGACGAATCAGGCATCTCCCTTGACGCTATTCGCGCTTTTGCCGGCAAGCTGCCGGTACTGGGCGTTTGTCTTGGGCATCAGGCGCTGGCGCAGGTGTTCGGCGCGCGCGTGGTGCGCGCCCGTCAGGTGATGCACGGTAAAACGTCCGCTATCGCGCACCAGCAGCGCGGCGTTTTTGCCGGGCTGGCGCAGCCGTTAACCGTAACCCGCTACCATTCGCTGATTGTGGAAAAAGAGACGCTGCCGGAGACGCTGGAGGTAACCGCCTGGAGCCTGCGCGACGGCGAGCCTGATGAGATTATGGGCCTGCGGCATAAGACGCTGGATGTAGAGGGCGTGCAGTTTCATCCGGAGAGTATTCTGAGCCAGCAGGGGCATGAACTGTTGGCGAATTTTCTGCGCCGTCGGCCCAACCTATAAGCGCTGCACGAATTTGTTTGACTTATTATGCATATTTATTGATTATTTTTTCACTCAATGGTTATGTGTAAGCAGACGAGGTAGGGAATGGCAGCGGAAAAAATGGCGGTAACGCGGGATACGTTTGATAAAGTGATTTTGCCTGTTTATGCACCAGCGCAGTTTGTGCCGGTGAAAGGAAAGGGCAGCCGAGTATGGGATCAGCAGGGGAAAGAGTATATCGATTTTTCCGGCGGCATCGCGGTGACCGCGCTGGGTCACTGTCATCCTGCGCTGGTAGAGGCGCTGAAAACGCAGGGTGAAACGCTGTGGCATACCAGCAACGTGTTTACCAACGAGCCAGCGCTGCGACTTGCCAGCAAGCTGATCGCCGCTACCTTCGCCGAACGTGTATTCTTTGCTAACTCCGGCGCCGAAGCGAACGAGGCCGCCTTCAAGCTGGCGCGCTACTATGCGGCGACGCGCCACAGCCCCTACAAAAGTAAGATTATCGCTTTCCATAATGCCTTCCATGGCCGCACGCTGTTTACCGTTTCCGTCGGCGGCCAGCCTAAATATTCCGACGGCTTTGGTCCAAAACCCGCCGATATCGTTCACGTTCCCTTTAACGATCTTGAGGCGGTGAAGGCGGTGATTGACGATCATACCTGCGCCATCGTAGTGGAGCCGATTCAGGGCGAAGGCGGCGTAACGCCCGCGACCGCAGCCTTTATGCAGGGGCTGCGTCAGCTGTGCGACGAGCATCAGGCGCTGCTGGTGTTGGATGAGGTACAGAGCGGCATGGGACGCAGCGGCAAGCTGTTCGCCTATCAGCACTACGGCATACAGCCCGACATCCTCACTACAGCGAAGGCGCTGGGCGGCGGCTTCCCGGTCAGCGCCATGCTGACCACCGATAAAATCGCCTCGGCGATGGCGCCGGGCGTTCATGGCACCACCTACGGCGGCAACCCGCTTGCCTGCGCAGTGGCGGAAGCGGCGCTGGATATTATTAACACGCCACAGGTGCTGGAGGGCGTAACCGCACGTCGTCAGCGCTTTATCGAGGCGCTGGAAGCGATCAACGCGAAGCTGGATCTGTTTAGCGAGATTCGCGGCAAAGGGCTGCTGATCGGCGCGCAGCTGAAGCCGCAGCATAAAGGCAAGGCGCGCGATATTCTGCATGCGGCGGCGGAAGAAGGCGTAATGGTGTTGACCGCAGGCACCGAGGTTATTCGCTTCGCCCCGTCGCTGGTGATCCCGCTGGCGGATATCGGCGATGGCATGGCGCGCTTCGCCCGTGCGGCGGAAAAGGCGCTGAATGCCGCTTGAATGGCCTTGTTAAGGAAGCGCCCGGCGTAAAGCCTGCGTCCCGGCAGAACGCCTTGTCTGCGCATGTCGATTAAAGGTCGCGCCCTGAAGCTTATACGTTAGGTAAGCGCCTCTGCGGAGGCGCTTTTTTTACCCTTTACGCAGGCGACGCGCCAGCCATTTGCCGTGGCGCGGCCGCTGGCTCCAGGCGAGAGAGGAGATGGTGTGCATCACTGAAAGGTGTTCAAGGATGCGTTTCACGTGACGTTCCATAATCGTCACCGCGCCTTCCGGCTCGCCGCCCTGACTTTCCAGAATATTGCTCTCCTGGCCCGGTCCGTCATACTCCAGCCGTTGCTGGCAGCGCTGGAGCGCAATCTCACAGGATTGCAGATAGCGCTGCGCCAGATCCGGCGGCAGCATGGTGTGTTCCCGCGCCAGAATGGTCATGGCGTTGATATGCTCGACGATAAACTGACTGTGGGTCACCCAAAGTTTCATATCGTTCAGGTAGCGGGTATTAAACGCCGGTTCCTGCATAGCCTGATTCAACGAGTTGAACAGCGCATTGTGCGCCTGATTGACGGCGACCCGTTGCCAGGCGAGCTTCTGCGGTGACGGCTCGTTGCCTAACAGCATACGCAGCGCCTCTTGATCGGCCTCCAGCGCATCGTGAGCATTCTGGCGCAGCAGGCCGCTTTGCCACTGCGGCCACAGCCAGATCATGCCGCCGAAGGCGATGCAGCAGCCCATCAGCGTATCCATCAGGCGCGGCAGCAGGAACTGCGCGCCGTTTAACGCCAGCAGCTGCAACGAGTAAACGGCGGTGACGGTAAAGCCGATGGTCGCCCAGCCGTAATATTTGCGAATAAACAGGTAGCTGATTAGGGTAATCGCCAACATCACCAGCAGTACGACCGATTCCGGCACCGAAAAGCGCAGGGTGGCGGCGGCGATGGCCAGCCCGGCCAGCGTACCGGCGGCGCGGTGCTGGATGCGCACGCGCGTGGCGCTGTAGCCGTTCTGACTGACGAACATGATAGTCATTAAAATCCACCACGGTTTCGGCACGTTAAAGGCGAGCGCTAAGGCGCTGCCGAACACCAGCATCACCGCAAAGCGCGCCGCGGTGCGCAGCGCGGCTGATTTTAGCGACAGATAGCTGCGCAGCGCCGCCAGCAGCGGCAGTCGACGTTGGCGATCCGCCATTAAATCGCGACGATAAAGCGGGCGCTGCGTGCGCAACACGCGCGCAATACGGCTGAAGTGGTAGTAGCAGAAATGGCCGACCGGATTTTCTGGATGTTGCCGGGCGATTTTTTCCAGCCCCAGCAGCGGCTTTTCCATGCTGAAACGTGACGGCAGGCGATGATAGAGCATGTCGTCCCCCAGCTCGCGCAGGCGCGCGGCGATGGTCTGCGCATTCCAGCGGATTACCGCTTCCGCATGGCTTCGCTCCACCAGCTTCTGCACCTCTTCCGGCTGATGCAGGCTGACGGCGATATGCTCCTGCAAATCGAGCGCTACCTGAAAGGCGCGCGTCAGGCGCTGGTGGCTATGGTCGCGGTTGGCCGCCAGCATATGCATCTGCTGATAACAGGTATTGATCAGATCGACCGCTTTTTGCTGGCGCGCCAGCAGCGGCGGCAGCGCCTTTTCAGGGTCGGAAAGCTGGGTCAGCAGGGTATATTTCGCTTCGCAGTAGTCGGCCAGCTCGCGATAAAGGAGGCTGAGGCTTTCACGCAGCGGCTGTTCTTTCCACAGGCGGAACCAGAACCAGTTGAACAGGCCGTACCAGAAGGTGCCGCCGATATAGAGCAGCGGCGGCGCCCAAAGGGGCATACGTCCTACCAGTCCGAGGGTAAAAATCGCGGCGATCAGCGAGGCGGGCAAAAGACGCGCGTGCAGCGGGCCGATTTCACCGGTGACTCCCAGCAGCAGCGCCATGACGAACAGCGTGGCGGGCAGCGGCACCTGTTGCAGCGAGAGCCACTGAACGAGAAGGCTGCTGAGCGCGAACAGCGAACCGCCGACGATCAGCCGCTTAAAGAAGCGTTTATGCGGCGTATCCAGACCGGCGATGTTGCAGCAGGCGGGCACCAGCGAAAACAGCAATCCTTTTTGCAAATCCCCCAGCAGCCAGCCGACGGCCACCGGTAAACAGAGCACCAGCGTCTGACGCAGTGCGTAGTTCACTTCAGGATGGTAGATAATTCTCCGCCACATCGCCACATCGCCACATCACAAAAATAAACACGGCGTGATGCGGGGGCATCACGCCGTGCGTTTAAATAAGCTTAACGTGTGCCGTAGACGACAATCGTTTTACCGTGAGCGGAGATCAGGTTTTGATCTTCCAGCATTTTCAAAATACGACCGACCGTTTCACGCGAACAGCCAACGATCTGGCCGATTTCCTGACGGGTGATTTTGATCTGCATCCCGTCGGGGTGGGTCATGGCGTCAGGCTGTTTTGCCAGGTTGAGCAGCGTCTGCGCGATGCGGCCCGTAACGTCCAGGAAAGCTAAATTGCCCACTTTCTCTGACGTAACCTGCAGGCGACGTGCCATCTGAGCGGAGAGACGCATCAGAATATCAGGGTTCACCTGAATCAACTGACGGAACTTCTTATAAGAAATTTCAGCCACTTCACAGGCGGTTTTCGCCCGCACCCATGCGCTGCGCTCCTGGCCTTCTTCGAACAGGCCAAGCTCGCCAATGAAATCACCCTGGTTGAGGTAGGAGAGGATCATCTCTTTGCCTTCTTCATCCTTAATCAGCACCGCGACCGCACCTTTTACGATGTAATAGAGCGTTTCGGCCTTTTCACCCTGGTGAATCAATGTGCTTTTCGATGGATACTTATGAATATGGCAATGTGACAGGAACCATTCGAGAGTAGGGTCTGTTTGCGGTTTGCCGAGAACCATTCGCTGTTATCCTCTGTTGTAATCGTGCCCTAAATACAGGGGGCAGTTTTCCCTGTCAGGCGTTAAAATCTTCTGGCGTTTCCTGCTGGAAATTTATTCGGGAAAATTTGGCGCGCCCAGGCGTGAAAGAGTCCCGTATTCGTTTCTTAGAACGAAAATATTACAGCTTTGTTTGTAGCACAGCTTTATCTTACTGTCTCCTGTTGTCTCGCTTCAGCTTGAGGTGAATCGGACAATTGCCGTTTAGTCATTGAAAGCGTAGGCTGGCAATGAGCTGAATTATCCGGAGAACGGTGAATATGCAGGCACGCGTAAAATGGGTAGAAGGGCTGACCTTTATGGGCGAGTCCGCCTCTGGCCATCAGATTCTGATGGATGGCAATTCCGGCGATAAATCGCCAAGTCCAATGGAGATGATTTTGCTGGCGGCCGGCGGTTGCAGCGCCGTCGATGTTGTCTCTATTTTGCAAAAGGGGCGTCACGCGGTAAGCGACTGCGAGGTCAGATTGACTTCGGAGCGCGCCGAGGAGGAGCCGCGCGTTTTTACCCATATCAACCTGCATTTTATCGTCAGCGGCAGCGGCCTGAGCGATAAGGCGGTAGCGCGCGCTGTCACACTCTCCGCCGAAAAGTATTGCACCGTAGCGATGATGCTGGGCAAAAGCGTCGCCATTACCCACAGCTATGAGCGAATCGAAACGCCCTGACAGGGTCAGTTAAACGATCTCTTTCCCTTCGATCAGCCGTTTCACCAGCGGCAGCATAATCAGCTCCATCGCCAGCCCCATTTTGCCGCCCGGCACCACCAGCGTATTGATGTGCGAAATAAACGAGCCTTGCAACATCGCCAGCAGATAGGGGAAGTCGATATCCTCCAGCCCGCGGAAATGAATCACGACAAAACTTTCATCCAGCGAAGGAATGGCGCGCGCGGCAAACGGATTAGAGGTGTCCACCGTCGGTACGCGCTGGAAGTTGATATGGGTGCGCGAGAACTGCGGTGTGATGTAGTTGATGTAATCCTCCATCGAACGCACCACCGAATCCATCACCGCCTCGCGCGAATGGCCACGCTCGCTGGTGTCGCGCACCAGTTTCTGAATCCATTCGAGGTTGACGATCGGCACGACGCCGACCAGCAGATCGACCTTTTCCGCCACGTTGTGCTGCTGGGTCACGACGCCGCCGTGCAGCCCCTCATAAAACAGAATGTCCGTCGGCTCCGGCAGCGGCTGCCAGGGGGTAAAGGTACCGGGCACCTGGTTCCACGGCACCGCTTCATCGTAGGTATGCAGATATTTACGCGACTGGCCGCGGCCGCTTTCGCCATATTCGACGAAGGTCTGCTCCAGCAGGCCGAAATCGTTCGCTTCCGGGCCGAAGTAGCTGATATGACGTCCTGAGTCGCGCGCTTTACGGATCGCCATATCCATTTCCGGCCGCGTATAGCGGTGAAAGCTGTCGCCTTCCAGCTCCGCGGCGTGCAGGTTCAGCTGCTGAAAAATTTTGCGAAAGGCAAGGCTGGTAGTGGTGGTTCCCGCTCCGCTGGAGCCGGTCACCGCAATAATCGGATGTCTGGCTGACATAGACACTCTCTGGGTTAAATCGGGCAATGAGCATTGTTATCACGTTTAGCCCGGAAGTGTCATCACCGCACGCGCGGCGCAGAAAGCGAATAGTGTGATGCGGCGCACAGCGCTGAGATGCCGATGCTTAGCCGCGGAACTGTCCGCGCGGCATAATGTTCACCGTTTCATGCAGTTCCGACCAGACCAGCACCGCTTCGCCGCTTTTTATCTGGCGACGAACATCTTCTACCTTCTCCGCCAGCGAACGCTCCTGCTCGCCATAGTCGGTGCCTTCGCGCAGCACGAAGGCTTCAATCAGATTATCCAGCGTTTCCGGCGCCAGATCTTGCCAGGGAATCATCACAGCTTAGTTATCCAGATAAGGTGAAAGCCATTGGGGAATGCGCTGTTCCAGCCACATTTGCGGATGGCGCAGCGTACCGGCGACAAAACCAACGTGGCCGCCATGTTCTGTCAGTTGATATTCAATGTTAGCAGGTAACTGCGTCAGATCGGGGATCACCTCGTCAGTCATAAAGGGATCGTCTTTCGCATGAATAATGAGCAGCGGTTTACGCACGTTGGGCAACAGCGGCATAGCGCTGGCGCGGCGGTAGTAATCAACGGCGTCGATAAACCCGTGGGCGCGCGCGGTGATGGCGTCATCAAAATCGCGCAGCCGTTTTAGCGCGTTCAGCTGCGGCAGGTCTATCGGCAGCGTGCCGGGCCAGGCCTGCAGTTTGCGACGCGCGTTAAGCTTGAGCTGGCCCAGCAGGTAGCGCTGGTAGACGCGGGAGAAACCCTGCTCCAGCCTGGCGCTGCATGGCTCCAGCATCAGCGGCGCGGAGACCACCACGCCCGCATCCAGCAGGCAGACGTCGCCCTGTTCGCCCATCAGACAGGCGAGCATATTGCCGCCCAGCGAGACGCCGACCGCCGCCGTCGGCGCGTCGCCGAACGTGTCGCGCAGCCACTGTAAAAAGTAGCTGGCGTCGCCGGTTTCGCCGGAGTGGTAGATGCGGCCCATGCGGTTCGGCACGCCGCTACAGCCGCGAAAATGCATCACTACCCCCAGCCAGCCGCGCTGACGCCACGCCTGCAGCAGACCGTGCGCATAAGGGCTGTTGAAGTTGCCTTCCAGACCGTGAAACAGCACCACGCGCGGCTTATGGCGCGCCTGCGATGGATCTTCGCTCCAGGCGAGATCGAGGAAATCCCCGTCCGGCAGATCGAGACGCTGCCAGTGCGGCTTGAGGTGAATGCGACGGCGAAACAAGCGTGGCAACACCGTCTGCAAATGGGGATTATGCAGCCCTTTCATTGGGATAAAGGAATACTCACGTACGTGATTTAATTTCATCATCTAAGGCTTGTAGGATACCGGGCTCGCTGATAGCTTCGACAGGTTAGCAATTTTACAGGATGAGGGATATCCGCTACATGGAACTGAGTCTGTTTTTATCGATGTTGGGCTTTCTTTGGGTCGCCGCGATTACACCAGGCCCGAATAATATGTTACTGACCACCGCTGGCGCCAATTTTGGTTTTTTACGTTCCATGCCGCTAATGATCGGCATTATGCTCGGCATGCAGCTGATGCTGCTGCTGGTCGCCTTCGGCGTCGGCAGTCTGATCCTGCTGTATCCTTCTCTGCACCTGTTTCTGAAAATCGCCGGCAGCCTCTATCTGCTGTGGCTGGCGTGGAAAATCGCCACCGCCGCTTATGAAAAGTTGGAGATGGGCGACGCGCCCTCGCGCCCGATGCCGTTCTGGCAGGGCGGCATTTTGCAGCTGGTGAATCCGAAAGCCTGGCTGATGGCGTTGGGCGCTGTCGCCAGCTTTAGTCTGGCGGGCGAGGCCTATCGGGGATCGGTGGTGGCGATCAGCATCGGCATGGCGCTGGTCAACCTGGTCGCAGGGATTATCTGGCTGGGCTTCGGCACGTTGATTGGGCGCCTGCTACGTAGCCGCCGCGCCTGGAAAATTTTTAACCTTTCCATGGGTGCGCTGACGGCCGCCTGCGTTCTGTTAATCTGGCATTAATCAACTGGAGGCGCGCTCCACCAGTTTGCAGTTCAGCTGCTCATGCACATGGGGGGCGTGCGGATCTTTGATACGTTGCAGCAGTAGCTGCACGCTGCGCACCCCCAGTTGATGCATGGGCTGTTCCAGCGTGCTGAGCGGCGGCGACAGCATGGCGCTCCACGGCAGCCCGTCAAAGCCCAGCATGGCGATATCTTCCGGGATGCGCAGCTGGTGTTGACGGGCGCAGTGAATCGCGCCAACGGCCAACACGTCCGATACGGCGAACACCGCGTCAGGCCGCTGCCCACGCGCCAGCAGGCGCTCCATCGCCGCATAGCCCGCCTCGCACTCTACTTCGTTAGCATACTCTACGGCGGCCCACTTTACATTCCGCTCCGCCAGCGCCGCGCGATAGCCTTTCTCGCGCTGCTGCGCATAGAGATAGCGCGGATCGCCGTTAATCATGGCGATCCGCTGCCGTCCGCGCTGCGTCAGATGCGCGATCGCCTCGCGCGCCGCCTGCTGATTATCGATCGTAACGGAGGAGCCTTCGCTCTCTGGATTGCCTTCGGCGCACTGCACCCACGGTGAGTCACCGATCATCTGTCGCAGGCCGGGCAAATTGCTGACGGCGTCCATGGTGATCACGCCGTCGACGACTTTGCCGCTGAGCAGCGTCAAATAAGCGGATTCACGCTGGGTCTGAGAATCAGAATTGCATAATAAAATATGGTAGCCGTGCGCTTCCGCTTCCGCTTCAATGCCGCGCACCACGCGCGAGCAGAAGGGGTTAATGATATTGGACACCAGCACTAACAGCATACGGCTCCGCGACGTGCGCAGCTGACGCGCCAGCAAATTTGGCTGGTACTGAATGGCGGCGATGGCGGCCAGCACGCGGTCTCGGGTAGCCGGTCGAACGCCTTCATAGCCGTTCAGCACCCGCGAAACGGTTGCGGTCGATACACCAGCAAGACGGGCAACTTTCTCAATCGACATGGAAAATCCTCGGACAGATCAACGACAGACAGACTGAAAAACGTCGCTATATACATTGGCTGATTCAGGACCATTTATCATTCAATAAATTTTACTTTTGCCTATTTCAGATAAATATATCGATATATTTTCTAAGGTTTGTTTGCGATTAAACATAATTTTTAATTACTTCAGCATGCGGCTGCGCCTCAGTTACAACAGAGTCACTACGACAATAACAGCAGGCGGAGCGCAAAATGATGAGTACCACGCGGTTTTTAGCAATAGCAGCCATTTTATTGCTGCTGATGGAACAGGCGAGCGCCGTTGAGGTCACCGTCGCCTGGCAAACGTCCGCCGAGCCGGCGAAAATCGCTCAGGCGGAGAACACCTTCGCCAAAGAGAGCGGCGCCCAGGTTGACTGGCGCAAGTTTGACAGCGGCTCCAGTGTAGTACGCGCGCTGGCCTCCGGGGATGTGCAGATCGGCAATATTGGATCGAGCCCGCTGGCGGTCGCCGCCAGTCAACAACTACCTATCGAAGTTTTCCTGCTTGCCTCGCAACTTGGCAGCTCAGAAGCGCTGGTGGTGAACAAAAAAATCACCTCGCCGCAGGATCTGATCGGCAAACGCATCGCGGTGCCGTTTATCTCCACCACTCACTATAGCTTGCTGGCTGCGCTGAAGCACTGGGGCATCAAGCCCAATCAACTGCAAATCATCAATCTGCAGCCGCCGGCGATTATCGCCGCCTGGCAACGCGGGGAGATTGACGGTGCTTACGTTTGGGCGCCGGCGGTAAATGAACTGGCGAAAACCGGCGCCGTGCTGACCGATTCGGCGCAGGTGGGCAAATGGGGCGCGCCGACGCTGGATGTCTGGGTCGTGCGTAAGGATTTCGCCGCGCAGCACCCGGAGATTGTCACTGCTTTCGCCCGCAGCACGCTGGCGGCGCAGCAGGACTATCTTGCGCAGCCGCAACAGTGGCTGCAGCAGCGGCAACATCTGGAGACGCTTTCTCGGTTCAGCGGCGCGCCGGTGGATCAGGTGCCAGAGCTGGTTGAAGGCAATACCTACCTGAACGTTGACCAACAGATCGCGCAGCTTGGCCAGCCGGTAAGCAAGGCGATTAGCGATACCGCCCAGTTCCTGAAAGAGCAGGGCAAAGTCGCGCAGGTGGCGCCGGATTACCGGGGTTACGTCACTGACCGCTTTGTTCGTCCCCTGGCGAAACAGTAAAAGAGGTGATCCATGCTGGCCATTTCACATCTTAGCGCACGCTACCACGGACAGATCGCGCTGCATGACATCAACCTGGCGCTGAACGCTGGCGAACTGACGGTGGTGTTGGGTCCTTCCGGCTGCGGCAAGACCACGCTGCTGAATTTGATCGCCGGTTTTCTGCCGGTGGAAGAGGGACAGATTACGCTGGCGGGCAAGAAGATAACCGGGCCGGGCGCCGAGCGCGGCGTGGTGTTCCAGCATGAAGGGCTGCTGCCCTGGCGCAACGTGTTGGATAACGTTGCGTTCGGCCTGCAGCTGGCGGGCATGGACGCTGGAACACGTCGTCATATTGCGGAGAAGATGCTGAAGAAGGTGGGGCTGGAAGGCACCGGCAAACGGTTTATCTGGCAGCTTTCCGGCGGCATGCGTCAGCGCGTCGGCATCGCCCGGGCGCTGGCCGCCGATCCGGCGCTGCTGCTGCTGGACGAGCCTTTCGGCGCGCTGGACGCCTTTACCCGCGAGCAGATGCAGGAGCTGCTGCTGCGGCTATGGCGTGACAGCGGCAAGCAGATCCTGTTGATCACCCACGATATCGAAGAGGCGGTGTTCCTCGCCAGCGAGCTGATTCTGCTGACGCCGGGGCCGGGCCGCGTCAGCGAGCGGCTGTCGCTGGACTTTGGGCGCCGATTCGCCGCCGGCGAGTCGTGCCGCGCAATCAAATCCGATCCTCTTTTTATCGCCCGACGCGAGTACGTGCTCAGCCGGGTCTTCCAACAGCGCGAGGCGTTCTCATGAGCATTCAGGCCATCGATAAACGGGAAAAGCCGCGCTCACGCTGGCGCTGGCCCTTCTCTCACCGGCTGACGCTTAGCCTGATGACTTTGCTGGCGGTGCTGGCGCTGTGGTGGCTGGTAACGGCGCTACAGTTGATTGCGCCGCTGTTTCTGCCGCCGCCGCAGCAGGTGCTGCGTCAGCTGCTGACCATCGCCAGCGCGCAGGGCTTTATGGACGCGACCCTGTGGCAGCACCTTGCCGCCAGCCTGGGCCGTATTCTGCTGGCGCTGCTGGTGGCGGTGGCGATCGGCGTGCCGACCGGGATTGCGATGGGATTAAGCAAAACGGCGCACGGGATCCTCGATCCGTTGATTGAGCTTTACCGACCGGTGCCGCCGCTCGCCTATTTGCCGCTGATGGTGATTTGGTTCGGCATCGGCGAAACCTCGAAGATCCTGCTGATTTATCTGGCGATTTTTGCCCCGGTAACGCTGTCCACGTTGCAGGGCGTGAAAAGCGCGCAGCAGGTGCGCCTGCGTGCGGCGCAGTCGCTGGGCGCCAGCCGCTGGCAGCTGCTGCGCTTCGTCATTCTGCCGGGCGCGCTGCCGGAGATTCTGACCGGCATACGCATCGGTCTCGGCGTCGGCTGGTCAACGCTGGTGGCGGCCGAACTGATCGCTGCCACGCGCGGACTCGGTTTTATGGTGCAGTCTGCCGGCGAGTTTCTCGCCACTGACGTGGTGCTGGCGGGCATTTTGGTGATTGCGTTAATCGCATTCGGTTTAGAACTGGGCCTGCGGACGTTACAGCGTCGGCTTACGCCCTGGCATGGAGAACAGCAATGAACGAACGTCTGACGATTACCGCGCTGGGCCCGCATATCGGCGCTCAGGTGGATAACCTCGATCTTACCCGTCCGCTCAGCGATGGGCAGTTTGAACAGCTCTGGCATGCGCTGATCCGCCATCAGGTGCTGTTTCTGCGCGATCAGCCGCTCACGCCGCAGCTGCAGCGGGCGCTGGCTGCGCGCTTCGGCGATCTGCATATTCACCCGGTTTATCCGCATGCGGAGGGCGTAGAGGAAATTATCGTGCTGGACACGCACAACGATAATCCGCCAGATAACGATAACTGGCACACCGATGTCACCTTTATCGCCACGCCGCCCGCCGGCGCGATTCTGGCGGCGAAGCAGGTGCCGGAGCAGGGCGGCGACACCCTGTGGGCCAGCGGCATCGCCGCGTTTGAGGCGCTGTCGCTGCCGCTGCGCTCACTGCTGAGCGGATTGAATGCGGAGCATGATTTCACCAAATCCTTCCCGGAATATAAGCATCGCGCCACGCCGGAAGATCATGCGCGCTGGCGTCAGGCGGCGGCCAACCATCCGCCGCTGCTGCATCCGGTGGTCCGCACGCATCCCATTAGCGGCAAGCAGGCGCTGTTTGTGAACGAGGGCTTTACCACGCGCATCGTCGACCTCGCGCCCAAAGAGAGCGATGCGCTGCTGGGCTTTCTGTTTGCCCATATTACTAAGCCGGAGTTTCAGGTGCGCTGGCGCTGGCGCGCTAACGATGTGGCTATCTGGGATAATCGGGTGACGCAGCATTACGCCAACGCCGACTACCTGCCGACGAGACGCATTATGCATCGCGCCACGGTGCTGGGCGATAAGCCTTTTTACCGCGCGTCCTGATCGTCGCGTCGCTTACGGCAGCGCATCAAACGGGGCTGGCTGGCCGGTCAGCCAGCCCTGAATATAATCTACGCCCAGACTTCCCAGCAGCGCTCTTTGCGCCTCGGTTTCCACATATTCCGCCACCACGGAGACGCCTTTTTCTCTGGCGATGTCGCAGATAGATTTGATAATAATACGATCAAGCTTGTCGTTGAGGCTGTTCTTCACAAACAGACCGTCAATTTTGATGATATCGGCGCTGAGGCGTTTAACGCGCTCATAGTTAGCGAAGCCGGTGCCGAAATCATCAATCGCAATGCGGAATCCCGCCTGACGCAGCGCTGCAATCGCCGCATCCGCCAGCGGGTTGTCCATTAGCGCCTGCGCTTCCGTTACCTCAAAAATCACCGTCTCCGTCGGCAGATCGAAACGGCGGAAGATCGCGACCAGTATCCTGGCGATACCCGGCTCGGTCAGAGTGGCGGGCAGCAGATTAATCGCCATGCAGGGTAGAGGGCATTTCGCCTGGCGGCGGCGGTGAATAAAAGCGGCGGTTTCTTCTACCACCAGCTTGTCAAACGCCACGCTGAGGTGAAATTCCGCTATCAGCGGCATAAAACGGTCGGGCATGATCAGGGCGTCATCGCTGCGCAGACGCGCCAGCACCTCGTAGTAGCGGCGCTCGCCCTGACAGGCGACGATCGGCTGCGCAAACAGGCTGATATCGCGCTGCGCCAGCGCCTGCTTAATTTTTTGCAGCAGCACAACCCGCTCGGTGAATTCCCCAATCAGATGGGCGTTATCGCTGTCCAGCAGCGTGACGCCGCCGCTGAGCAGCGACTGCTCCGCCAGATAGCTTAGCTGGGCGGCAAGATGGTAGAGGTTGGCCCCTTCAGCGGTGAACCGACCGGCGGCAAAGGCGTAATCGATGTCGATCGGCTGGTTGTGCCAAACAATTTGCCGCTTTTTCAGGCGCGCACGCAGCTGCGTCAGACGTTCGAGGAGATCGTCGCCTTGTAACAGCAGCATCAGGCCGTCGCCGGTAATTTGATAGACCCCTTCGCCTGCGCGTAGCTGAGTGGCGATCTCATCAATAATGCAGCGTTTGCTGTAAGTGTGCATCAACAGACCATAGTGACAGCCGAGCAGTTTCAGCTGGTGCAGATAGAGGTAGCAAAGGACGCCGCTCTGCTGCCGCTTAAGCTTTTTCGCCATGGCGCGCAGGTTAGGACGATGCACGATAGGATCGCTGAGCGACAGGCTGAGCGCAGTCTGTTGCAATCGTCGGCTGTGCCAGTAGCTGGCGGCGATATAGAGCAGACTGATGGTAAAGGCGATCAGCGCGGAAGATAAAAAGGTGACGGAGAAGATAGAGCCGATCGGCAACACGTCAAAATTGTAATGCATTAGCAGCAGGCAGCTTGCCGACCAAAGCCAGATGACCAGCTGCGACGTAAAACGCATTATCCCCCAGGTAAACAGTACGAATACCAGCGGCACCAGATAACTGGAGATGAACCAATAGTGAAAAGAAGAACAAAACAGCGCCAGCAGCAGGATAATCAGCCCCCACCACAGCAGCGCGCGCAGGCGGTTTCCTTTGGCGCTGAGGCTGCGCCAGCAGAGGCGGCAGAAGGTGCGGGCGTAGCGGGGATGAGCAAGCATTCGCAGTGGAAAGTAGAAAAAGATGGTGAACAGCACGGCAGAAAGCGCCAGATTTTGCAGGCGCAGCACGCTGAACATATTCCACTCTAAAGAGAAGTAGCCGTCGAGCGTTCCCGGCAGCGAGCCTACCGCGGGCGCAAACAGCGTTAGCAGCAGCAGGGTAAACAGCGGCGCCAGGGTATTAATCAGGCAAAGCCTGACGCCAATCCCCTGATGTCCGGGATTATAGCGCCACCGGCGGCCCAGCCATCGGCGCGCCAGCCAGCTGCAGACGAGAATCGGCGTCAGCAGCGCCAGCGTGAAGGCCAGCGCCGGCAGCGAGGCGGCGAAAAGAAGACGAAAGGTAATGAAAAAAGCCAGACAGAGCGGAGCCGTCGCCGCGCGGCCAAAGATATAGATGGCCGCGACCGCCAACCCGTAAGGAAGATAACAGAGGTAGACCTGCTGACCAGCGATAAAAAGCGTGGGTGATAAAAAATGGGCAAAAGGCGTGAGGAAAAGCAGCAGCAAAAAAGCCGTCAGGTTCTTTTGCAGCGGGCTGATGGAATGCTCTGACACGGCTTACCCTGGGGTTAAAAAACAGGCGGATTGATTCAGGACGCAATAGTAAAAACTATAAAGCAGCAGCACAAGGAAACAGAAAGTAAAAAAAGCATCAGGCTGTGGCGGCTTATCAAGAAATTGAAATGCAAAACGCATTGAGTTAGCGGAATGGAAATAAGTTGTTGGCGAGGGGTGTTGAAAAAGCCAGCAGCGTTGCGTAAAGGTTATCTAGGGTCGAAGAAAAAATACGGCGACGTCTTTTACTGACGCCGCCCAATGTCATCGCTTTTGCGGTCAGGCGGAGAGCATCGCTTCCAGCTGCTCCTGCGCATCAAGCCAGGCCATTTCACAATCTTCCAGCGCAGATTTTGCCGTCGCCTGCTGCTGCAATGCGGCGGTCAGATCCGCTTTACGGCTTTGATCGTAAATAGCGGCGTCGGCCAGCTTCGCTTCCGCCTCGGCCAGCTGAGCGTTAAGCTTCTCCATCTCTTTTTCCAGCTTTTCGATCTGCTTGCGCAGCGGCTGCGTTTGGGCGCGCAGCTCCGCATCGCGTCGCTTCTGATCTTTACGCGCCTGGGCGCTGTTGCCGTTATCCTGTTTCGGTTCGGCATCCTGCTGCGCCTGCTGTTTTTGCAGATCGCTGAGCCACTGCTGGTAGTCGTCCAGGTCGCCAGCGAACGCTTCAACCTTACCGTCATGCACCAAATAAAGATCGTCGGTGGTGGATCGCAGCAGATGACGATCGTGCGACACCACCACCAGCGCGCCTTCGAAATCGATCAGCGCTTCCGTTAACGCCTGGCGCATGTCGAGATCGAGGTGGTTAGTCGGTTCATCAAGCAGCAGCAGGTTCGGACGCTGCCAGACGATCAGCGCCAGTACCAGACGCGCTTTCTCGCCACCGGAGAAACGTTCGGTCGCCTCCGCTACCTTATCGCCCTGAAAGCCGAAACCGCCAAGGTAGTCGCGCAGCTGCTGTTCCGGCAGTTTCGGCGCCTGACGCGCCAGGTGCTGCAACGGCGATTCATCCGCGCGCAGAAACTCCAGCTGATGCTGTGCGAAATAGCCCAGCTGCACCCCTTTGGCGAGGCCGATTTCCCCTTTTTGCGGCGCCAGTTCGCCCGCCAGCAGCTTGATCAGCGTCGATTTGCCAGCGCCGTTGCGGCCCAGCAAACCGATGCGCGAGCCCGGCACCAGGTTCAGCTTGATCGAATCGAGAATCACACGATCGCCATAGCCCGCGGAGACCTTTTCCATATTCAGCAGCGGGTTCGGCAGGTTTTCCGGCGCGCGGAAGCTGAAGCTGAAGGGGTTATCGACGTGCGCTGGCGAGATCAGCTCCATGCGCTCCAGCATTTTGATGCGGCTCTGCGCCTGTTTAGCTTTGCTGGCCTTGGCGCGGAAGCGATCGATATAGCTTTGCAGGTGCGCCACTTTGCGCTGCTGTTGCTCAAACTGCGACTGCTGCTGGGAAAGCCTGGTGGCGCGCTGCTGCTCGAACGAGCTGTAGTTGCCGGTATATTCATACAGGCTTTGCTGCTCGATATGCAGGATTTTGTCCACAACCGGATCGAGAAAGTCGCGGTCGTGGGAGATCAGGATCAGCGTGCCGCTGTAGCTTTTCAGCCAGCGCTCCAGCCAGATAACGGCGTCGAGATCGAGGTGGTTGGTCGGTTCGTCGAGCAGCAACAGGTCGGAACGGCAGATCAGCGCCTGCGCCAGGTTCAAGCGCATGCGCCAGCCGCCGGAGAAGTCGCTGACCGGCCGCTGCAGCTGCTCCTGACTAAAGCCCAAACCGTGAAGCAGGCTGGCGGCGCGCGCCTGTATACTCCAGGCCTGAATCGCGTCCAGCTTGCCGTGCAGTAGCGCAATGGCGTTGCCGTCATTTTTTTCGTTAGCGCGCTGTAATTCGGACTCCAGCTGACGATATTCACGATCGCCGTCAATAACATACTCAATGGCGGCGACCGACAGCGCCGGGGTTTCCTGATTAACCCACGCCAGAGACCAGTTTCCTGGGAAGGTGACGCTGCCTGCATCGGCGCTGAGTTCATTTTTCAATAGCGCCAACAGCGTAGATTTACCACAGCCGTTTTTACCCACCAGTCCCACTTTCTGTCCTGGGTTGATGGTGGCGGTGGCGTTGTCCAGCAGTATGCGGGTGCCACGTCGGATCTGTAACGAGGAGAATACAATCATAAGCGCCGTATTGTCAGAATATGTTAATTTATTGTCATCATAATCAGTCAGGAATCACCGATTCCGTTATGTCGTGCATGGTAGCGGAAAACCCGCATCATGACGACGATTTGGAGGGGAGAGATGTCGCAGCCGCCTAAGGTTTTGCTGCTGTATGCCCATCCGGAATCACAAGATTCGATAGCCAATCGGGTCTTGCTGCAGCCGGCGCAGCAATTATCACACGTTACCGTACACGATCTGTACGCGCACTATCCTGATTTCTTTATCGATATTCACCATGAACAGCAGCTGCTGCGGGAGCATCAAATCATCGTTTTTCAGCATCCCCTTTATACCTATAGTTGCCCGGCGTTGCTGAAAGAGTGGCTGGATCGCGTGCTGTCGCGCGGCTTCGCCAGCGGCCCGGAAGGCAACGCGCTGGAAGGGAAATACTGGCGCAGCGTCGTTACGACCGGTGAGCCGGAGGCGGCCTATCATCAGGACGGGCTTAACCGCTACCCGATGACGGAAATCATGCGTCCCTTCGAGCTGACCGCACAGCTGTGCCGCATGCACTGGCTGGCGCCGATGGTGATCTACTGGGCGCGCCGTCAGCCGCCGGAGATGATGAAAACCTATGCGCAGGCTTACGGCGAGTGGCTTTCTTCCCCTTTGCCCTCAGGAGTCGCATAAATGGAAGGACAAACCTTACTGACGGCGGGCGTGGTTTATCTGTTCGCCGCGGTGGTGGCGGTGCCTATCGCCGCCCGCCTGGGTATCGGTGCGGTGTTGGGCTACCTGCTGGCGGGTATCGCCATCGGCCCGTGGGGACTGGGCTTTATCAGCGACGTCGATGAGATCCTGCACTTTTCGGAGCTCGGCGTGGTGTTCCTGATGTTCCTGATCGGCCTGGAGCTAAACCCCTCGAAGCTGTGGGCGCTGCGGCGATCGATCTTCGGCGTCGGCGCCGCGCAGGTGATCTTCAGCGCGGTGGTGCTGGCCGGGCTGTTGCTGCTGACCGACTTCTCCTGGCAGGCGGCGACCATTGGCGGCATTGGATTGGCGATGTCCTCTACGGCGATGGCCTTACAGCTGATGCGCGATAAAGGGATGAACCGCAGCGAAGCGGGTCAGCTCGGCTTTTCGGTGCTGTTGTTTCAGGATTTGGCGGTGATCCCGGCGCTGGCGCTGGTGCCGCTGCTGGCAGGCGCCGACAGCGGCCATACCGACTGGATGAAGATCGGCATGAAGGTGTTGGCGTTCGCGGGCATGCTGATTGGCGGACGGCTGCTGCTGCGGCCGATTTTCCGCTATATCGCCGCCTCCGGCGTGCGCGAAGTGTTTACCGCCGCCGCGCTGCTGCTGGTGTTGAGTTCAGCGCTGTTTATGGACGCGCTTGGACTGTCGATGGCGTTGGGCACGTTTATCGCGGGCATCCTGCTGGCGGAAAGTGAATATCGTCACGAGCTGGAAAGCGCAATCGAGCCGTTTAAAGGCTTGCTGCTCGGCCTGTTCTTTATCTCGGTTGGCATGGCGCTTAATTTAGGTGTGCTTTATACGCATCTGCTGGCGGTGCTGGCGGGCGTTCTGGTGCTGGTGGCGGTGAAAACGCTGGTGCTCTATCTGCTGGCGCGCATCTACGGCTTGCGCAGTTCGGAACGTTTACAGTTCGCTGGCGTGTTGAGTCAGGGCGGCGAATTCGCTTTCGTGCTGTTTTCCGCCGCGTCGTCCGCGCATCTGTTCCGTGGCGATCAATTGCCGCTGCTGTTGGTGACCGTTACGCTCTCTATGATGACCACGCCGCTGTTGATGCAGGGCGTGGATCGTATTCTGGTGCGCCGCTTTAACGAGCCGGACGAGCAGGCGGAAAAGCCTTGGGTGGATGACGATCAGCCGCAGGTGATCGTGGTCGGCTTTGGCCGCTTCGGTCAGGTGATTGGCCGTCTGCTGATGGCTAACAAAAAGCGCATCACGGTGCTGGAACGGGATATCAGCGCCGTAAGCCTGATGCGGAAATATGGTTATAAAGTATACTATGGAGATGCGACGGAGCTGGAGCTGCTGCGCGCCGCTGGCGCCGCCAGCGCGCAGTCTATCGTGATCACCTGCAACGACCCGGAAGACACGATGAATATCGTGCACCTTTGTCAGCATCACTTCCCTCATCTGCAAATTCTGGCGCGCGCACGCGGACGCGTCGAGGCGCATGAGCTACTGCAGGCGGGGGTAACACAGTTCTCGCGTGAAACCTTTTCCAGCGCGCTGGAGCTGGGCCGCAAAACGCTGATGAGTCTGGGAATGCACCCGCATCAGGCGCACCGCGCGCAGCTGCATTTCCGTCGGCTTGATATGCGTATGCTGCGCGAGCTGATGCCGAACCATACGGACAATGCGCAAATCTCCCGCGTGCGTGAGGCGCGCCGCGAGCTGGAAGATATTTTCCATCGCGAGATGCAGCAGGAAAAACATCAGTTTGACGGCTGGGACGGATCGGAATGAGTCGCGTCGCTCAGGCTGGCAGAGAGCAACTACAGGAAAGAACAATGCGTAAACGTTTTATTGCCGGTGCGGCCTGTCCGCACTGCCAGGAAAAAGACACGCTGGCGATGTGGCGTGAAAATAATGTCGATGTCGTGGAGTGCGTGAAGTGCGGCCATCAGATGCGCGAAGCGGATAAGGAAGTGCGTGATGAACTGCGCAAGCAGGAGCAAGTTATCGGGATTTTTCACCCGGAGTAGCGGAACAGCGCAGCTTTTTTTAAGCTTACCCTTACAGCGGCACTGAATTCCGTTACAATCTGCATCGTTAACATTGCCTGCGCGTCTTGCCGCTACGGCACGCAAAGGGTCAGCATCTGGATCTTTCTGGTTGGTGTTATTGCACGCGAAAATAGACCAATGAGTCGGGATCAAAGCTCTCAACGGTTAGGAGATATCATGAAAGTAGCAAAAGACCTGGTGGTCAGCCTGGCTTACCAGGTACGTACAGAAGACGGTGTGTTGGTCGACGAGTCTCCGGTGAGCGCGCCGTTGGACTATCTGCACGGTCATGGTTCCCTGATTTCTGGTCTGGAAAAAGCTCTGGAAGATCATGAAGTCGGCGACAAATTTGATGTGCATATCGCCGCGAATGACGCCTACGGCCAGTATGATGACAACCTGGTGCAGCGCGTACCGAAGGATGTCTTCATGGGCGTGGACGAACTGCAGGTCGGCATGCGTTTTCTGGCGGAAACCGATCAGGGTCCGGTGCCGGTAGAAATCACTGAAGTGGAAGACGATCACGTTGTGGTTGACGGCAATCATATGCTGGCTGGCCAGAACCTGAACTTCCACGTAGAAGTCGTTGCTATCCGCGAAGCGACGCCGGAAGAACTGGCTCATGGCCACGTTCACGGCGAGCATGACCATCACCACGATCACGACCATGGCCACAGCCACGGTCAGGGTGGTTGCGGCAACGGCGGCTGCGGCTGCCACTAAGGCGCTCTGCGCGACGCAAAGCAAAAAAGCATCGGCCAGGCCGGTGCTTTTTTATTAGGCTGGCGCCGACGACAATCAGTAGTGCGGCGGCGGCGTCTCTTCCGACGGATGCGCCATTAGCGACGGCGCTGCGGCCTTCAGCTTATCGATCAGCAGACGGATCTGCTCACGCATTTTGGCCATTTCCATTTCATGCTGAATGACCGTCTGATTAAGCTCTTCAATCGTCTGTTCCTGAAAAGCGAGCTTGCTTTCCAACAGCTCTAACTGTTGCTCAACGCTATTTTGCTGCATAGCCGTTCCTCCTGTTGCGCGTGACCAGATTGCGGTCCGTATAAGAAAAAACCACTTGCCTTCACGCTTAAGTGACCCGATTTTGCCCGCGAAGGTTGAAAAAGCACAGTCTTATCGTCATATCAGTTGAAACTTCCCGACATAAAAAGGATGGGAAGTGGTCTTAAGTTTGCCGGGCGGGCATGATAAGTTGTTCCGCACAGTTATAGTACAGGCCGTATGGTCTGCAACGATTGCCGGGGTGAGAGGCTTCGGTTTTGGAGATAATGGATGAAATCACTGTTTAAAATTACAATGTTAGCCGCCACCATGGCCGCCGCACTCAATGCACCGCTGGCATTGGCAGCAGACTCCGCACCGGCTCAACAGGCTGCACCTCAGGCTCCTAAAAATGCCGCTTTTAAAGATGAAAATCAGCAGTCCGCCTATGCGCTGGGCGCTTCGCTGGGCCGCTATATGGAAAACTCGCTGAAAGAGCAGGAGAAGCTGGGCATTCAGCTGGATAAAGCGCAGCTTATCGCTGGCGTTCAGGATGCGTTTGCGGGCAAAAGCAAACTTTCCGATCAGGAGATCGAGCAGACCCTGCAATCTTTTGAAGGCCGCGTGAAAGGCGCCGCTCAGGCGAAAATGGAAAAAGACGCGAAAGAGAACGCCGACAAGGGCGAAGCTTACGCATCGAAATTCGCTAAGCAGAAAGGCGTGAAGAAAACGGAAAGCGGACTGCTGTATCAGGTAGAGAAAGAGGGCAGCGGCGACGCGCCGAAAGATAGCGACACCGTTGTGGTTAACTATAAAGGCACGCTGATCGACGGTTCTGAGTTCGATAACTCCTACACCCGCGGCGAACCGCTCTCCTTCCGTCTGGACGGCGTGATCCCCGGCTGGACCGAAGGCCTGAAGCACGTCAAGAAAGGCGGCAAAATCAAGCTGGTGATCCCGCCGCAGCTGGCCTACGGCAAAAACGGCGTGCCGGGCATTCCGCCGAACTCTACGCTGGTGTTTGACGTCGAGCTGTTGGATATCAAGCCAGCGCCGAAAGCAGACGAAAAAACCCAGGCGCCGGTCGCAGACGACAAGAGCGCGCAGTAAGATTTCCGCCGCCGCGTTTACGCGGCGGTTTCTCTTTGCATGACGGTCGGCCCTCGACGGGACAAAAATCTGGCATAAGCTGCAGACATTTGCCAGACTAGCGCTGCGCAAATTTGTATGACGAGTCTGCCCTGGCCGCGCTGAGACAGGCTCCAGCCAATTAGGGTAAAGTCTTTCATGTCTAATCCATTCAATCCGGGCGATCTGAGCGATATCGATTTACTCGATCAGCATCCGTTCGACCAAACCGATTACGATATTCTTAAGTCTTACGAGGCTGTCGTGGACGGGCTCGCCATGCTTATCGGTTCGCATTGCGAAATCGTGCTCCATTCGCTGGAAGATTTAAAATGTTCCGCGGTGCGCATCGCCAACGGCGAGCATACTGGCCGTAAAGTCGGCTCACCGATTACCGATCTGGCGCTGCGCATGCTGCATGATATGACCGGGGCGGACAGCAACGTCTCGCGCGCCTATTTCACCCGCGCGAAAAGCGGCGTGCTGATGAAGTCAGTGACGATCGCTATCCGCAATCGTCAGCAACGCGTGATAGGCCTGCTCTGCATCAACATGAACCTTGATGTGCCGTTCTCGCAAATTATGTCGACCTTTATGCCGCCGGAGACGCCGGATGTCGCTTCGCAGGTTAACTTCGCCTCCTCTGTAGAGGATCTGGTGACACAGACGCTGGAATTCACCATTGAAGAGGTGAGCGCCGATCGCAACGTAGCGAATAACATGAAGAACCGCCAGATTGTGCTGAACCTCTATGAGAAAGGCATTTTTGATATCAAGGACGCCATCAATCAGGTGGCCGACCGGCTTAATATTTCCAAACACACGGTCTATCTCTATATCCGCCAGTTTAAGAGCGGCGATACAGGGCAGGAGCGGTGATGCGTTACACGCTGTTGGTGACCGGGCCGGCTTATGGTACGCAGCAGGCGAGCAGCGCGCTGCTGTTCGCCCACGCTTTAATGGCGGCGGGTCATCAGCTGTCGAGCGTCTTCTTTTATCGCGAAGGCGTGCTTAACGGCAATCAGCTGACGGCGCCGGCCAGCGACGAGTTCGATCTGGTACGCGCCTGGCAGGCCTTGCAACAGCAGGGCGTGACGCTGAACATTTGCGTGGCGGCCGCGTTGCGGCGCGGCGTGACCGATGAGCAGGAGGCGGCCAGCCAGGGATTGCCAGCGGCCAATCTGCAGCCGGGATTCCAGCTGGCAGGCCTCGGCGCGCTGGCGGAAGCGGCGTTGACCAGTGACAGAGTGGTACAGTTTTAATGAAGTCGATCGCCTTTGTGTTTACGCGCGCGCCTCACGGCAGCAGTAGCGGACGAGAAGGGCTGGATGCCGCGCTGGCGACTGCCGCCGTTTGCGAACAGGTATCGCTGTTTTTTATCGGCGACGGCGTGCTGCAGCTGACTGCCGGGCAGCAGCCGGAGAAAGTGCTGGCGCGTAACTATATCGCTACCTTCGGCGTGCTGCCGTTGTATGACGTCGAGGCGTGCTACCTCTGCGCGCAGTCGCTGGCTGAACGCGGCCTGACGGCGGAAAGCCAACGGGTGCTGGACGCCGAGGTGCTGGAGAGCGACGCGCTGCGCGCCCGGCTCGCCGAAGCGGACCACATCCTGACTTTTTAAAGGAGCGAGAATGCTGCATACGCTGGCCAGTTCCCCTTTCCAGTGCGATTACACATTGCTGCTGCGCATGTTGCGGCCGGAAGACGACGTGCTGTTGATGCAGGATGGCGTGCTGGCGGGCCTGCAGGGCAGCCGGATGCTGACGCCGCTGTTGAACGCGCCTGTACGGGTTTGGGCGCTGGGCGACGACCTGGCGGCGCGTGGTTTGTCTGCTCAAATTTCACCCAAAATCACGGTGATTGACTATAATGATTTCGTTACGCTAACGATAAATCATAAGCAGCAAATGCCCTGGTGAGCATAAGACGCTGGTTATTTCTTGACACCTTTTCTGCTCAGCCCTAAAATTCTGCGTCCTCGTATTAATACGAGGCGATTTATTACGTGTTTACGAAGCAAAAGCTAAATCCAGGAGCTATTTAATGGCAACAGTTAACCAGCTGGTTCGCAAACCGCGCGTACGCAAAGTTGCTAAAAGCAACGTGCCGGCGCTGGAAGCTTGCCCGCAAAAACGTGGTGTTTGTACTCGTGTGTACACCACCACTCCGAAAAAACCGAACTCCGCACTGCGTAAAGTATGCCGTGTGCGTTTAACCAACGGTTTCGAAGTGACTTCCTACATTGGTGGCGAAGGCCACAACCTGCAGGAACACTCCGTAATCCTGATCCGTGGCGGTCGTGTTAAAGACCTGCCAGGTGTGCGTTACCACACCGTTCGTGGCGCGCTTGACTGCTCTGGTGTTAAAGACCGTAAGCAGGCTCGCTCCAAGTATGGCGTGAAGAAGCCAAAGGCTTAATGGTTCTCCGTTAAGTAAGGCCAAACGTTTTAACTTAAATGTCAAACTAAACTCGTAGAGTTTTGGACAATCCTGAATTATCAACGGAGTATTTCCATGCCACGTCGTCGCGTCATTGGTCAACGTAAAATCCTGCCGGATCCGAAATTCGGATCTGAGCTGCTGGCCAAATTTGTAAACATCCTGATGGTAGATGGTAAAAAATCTACTGCTGAAGCAATCGTGTATACCGCGCTGGAGACCCTGGCTCAGCGTTCTGGTAAAACCGAACTGGAAGCTTTCGAAGTCGCTCTCGACAACGTACGTCCGACTGTAGAAGTTAAGTCACGTCGCGTTGGCGGTTCAACTTATCAGGTACCAGTTGAAGTCCGTCCGGTCCGTCGTAATGCCCTGGCAATGCGTTGGATCGTAGAAGCTGCTCGTAAACGCGGTGATAAATCGATGGCTCTGCGCCTGGCGAACGAACTTTCTGATGCTGCTGAGAACAAAGGTACTGCAGTGAAGAAACGTGAAGACGTTCACCGTATGGCCGAAGCCAACAAGGCGTTCGCTCACTACCGCTGGTAATAACCACGTAGTTATTGTTAACCCAGCGGGCGCTCAATTAGCCAACCCGCTGGGGCTGACTTATTTTGAACGTCCGAGAATCAGAGGAATCAAATGGCTCGTACAACACCCATTGCACGTTACCGTAACATCGGTATCAGTGCTCACATCGACGCCGGTAAGACCACGACCACCGAGCGTATCCTGTTCTACACCGGTGTTAACCACAAAATCGGTGAAGTGCATGATGGCGCTGCGACCATGGACTGGATGGCGCAGGAGCAAGAGCGTGGTATTACCATTACTTCTGCTGCGACCACCGCGTTCTGGTCTGGTATGGCCAAACAGTTTGAGCCGCACCGCATCAACATCATCGACACCCCGGGACACGTTGACTTCACCATCGAAGTAGAACGTTCCATGCGTGTTCTTGATGGCGCAGTGATGGTTTACTGTGCGGTTGGTGGTGTTCAGCCGCAGTCTGAGACCGTATGGCGTCAGGCTAACAAATATAAAGTTCCGCGCATCGCGTTCGTTAACAAAATGGACCGCATGGGCGCCAACTTCCTGAAAGTTGTTGGTCAGATCAAAACCCGTCTGGGCGCAAACCCGGTTCCTCTGCAGCTGGCTATCGGCGCGGAAGAGAAATTTACCGGCGTTGTTGACCTGATCAAAATGAAAGCCATCAACTGGAACGATGCAGACCAGGGCGTAACCTTCGAATACGAAGATATCCCGGCTGACATGGTTGACCTGGCTGAAGAATGGCATCAGAACCTGATCGAATCTGCGGCTGAAGCTTCTGAAGAGCTGATGGAGAAATACCTCGGCGGCGAAGAGCTGACTGAAGAAGAGATCAAGAAAGCACTGCGTCAGCGCGTGCTGAACAATGAGATCATCCTGGTTACCTGTGGTTCTGCATTTAAGAACAAAGGTGTTCAGGCGATGCTGGATGCAGTGGTTGAGTTCCTGCCAGCACCGACCGACGTACCGGCTATCAAAGGTATGCTGGACGACGGTAAAGATACTCCGGCAGAGCGTCACTCTGACGATAAAGAGCCGTTCTCTGCTCTGGCGTTCAAAATCGCGAACGACCCGTTCGTAGGTAACCTGACCTTCTTCCGCGTTTATTCTGGCGTGGTGAACTCAGGCGATACCGTACTGAACTCTGTGAAATCACAGCGTGAGCGTTTTGGCCGTATCGTACAGATGCACGCCAACAAACGTGAAGAGATCAAAGAAGTTCGCGCGGGCGACATCGCTGCGGCGATCGGTCTGAAAGACGTGATCACCGGCGACACCCTGTGCGATCCGAACAACCCGATCATCCTGGAACGTATGGAATTCCCGGAGCCGGTTATCTCTATCGCGGTTGAACCGAAAACCAAAGCTGACCAGGAAAAAATGGGTCTGGCTCTGGGTCGTCTGGCGAAAGAAGACCCGTCATTCCGCGTATGGACTGACGAAGAATCTAACCAGACCATCATCGCTGGTATGGGCGAACTGCACCTCGACATCATCGTTGACCGTATGAAACGCGAGTTCAACGTTGAAGCGAACGTCGGTAAGCCGCAGGTTGCTTATCGCGAAACTATCCGCGACACCATCAAGGATGTCGAAGGTAAACACGCGAAACAGTCTGGTGGTCGCGGTCAGTACGGTCACGTTGTGATCGACCTGTATCCGCTGGAGCCGGGCGGCAAAGGTTACGAATTTGTCAACGACATCAAAGGCGGTGTAATTCCTGGCGAATACATCCCGGCTGTTGACAAAGGTATCCAGGAGCAGCTGAAATCTGGTCCGCTGGCTGGTTATCCGGTAGTTGATCTGGGCGTTCGTCTGCACTTCGGTTCTTACCACGATGTGGACTCCTCTGAACTGGCGTTTAAACTGGCTGCATCTCTGGCGTTTAAAGACGGCTTTAAGAAAGCGAAGCCTGTTCTGCTTGAGCCGATCATGAAGGTTGAAGTTGAAACGCCGGAAGAGAACATGGGTGACGTAATCGGTGACCTGAACCGTCGTCGCGGCATCATCGAAGGTATGGATGACACCGCTACCGGTAAAACCGTTCGCGCTCAGGTACCGCTGTCTGAAATGTTCGGTTATGCTACTGACCTGCGTTCTCAGACCCAGGGCCGTGCTTCTTACTCCATGGAGTTCTTGAAGTACGCGGAAGCGCCGAACAACGTCGCTCAGGCCGTTATTGAAGCTCGTAGCAAATAAGCTACGGTTTTAGAATAGTGAACAGATGCCCTCATCAAGGATGAGGGCATAACAGTAAGGAATATCGCCATGGCGAAAGAGCAATTTCAGCGTAACAAACCGCACGTTAACGTTGGTACTATCGGCCACGTTGACCACGGTAAAACCACTCTGACCGCAGCTATCACCACCGTTCTGTCTAAAACTTACGGTGGCCAGGCTCGTGCGTTCGATCAGATCGATAACGCGCCGGAAGAGAAGGCACGTGGTATCACCATCAACACCTCTCACGTTGAGTATGAAACCCCGTCTCGTCACTACGCGCACGTTGACTGCCCGGGCCACGCCGACTACGTGAAAAACATGATCACCGGTGCTGCTCAGATGGACGGCGCTATCCTGGTTGTTGCTGCGACTGACGGCCCGATGCCGCAGACCCGTGAGCACATCCTGCTGGGTCGTCAGGTTGGCGTTCCGTACATCATCGTGTTCCTGAACAAGTGTGACATGGTTGATGACGAAGAGCTGCTGGAACTGGTTGAGATGGAAGTGCGTGACCTGCTGTCTCAGTACGACTTCCCGGGCGACGACACTCCGATCGTTCGCGGTTCCGCGCTGAAAGCGCTGGAAGGCGACGCTGAGTGGGAAGCGAAAATCATCGAGCTGGCTGGCCACCTGGATACCTACATCCCGGAACCAGAGCGCGCGATTGACAAGCCGTTCCTGCTGCCGATCGAAGACGTATTCTCCATCTCTGGTCGTGGTACCGTAGTGACCGGTCGTGTTGAGCGCGGCATCATCAAAGTGGGTGAAGAAGTTGAAATCGTGGGTATCAAAGATACCGCGAAATCTACCTGTACCGGCGTTGAAATGTTCCGCAAACTGCTGGATCAGGGTCAGGCTGGTGAGAACGTCGGCGTTCTGCTGCGTGGCATCAAGCGTGAAGAAATCGAGCGTGGCCAGGTTCTGGCTAAGCCGGGCTCTATCAAGCCGCACACCCAGTTCGAATCAGAAGTGTACATCCTGTCCAAAGACGAAGGCGGCCGTCACACTCCGTTCTTCAAAGGCTACCGTCCTCAGTTCTACTTCCGTACGACTGACGTAACGGGCACCATTGAACTGCCGGAAGGCGTTGAGATGGTTATGCCGGGCGACAACATCAAAATGGTTGTTACCCTGATCCACCCGATCGCGATGGACGACGGTCTGCGTTTCGCAATCCGCGAAGGCGGCCGTACCGTTGGCGCGGGCGTTGTAGCACGCGTTATCGCTTAATTAGCGATAGCAGAGCGAAGGTTTTGGCTTTTGCTCAGTTAAAGAGGGCGCTTCGGCGCCCTTTTTTATTATTCCTTTCTGAACAGCCTGTCTCAATATCCTTACAAAGCCCAGGATTGAAATAAAAACCATTCTCATTTAGTATGCGCTCAGTAATTATACCGGAGCCGATAAATGTACGTCTGTCTGTGTAATGCGATAAGCGATAAAACCGTGCGTGAGGTTGTGCGTCGCTATCAGCCTAAATCTATCCAACAGCTGCGTCATTTCGTGCCGGTTGGAAAACAGTGTGGAAAATGCATCCGCGCCGTACGTGAAATCATGGATGAAGAGATGCAGCAACCGACGCTGTATAGAGAGATCGCCTGAAGATACCCACAGATTCACCATTGCTTTTTTGACTTCTTTCTAACCACATCTACGCTCTAATTAACTGGAAGCGGAGGAAAGAAAATGAAAGGCGATGCAAAGATCATAAGTCATCTGAATAAACTTTTAGGAAATGAAATAGTTGCGATCAATCAGTATTTTCTTCATGCGCGGATGTTCAAAAACTGGGGCTTGATGCGCCTGAACGACGTGGAATACCACGAGTCGATCGATGAGATGAAGCATGCGGATAAGTACATTGAACGCATACTTTTTCTGGAAGGCGTGCCTAATTTGCAGGATGTAGGCCGTCTGCGCATCGGCGAGGATGTGGAAGAGATGCTGCGCTGCGACCTGGCCCTTGAACTGGAAGGCGCCAAAGATCTGCGGGAAGCGATAGCCTGGGCCGATAAAATCTACGACTACGTCAGCCGAGATATGATGATCGAAATCCTCGCTGACGAAGAGCATCATATTGACTGGCTGGAAACCGAGCTGGACCTGATACAAAAAATGGGCATCCAGAATTATCTACAGGCGCAGATTAGAGAAGAAAACTAACATTCGCTTCCTGACTGTGCCAAACGAATACTGCCCAGCCTGCAAGAGATAAGCAGGGTCCAAAAGGCAGCTGGCGATCGGCGCCGGCGCCGCCTTTCTTTATCCCGCCATGCCAAAAAAGCAGCACGCCTCCCAACGCCGCGAACGTAGCGATAGCAGGCAAGGCCTGCCAGCCACACCAGGCGCCCAGCGCTGCAAACAGCTTCATATCGCCATATCCTAACCCCTCTCGTTGACGAAATAACCAGAATAGCCAGTAAAGCAACCACAGCGAAAGCCAACCCAGCAATGCTCCGCATACTGCTGTCGGCAGTTTCTCCTCGTTGAGCAGCAGATGGTAAAGCAAGCCAAGCCAGAGTAAGGGAAGCGTCAATATGTCGGGCAAGATCAAATATTGTTCGTCAATAAGGCTAAGCAGAAGGAGCGCCGCGCTTAGCAATAAGGTAAACATGAGCGCGGCGGGGGAGGGGACACGCCAGGCTGAAAGGCAGAAAAGCAGGCTGGCGAGTACCTCGACGGCAGGGAGCCGCCACGGAAGTTTGTGGCGGCAATAACGACATCTTCGATGCCAACGCATCCAGCTATAAAGCGGAATCAGATCGCCTGGCTGAAGCCGCTGCCGACAGACGGCGCAGCGGGAAGAAGGAAAAAATAGCCGTTGAAGCCACTGCCGTTCCGTCAGCTCCGGACGATAACGATCGGCTGCCAGACAAAGAAAGCTGCCTGTCACCAGTCCTGCCAGCCCGAAAATCAAAATGACCATCATGTAAAGTGCCTTCCTTAGAGAGAGATGAAAGGCCACAGCGTAAAGGGAGCATTTGAGGCTGTCGTCCGGCTTTAATGCATTGCCGAAAGCTGCGCGCAATAAATATCGCTGCGTTGCGCATTCTCCGGCCTATCGCTACGCCTGCTCCCACTTTTTCACTCTCATACTGCCTGACGGGTTGCTATCTGAACAAATTCCCGTATAATGCGCGGGCCTGCTGATATTGCAGGCGCGATTCGAGCAGAATCGCAGGCTTGTCGGATATCGACCGGCCTGACAATACTCCCGATTGGGGAGTTATATGCTGAACGATTACACTCCCCCATCAATCGTAATGGGTGCGAGGAGTAATTCTTTTCGTTTATAAAATAATTGGAGCTCTGGTCTCATGCAGAACCAAAGAATCCGTATCCGTCTTAAAGCGTTTGATCATCGTCTGATCGATCAATCAACCGCGGAAATCGTTGAGACCGCCAAGCGCACTGGTGCGCAGGTGCGTGGTCCGATCCCGCTGCCGACCCGCAAAGAGCGCTTTACCGTTCTGATCTCCCCGCACGTTAACAAAGACGCGCGCGACCAGTACGAAATCCGCACTCACAAGCGTCTGGTTGACATCGTTGAGCCAACTGAAAAAACCGTTGATGCTCTGATGCGTCTGGATCTGGCTGCCGGTGTAGACGTGCAGATCAGCCTGGGTTAATCAGGTCATCGAGCGATTGAGAGGTTGAAACAATGATTGGTTTAGTCGGTAAAAAAGTGGGTATGACCCGCATCTTCACTGAAGAAGGCGTATCTATCCCTGTAACCGTAATCGAAGTCGAAGCAAACCGTGTTACTCAGGTTAAAGGTCTGGACAGCGACGGCTACCGCGCAATCCAGGTTACCACCGGTGCGAAAAAAGCGAACCGCGTGACCAAACCTGAAGCAGGTCATTTTGCTAAAGCTGGCGTAGAAGCTGGCCGTGGTCTGTGGGAATTCCGCACCGCTGAAGGTGAAGAATATACCGTTGGCCAGGACATCAGCGTTGAAATTTTCGCTGACGTTAAAAAAGTTGACGTGACTGGTACGTCCAAAGGTAAAGGTTTCGCCGGTACTGTTAAGCGCTGGAACTTCCGTACCCAGGATGCTACCCACGGTAACTCCTTGTCTCACCGCGTTCCGGGTTCTATCGGTCAGAACCAGACTCCGGGCAAAGTGTTTAAAGGCAAAAAAATGGCAGGTCAGCTGGGTAATGAGCGCGTAACCGTTCAGAGCCTGGACGTAGTACGTGTTGACGCTGAGCGCAACCTGCTGCTGGTTAAAGGTGCTGTCCCGGGCGCAACCGGTAGCGACCTGATCGTTAAACCAGCTGTTAAGGCGTGAGGGGGCGAGGAATGGAATTAGTAATGAAAGACGCGCAAAGCGCGCTGACTGTTTCCGAAACTACCTTCGGTCGTGATTTCAACGAAGCGCTGGTACATCAGGTTGTTGTTGCTTACGCAGCTGGCGCCCGTCAGGGCACTCGTGCTCAGAAAACCCGTGCTGAAGTCACTGGTTCTGGCAAGAAGCCGTGGCGTCAGAAAGGCACCGGCCGTGCGCGTTCAGGTTCTGTTAAGAGCCCGATCTGGCGTTCAGGTGGTGTGACTTTCGCTGCGAAGCCGCAGGATCACAGTCAAAAAGTTAACAAAAAGATGTACCGCGGCGCGCTGAAAAGCATTCTGTCCGAGCTGGTACGTCAGGATCGTCTGATCGTTGTCGAGAAGTTCTCTGTAGAAGCGCCGAAAACCAAGCTGCTGGCACAGAAACTGAAAGATATGGCGCTGGAAGACGTGCTGATCATCACCGGTGAACTGGATGAAAATCTGTTCCTGGCTGCGCGTAACCTGTACAAGGTTGACGTGCGCGATGCAGCGGGTATCGATCCGGTTAGCCTGATCGCCTTCGACAAAGTCGTTATGACTGCTGACGCAGTTAAGCAAGTTGAGGAGATGCTGGCATGATCCGTGAAGAACGTCTGCTGAAAGTGCTGCGCGCGCCGCACGTTTCTGAAAAAGCGTCTACTGCGATGGAAAAAACCAACACCATCGTTCTCAAAGTTGCGAAAGACGCGTCCAAAGCAGAAATCAAAGCCGCTGTGCAGAAACTGTTTGAAGTTGAAGTCAAAGACGTCAACACCCTGGTCGTTAAAGGCAAGGTGAAGCGTCATGGACAGCGTATTGGTCGTCGTAGCGACTGGAAGAAAGCTTACGTCACCCTGAAAGAAGGCCAGAATCTGGACTTCGTCGGCGGCGCAGAGTAAGTCGGAGGAGAAGAACAATGGCAATTGTTAAATGTAAACCGACATCTCCGGGTCGTCGCCACGTAGTTAAAGTGGTGAACCCAGAGCTGCACAAGGGCAAACCATTTGCTCCGCTGCTGGAAAAAAACAGCAAATCCGGTGGCCGTAACAACAATGGCCGCATCACTACCCGTCACATCGGTGGTGGTCATAAGCAGGCTTACCGTCTGGTTGACTTTAAACGCAACAAAGATGGTATCCCGGCTGTTGTTGAACGTCTTGAGTACGATCCGAACCGTTCCGCGAACATCGCGCTGGTTCTGTACAAAGACGGCGAGCGCCGTTATATCCTGGCCCCTAAAGGCCTGAAAGCTGGCGACCAGATTCAGTCTGGCGTTGATGCTGCGATCAAAGCAGGTAACACCCTGCCGATGCGTAACATCCCAGTTGGTTCCACCGTGCATAACGTAGAAATGAAACCAGGCAAGGGCGGCCAGATTGCGCGTTCTGCTGGTACTTACGTGCAGATCGTTGCGCGTGAAGGTTCCTACGTAACCCTGCGTCTGCGTTCAGGCGAAATGCGTAAAGTCGAAGCTGACTGCCGCGCAACCCTGGGCGAAGTCGGTAACGCTGAGCACATGCTGCGCGTTCTGGGTAAAGCAGGTGCTGCCCGCTGGCGTGGTGTTCGTCCGACCGTTCGCGGTACTGCGATGAACCCAGTAGATCACCCGCACGGTGGTGGTGAAGGTCGTAACTTTGGTAAGCACCCGGTCACTCCGTGGGGCGTTCAGACCAAAGGTAAGAAGACCCGTAGCAACAAGCGTACTGATAAATTTATCGTACGTCGCCGTAGCAAATAATATTAGAGGATAAGCCATGCCACGTTCTCTCAAGAAAGGTCCTTTTATTGACCTGCACTTGCTGAAGAAGGTAGAGAAAGCGGTGGAAAGCGGTGACAAGAAGCCCCTGCGCACTTGGTCCCGTCGTTCAACGATCTTTCCAAATATGATCGGTTTGACCATCGCTGTCCATAATGGTCGTCAGCACGTACCTGTCTTTGTTTCCGACGAAATGGTTGGTCACAAGCTGGGTGAATTCGCGCCGACTCGTACTTATCGCGGTCACGCGGCTGATAAAAAAGCCAAGAAACGCTAAGGCAGGAGGAAGAGATGGAAACTATTGCTCAACATCGCCACGCTCGTTCTTCTGCTCAAAAGGTTCGCCTGGTGGCTGACCTGATTCGCGGTAAGAAAGTGTCGCAGGCTCTGGACATCCTGACCTACACCAACAAGAAAGCTGCTGTACTGGTCAAGAAGGTGCTGGAATCTGCCATTGCTAACGCCGAACACAACGATGGCGCTGATATCGACGATCTGAAAGTCGCGAAAATTTTCGTCGACGAAGGCCCAAGCATGAAGCGCATTATGCCGCGTGCGAAAGGTCGTGCAGATCGCATCCTGAAGCGCACCAGCCACATTACTGTGGTTGTGTCCGATCGCTGAGACTCTGGAGACTAGCAATGGGTCAGAAAGTACATCCTAATGGTATTCGACTGGGTATTGTTAAACCCTGGAACTCTACCTGGTTCGCTAATACCAAAGAATTCGCTGACAACCTGGACAGCGATTTTAAAGTGCGTCAGTTCCTGACTAAAGAACTGGCTAAAGCGTCTGTATCGCGCATCGTTATCGAGCGTCCGGCGAAAAGCATCCGTGTGACCATTCACACCGCTCGCCCAGGCATCGTTATCGGTAAAAAAGGCGAAGACGTAGAAAAACTGCGCACGGTCGTAGCGAATATCGCTGGCGTACCGGCACAGATCAATATCGCCGAAGTCCGTAAACCGGAACTGGACGCGAAATTGGTTGCTGACAGCATCACTTCTCAGCTGGAGCGTCGTGTGATGTTCCGTCGTGCGATGAAGCGTGCTGTACAGAACGCAATGCGTCTGGGCGCCAAAGGTATTAAAGTTGAAGTTAGCGGCCGTCTGGGCGGCGCGGAAATCGCACGTACCGAATGGTACCGCGAAGGTCGCGTACCGTTGCACACTCTGCGTGCTGACATTGACTACAACACCTCAGAAGCGCACACCACTTATGGTGTAATCGGCGTTAAGGTATGGATCTTCAAAGGTGAGATCCTGGGTGGTATGGCTGCTGTTGAACAACCGGAAAAACCGGCTGCTCAACCGAAAAAGCAGCAGCGTAAAGGCCGTAAGTAAGGAGAGTCGCTGATGTTACAACCAAAGCGTACAAAATTCCGTAAGGTGCACAAAGGCCGCAACCGTGGTCTGGCTGCCGGTACGGATGTGAGCTTCGGTACTTTCGGTCTGAAAGCTGTTGGCCGTGGTCGTCTGACTGCTCGTCAGATCGAAGCAGCACGTCGTGCTATGACCCGTGCAGTTAAGCGTCAAGGTAAGATCTGGATCCGTGTATTCCCGGACAAACCGATCACCGAGAAGCCGCTGGAAGTGCGTATGGGTAAAGGTAAAGGTAACGTGGAGTATTGGGTTGCCTTGATCCAGCCGGGTAAAGTCCTGTATGAAATGGACGGCGTACCGGAAGAGCTGGCCCGTGAAGCCTTCAAGCTGGCAGCAGCAAAACTGCCTATCAAAACCACCTTTGTTACTAAGACGGTGATGTAATGAAAGCAAAAGAGCTGCGTGAAAAAAGCGTTGAAGAGCTGAACACTGAGCTGCTTAACCTGCTGCGTGAGCAATTTAACCTGCGCATGCAGGCAGCGTCTGGCCAGCTGCAGCAGACCCATCTGCTGAAGAATGTGCGCCGTGATGTTGCACGCGTTAAGACTTTACTGACTGAGAAGGCGGGTGCGTAATGACCGATAAAATCCGTACTCTGCAAGGTCGTGTTGTTAGTGACAAAATGCAGAAATCTGCAGTTGTTGCTATCGAGCGTTTCGTGAAGCACCCGATCTACGGTAAATTCATTAAGCGTACGACTAAGCTGCACATCCATGACGAGAACAACGAATGCGGTATCGGCGACGTGGTTGAAATCCGCGAATGCCGTCCGCTGTCCAAGACTAAGTCCTGGACGCTGGTTCGCGTTGTAGAGAAAGCGGTTCTGTAATAGAATCCCCTTCTCTAAAAAATAAGATAAACGGCTCGCAAGAGCCGTTTATTTTTTCTACCCATCTGCGAGAACCGGTGTTATAATGCCGCGCCCTCAATTATGGGGCTTTCTAACGACCTGCAGTTTGGGTCCCGAAGTAGTAGTTGACATTAGCGGAGCACTAAAATGATCCAAGAACAGACTATGCTGAACGTCGCCGACAACTCCGGTGCACGTCGCGTAATGTGTATCAAGGTTCTGGGTGGCTCGCACCGTCGCTACGCAGGCGTAGGCGACATCATCAAAGTTACCATCAAGGAAGCAATTCCGCGTGGTAAAGTGAAAAAAGGTGATGTGCTTAAGGCGGTAGTGGTGCGCACCAGGAAGGGTGTTCGTCGCCCTGACGGTTCTGTCATTCGCTTCGATGGTAATGCATGCGTTATTCTGAACAATAACAGCGAGCAGCCGATCGGAACGCGTATTTTTGGGCCGGTAACTCGTGAACTTCGTAACGAAAAGTTCATGAAAATTATCTCCCTGGCACCAGAAGTACTCTAAGGAGCGAAGAATGGCAGCGAAAATCCGTCGTAATGACGAAGTTATCGTGCTGACCGGCAAAGATAAAGGTAAGCGCGGTAAAGTGAAAAATGTCCTGTCTTCTGGCAAGGTCATTGTTGAAGGTATCAACCTGGTGAAGAAACATCAGAAGCCGGTTCCGGCTCTGAACCAACCGGGCGGCATCGTTGAAAAAGAAGCTGCAATTCAGGTTTCTAACGTTGCTATCTTCAATGCGGCTACCGGTAAGGCTGACCGTGTAGGCTTTAGATTCGAAGACGGCAAAAAAGTCCGTTTCTTCAAGTCTAACAGCGAAACTATCAAGTAATTTGGAGTAGTACGATGGCGAAACTGCATGATTACTACAAAGACGAAGTAGTTAAGAAACTCATGACTGAGTTTGGCTACAATTCTGTCATGCAAGTCCCTCGGGTCGAGAAGATCACCCTGAACATGGGTGTTGGTGAAGCGATCGCTGACAAGAAGCTGCTGGATAACGCAGTAGCAGACCTGGCAGCCATCTCCGGTCAAAAACCGCTGGTCACCAAAGCACGCAAATCAGTTGCAGGCTTCAAAATCCGTCAGGGCTATCCGATCGGCTGTAAAGTAACTCTGCGTGGCGAACGCATGTGGGAGTTCTTTGAGCGTCTGGTCACTATTGCTGTACCGCGTATTCGTGACTTCCGCGGCCTGTCCGCCAAGTCTTTCGATGGTCGTGGTAACTACAGCATGGGCGTCCGTGAGCAGATCATCTTCCCAGAAATCGACTACGACAAAGTCGATCGCGTTCGTGGTTTGGATATCACCATTACCACTACTGCGAAATCTGATGATGAAGGCCGTGCTCTGCTGGCTGCCTTTGACTTCCCGTTCCGTAAGTAAGGTAGGGTTACTTAATGGCTAAGCAATCAATGAAAGCACGCGAAGTCAAGCGTGAGAAATTAGCAGACAAATTCTTCGCGAAACGCGCTGAACTGAAAGCGATCATTTCTGATGTGAACGCCTCCGACGAAGATCGTTGGAATGCTGTTCTCAAGCTGCAGAGTCTGCCGCGTGATTCCAGCCCGTCTCGTCAGCGTAACCGCTGCCGTCAAACAGGTCGTCCGCATGGTTTCCTGCGGAAGTTCGGGTTGAGCCGTATCAAGGTCCGTGAAGCCGCTATGCGCGGTGAAATCCCGGGTCTGAAAAAGGCTAGCTGGTAATTGTCACCAATTGAATCACGGGAGTAAAGACAGATGAGCATGCAAGATCCGATCGCGGATATGCTGACCCGTATCCGTAACGGTCAGGCCGCGAACAAAGTTGCGGTCACCATGCCTTCCTCCAAGCTGAAAGTGGCAATCGCCAACGTGCTGAAGGAAGAAGGTTATATTGAAGATTTCAAAATCGAAGGCGACATCAAGCCGGAACTGGAACTGACTCTTAAGTATTTCCAGGGTAAAGCTGTGGTAGAAAGCATTCAACGTGTTAGCCGTCCTGGCCTGCGCATCTATAAGAAAAAAGATGAGCTGCCGAAGGTAATGGCTGGACTGGGTATTGCTGTTGTTTCTACCTCTAAAGGTGTTATGACTGATCGTGCAGCGCGCCAAGCTGGTCTTGGTGGCGAAATTATCTGCTACGTAGCTTAATCGGAGGAAAAAATGTCTCGTGTTGCTAAAGCACCTGTCGTTGTTCCTGCCGGCGTAGAGGTAAAACTCAACGGTCAGGTTATTTCGATCAAAGGTAAAAACGGCGAGCTGACTCGTACTATCAATAATGCTGTTGAAGTTAAGCATGCTGACAACGCTCTGACTTTCGCTCCGCGCGAAGGTTTCGTTGACGGTTGGGCGCAAGCGGGTACTACCCGTGCGCTGCTGAACGCAATGGTTATCGGTGTTACCGAAGGCTTCACTAAGAAGCTGCAGCTGGTTGGTGTAGGTTATCGTGCAGCCGTTAAAGGCAACGTCGTGAATCTGTCACTGGGTTTTTCTCACCCGGTTGATCACGAACTGCCTGCAGGCATCACTGCAGAATGTCCGACTCAGACTGAAATCGTACTGAAAGGTGCTGATAAACAGCTGATCGGCCAGGTTGCGGCTGACTTGCGCGCCTACCGTCGTCCTGAGCCTTACAAAGGCAAGGGTGTTCGTTACGCCGACGAAGTCGTGCGTACCAAAGAGGCTAAGAAGAAGTAAGGTAACACTATGGATAAGAAATCTGCTCGTATCCGTCGTGCGACCCGCGCACGTCGCAAGATCAAAGAGCTGGGTGCTACTCGCCTGGTGGTACATCGTACCCCGCGTCACATTTACGCACAGGTCATCGCCCCGAACGGCTCTGAAGTTCTGGTTGCTGCTTCTACTGTAGAAAAAGCTATCTCTGAACAACTGAAGTACACCGGCAATAAAGACGCTGCGTCTGCTGTAGGTAAAGCTATTGCTGAGCGCGCGTTGGAAAAAGGCATCAAAGACGTTGCTTTCGACCGTTCCGGTTTCCAATATCATGGTCGCGTCCAGGCACTGGCAGAAGCTGCCCGTGAAGCTGGCCTTCAGTTCTAAGGTAGAGGTCTAAGATGGCACACATCGAGAAACAAGCTGGTGAACTGCAGGAAAAGCTGATCGCGGTAAACCGTGTATCTAAAACTGTGAAAGGTGGCCGTATTTTCTCCTTCACCGCACTGACTGTAGTGGGTGACGGCAACGGTCGCGTTGGTTTTGGTTACGGTAAAGCGCGTGAAGTACCGGCAGCGATCCAGAAAGCGATGGAAAAAGCCCGTCGCAACATGATTAACGTCGCGCTGACTAACGGCACCCTGCAGCACCCTGTTAAAGGTGCGCACACAGGTTCCCGTGTGTTCATGCAGCCGGCTTCTGAAGGTACCGGTATCATCGCCGGCGGTGCAATGCGCGCCGTTCTGGAAGTCGCTGGAGTTCATAACGTACTGGCTAAAGCGTATGGTTCTACTAACCCGATTAACGTGGTTCGTGCAACTATCGATGGCCTGGAAAATATGAAGTCTCCGGAAATGGTCGCTGCCAAGCGTGGTAAATCCGTTGAAGAAATTCTGGGGTAATTGACCATGGCAAAGACGATCAAAATTACTCAAACCCGCAGTGCAATCGGCCGTCTGCCTAAGCATAAGGCAACGCTGCTTGGCCTGGGTCTGCGTCGCATTGGCCACACCGTTGAGCGTGAAGATACGCCTGCTGTTCGCGGTATGGTTAACGCGGTTTCCTACATGGTTAAAGTGGAGGAGTAACAGATGCGTTTGAATACTCTGTCTCCGGCCGAAGGCTCAAAACAGGCGGGTAAACGCCTGGGTCGTGGTATCGGTTCTGGTCTCGGTAAAACCGGCGGCCGTGGTCACAAAGGTCAGAATTCTCGTTCTGGCGGTGGCGTACGTCGTGGTTTCGAAGGCGGTCAGATGCCTCTGTACCGTCGTCTGCCGAAATTCGGTTTCACTTCTCGCAAAGCAATGGTGACGGCGGAAGTTCGTCTGAACGAGCTGGCGAAAGTGGAAGGCGGTATCGTTGACCTGAATACGCTGAAAGCAGCGAACATCATCGGTACTCAGATCGAATTCGTGAAAGTGATTCTGTCTGGCGAAGTTTCTGCACCGGTAACGGTTCGCGGTCTGCGTGTCACTAAAGGCGCTCGTGCTGCAATCGAAGCTGCTGGCGGTAAAATTGAGGAATAAGTAGCAGATGGCTAAGCAACCAGGATTAGATTTTCAAAGTGCCAAGGGCGGTTTCGGCGAACTGAAACGCAGACTTTTGTTTGTCATCGGTGCGCTGATTGTATTCCGCATTGGCTCTTTTATTCCGATCCCTGGTATCGATGCCACTGTACTTGCCAAACTGCTTGAGCAACAGCGTGGCACCATTATTGAAATGTTTAACATGTTCTCTGGTGGTGCTTTAAGCCGTGCTTCTATCTTTGCTCTGGGTATCATGCCGTATATTTCGGCGTCGATTATTATCCAGCTGCTGACGGTGGTTCATCCCGCCCTGGCAGAAATCAAGAAAGAAGGGGAGGCTGGCCGTCGTAAGATTAGCCAGTACACCCGTTACGGCACTCTGGTATTGGCGATTTTTCAGTCGATCGGTATTGCTACCGGTCTGCCGAATATGCCTGGAATGCAGGGCCTGGTGATGAATCCGGGCTTTGCCTTCTATTTTACCGCTGTTGTGAGCCTGGTGACGGGAACCATGTTCCTGATGTGGCTGGGCGAACAGATTACTGAGCGGGGTATCGGCAACGGTATCTCCATCATAATCTTTGCGGGTATCGTTGCGGGTCTTCCGCCGGCCATTGGCCATACCATCGAGCAAGCGCGGCAAGGCGACCTGCACTTCCTTCTGTTGCTGTTGGTTGCAGTTCTCGTATTTGCAGTGACCTTCTTCGTTGTTTTCGTTGAGCGTGGTCAACGCCGCATTGTGGTGAACTATGCGAAACGTCAGCAAGGCCGTCGTGTCTATGCTGCGCAGAGTACACATTTACCGCTGAAAGTGAACATGGCAGGGGTTATCCCGGCTATTTTCGCCTCCAGCATTATCCTGTTCCCGGCCACCATTGCTTCTTGGTTTGGCGGCGGCACAGGATGGAACTGGCTGACAACTATTTCAATGTATTTGCAGCCAGGCCAACCGCTTTATGTGCTACTCTATGCGACTGCAATCATCTTCTTCTGTTTCTTCTATACGGCGTTGGTTTTCAACCCGCGTGAAACAGCAGATAACCTGAAGAAGTCTGGTGCATTTGTACCAGGAATTCGTCCGGGAGAGCAAACGGCGAAGTACATCGATAAAGTGATGACGCGTCTGACGCTGGTCGGTGCGCTCTACATTACTTTCATCTGCCTGATCCCGGAGTTCATGCGTGATGCGATGAAGGTACCGTTCTACTTCGGTGGAACCTCACTGCTTATCGTCGTTGTGGTCATCATGGACTTTATGGCTCAAGTGCAAACTCTGATGATGTCCAGTCAGTACGAGTCTGCATTGAAGAAAGCAAACCTGAAAGGCTATAGCCGCTGATCAGGCGCTTGAGAAGTTACGGAGAGTAAAAATGAAAGTTCGTGCTTCCGTCAAGAAATTATGTCGTAACTGCAAAATCATCCGTCGCGACGGCGTTGTACGCGTGATTTGCAGTGCCGAGCCTAAGCACAAACAGCGCCAGGGCTGATTTTCTCGCATATTTTTCTTGCAAAGTCGGGTTGAGCTGGCTAGATTAGCCAGCCAATCTTTTGTATGTCTGTGCGTTTCCATTTGAGTATCCTGAAAACGGGCTTTTCAGCATGGGGCGCATATATAATTTATAGGAGTGCATAGTGGCCCGTATAGCAGGCATTAACATTCCTGATCAGAAACATGCTGTGATCGCGTTAACTTCGATCTACGGCGTCGGCAAGACTCGCTCCAAGGCCATCTGTGCTGCTGCGGGTATCGCTGAAGATGTTAAGATCAGTGAGCTGTCTGAAGAACAAATCGACACGCTGCGTGACGAAGTTGCCAAATTTGTCGTTGAAGGTGATCTGCGCCGTGAAGTTAGCATGAGCATCAAACGTCTGATGGACCTTGGTTGCTATCGCGGTTTGCGTCATCGTCGTGGTCTGCCAGTGCGCGGTCAGCGTACTAAGACCAACGCCCGTACCCGTAAGGGTCCGCGCAAACCGATCAAGAAATAATCGGGGTGATTGAATAATGGCAAAGGCACCAGTTCGTGCACGTAAGCGTGTAAGAAAACAAGTCTCAGATGGCGTGGCTCATGTCCATGCGTCTTTTAACAACACCATCGTTACCATTACTGACCGTCAGGGTAACGCACTGGGTTGGGCAACAGCCGGTGGTTCCGGCTTCCGTGGTTCTCGTAAATCTACGCCGTTCGCTGCACAGGTTGCTGCTGAGCGTTGCGCAGAGGCCGTGAAAGATTACGGTATTAAGAACCTGGAAGTTATGGTTAAGGGTCCGGGTCCGGGTCGCGAATCTACCATTCGTGCTCTGAACGCCGCAGGTTTCCGCATCACGAACATTACTGATGTGACTCCGATCCCTCACAACGGTTGTCGTCCGCCGAAAAAACGTCGCGTATAACGCACGTTTTTAGGATAGTTGGAGAAAGAAAATGGCAAGATATTTGGGTCCTAAGCTCAAGCTGAGCCGTCGTGAGGGCACAGACTTATTCCTGAAGTCTGGCGTTCGCGCGATTGATTCCAAGTGTAAGATTGAACAAGCCCCTGGCCAGCATGGTGCGCGTAAACCGCGTCTGTCTGACTACGGCGGTCAGTTACGTGAAAAGCAAAAAGTTCGTCGTATCTACGGCGTGCTGGAGCGTCAGTTCCGTAACTATTATAAAGAAGCAGCACGTCTGAAAGGCAACACCGGTGAAAACCTGTTGGCTCTGCTGGAAGGTCGTCTGGACAACGTAGTTTACCGTATGGGCTTTGGCGCTACTCGTGCAGAAGCACGTCAGCTGGTTAGCCATAAATCTATCATGGTAAACGGCCGCGTTGTTAACATCGCTTCTTATCAGGTATCTCCGAATGACGTAGTCAGCATCCGCGAGAAAGCCAAAAAGCAGTCTCGCGTGAAAGCCGCTCTGGAGCTGGCTGAGCAGCGTGAAAAGCCAACCTGGCTGGAAGTTGATGCAACTAAGATGGAAGGTGTGTTCAAGCGTATTCCTGAACGTACCGATCTGTCTGCGGACATTAACGAACACCTGATCGTCGAGCTTTACTCCAAGTAAAGCTTAGTACCAAAGAGAGGACACAATGCAGGGTTCTGTGACAGAGTTTCTAAAACCGCGCCTGGTAGATATCGAGCAATTGAGTTCGACGCACGCCAAGGTGACCCTTGAGCCTTTAGAGCGTGGCTTTGGCCATACTCTTGGTAACGCACTGCGCCGTATTCTGCTGTCATCCATGCCGGGTTGCGCGGTGACCGAGGTTGAGATTGATGGTGTACTTCATGAGTACAGCACCAAAGAGGGCGTACAGGAAGATATCCTGGAAATCCTGCTTAACCTGAAAGGGCTGGCGGTAAGAGTTCAGGGTAAAGATGAAGTCATCATTACTCTGAATAAATCTGGCATTGGCCCTGTGACTGCAGCCGACATCACCCATGATGGTGATGTCGAAATCGTCAAGCCGCAGCACGTGATCTGCCATCTGACCGATGAAAACGCATCTATTAATATGCGCATCAAAGTTCAGCGTGGCCGTGGTTATGTGCCGGCTTCTGCCCGAATTCATTCGGAAGAAGATGAGCGCCCAATCGGCCGTCTGTTGGTCGACGCCTGCTATAGCCCTGTAGACCGTATCGCCTACAATGTTGAAGCTGCGCGTGTAGAACAGCGTACCGACCTGGATAAGCTGGTCATCGAGATGGAAACCAACGGCACTATCGATCCTGAAGAGGCGATTCGTCGTGCGGCTACCATTCTGGCTGAACAACTGGAAGCTTTCGTTGACCTGCGTGACGTACGTCAGCCGGAAGTTAAAGAAGAGAAACCAGAATTCGATCCGATCCTGCTGCGCCCTGTTGACGATCTGGAATTGACTGTCCGCTCTGCTAACTGCCTTAAGGCAGAAGCTATCCACTACATCGGTGATCTGGTACAGCGTACCGAGGTTGAGCTACTTAAAACGCCTAACCTGGGTAAGAAATCTCTTACTGAGATTAAAGACGTGCTGGCTTCACGTGGTCTTTCTCTGGGCATGCGCCTGGAAAATTGGCCGCCGGCAAGCATTGCTGATGAATAACCAGATCGCAGGTTAAGGTTTTACTGAGAAGGATAAGGTCATGCGCCATCGTAAGAGTGGTCGTCAACTGAACCGCAACAGCAGCCATCGTCAGGCTATGTTCCGCAACATGGCCGGCTCTTTGGTTCGTCATGAGATCATCAAGACGACCCTGCCGAAAGCGAAAGAGCTGCGTCGCGTAGTTGAGCCGCTGATTACTCTTGCCAAGACCGACAGCGTAGCTAATCGTCGTCTGGCATTCGCCCGTACTCGTGATAACGAGATCGTGGCAAAACTGTTTAACGAGCTGGGCCCGCGTTTCGCGAGCCGTGCCGGTGGTTACACTCGTATTCTGAAGTGTGGCTTCCGCGCTGGTGACAACGCTCCGATGGCTTACATCGAGCTGGTTGATCGTCCAGAAGCTCAAGCAGAAGCTGCAGCAGAGTAATCTGCTGTATATTAAAGAAACCGGGCCTGGTGCCCGGTTTTTTTATTCCTTTTTTTTAGCTTCGCTTCGCCCCTTCCCGTTCTACGCTATGCTATGAATTTGCAATTTCTCAGGAGCACATCCTATGTGGCTTATCGATCGGCTTGCCGAACAACATATCCGTGAAGCGCAGGAAAAAGGCGAGCTAACAGACTTGCCCGGTGAAGGCGCGCCGCTGGTTCTGGATGATGACAGTCACGTTCCCCCTGAACTGCGCGCAGGTTACCGTCTGTTAAAAAATGCTGGCTACCTGCCCCCGGAGCTGGGGTTACGTCGTGAGGCATTGGAAATAAACGATCTTCTACAGGGGTTGGATCTGGAAGATAGTGCGCGTGAGGGCTATGCCAAACGCCTGCGACTTTTAGAAATAAAGCTCAAACAGGCGGGTATGAGTACGGATTTTCTTTCCGGGGCGTATCATGCAGCCATCAGACAACGTCTTGAGGATAAATAAATGATGTTTCGTCGGAGATTCTAAGGGTCGCGAGGGTGATTTACGCTGTATCAGAAAGTGAGCGGGACAAAATAGATGTACATTATCTTGAATTTAAGCCAAAGACATTCTATATACATAACCGACATTTAACGAGGAGATATCATGTCAGTTTACCAGCATAAAAAAGGCAAGATTAAAGACAACGCCGTTGAAGCGCTGCTTCACGATCCGTTATTTAAAATGCGCGTTGAAGTGAATGTCAAAGGAAAGGGTAGCTATCGACGTAAAGATAAACACAACAAAAAAGCGGGCTGGGAGGCCAGTGGTAAAGCGAACTTTACCACTGGCCTTCTGCTTAATGACAGGGCGATCGAGACTCATTCTACAGTCGCGCAATGGCATTCTATTGCTGGCAGCATTACACCTTATTACTTTGTTGTTTAAGCAAATCACGGATTTCCGTTAACAAGGTCTCTTCTGCACTGGGTTTAGCCGCTGGTTTTTCAACTTCTTTCTTCTTGTGCAGTTTATTCATCAGTTTAATCGCGATGAAAATAGCAAAGGCGATGATGATGAAGTCGAAAATATTCTGCAGAAAGATACCGTATTCCATTACTACCGGCGGTGTTTCTCCCTGCGCTGGTTTAAGCACCCATTTAAATTGTTTAAAGTCCACTCCGCCAATCAGCAGTCCCAATGGCGGCATAATGATGTTTGCAACCAGCGATGAGACGATTTTGCCGAAGGCTGCGCCAATGATCACACCAACGGCGAGATCCACCACATTGCCACGCATAGCAAAATCACGGAATTCTTTGAAAAAACTCATAAACAGCTCCTTTCTCTTGCCAAAGCATAAATTCTAACAAACGAATCACACTTTGCCATGGGCAATTGACGAAGCGCTGAATTATCACACTGCGAAAACGGGTGAACAGCAGGCAGAGCTGCTGTTCGTTCAATTACAGAAAGAAAGGGCTTGGCTGGAAAAGCCGTTCAACATCAGGTACGTATTTTTTATCGGTAAGAAACATGATGACATGGTCGCCCTGTTCGATACGCAAATTGTTATTAGCGATCATGACATCATCACCGCGCACTATCGCACCAATAATGGTACCGGGTGGCAGTTTGATATCTTCAACCAGGCGGCCGACAACGCGTGAGGTTGTTTCGTCACCATGAGCAATCGCTTCGATCGCTTCGGCGACGCCGCGGCGTAAAGAGGAGACGCTGACAATATCTGCTTTGCGCACATGGCCCAACAGTGCGGAAATCGTAGCCTGCTGCGGAGAGATCGCAATATCGATTACGCTGCCCTGCACCAGATCGACATAGGCGCGCCGCTGGATCAGCACCATGACTTTTTTGGCGCCCATTTTTTTAGCCAGCATCGCCGACATAATATTCGCTTCATCGTCGTTGGTAACGGCGATAAAAAGATCGACCTGATCGATATGCTCTTCGGCCAGCAGCTCCTGATCCGAGGCGTCGCCATAAAAGACGATGGTATCCTGCAACCGCTCCGCCAGTTCCGCCGCGCGCTGCTGACTGCGTTCGATCAATTTTACGCTGTAATTTTTTTCCAACCGTTGCGCGAGGCCATAGCCGATATTGCCTCCGCCGACCAGCATAATGCGCTTATAGGGTTTTTCAAGGCGCTGCATCTCGCTCATTACCGCACGAATATGCTGGCTGGCTGCGATGAAGAAAACTTCATCGCCCGCTTCGACAATGGTTGATCCCTGAGGGCGAATAGGGCGATCCTGGCGGAAAATCGCAGCGACGCGGGTATCGATGTGCGGCATATGCTCGCGCATTATCGACAACGCGTTGCCGATAAGCGGGCCGCCATAATAGGCTTTGACCACCGCCAGGCTAACTTTACCTTCGGCAAAGTTGACCACCTGCAGCGCGCCAGGATATTCAATCAGGCGGTAGATATTGTCTATGACCAGCTGTTCTGGCGAGATTAGATGATCGATCGGCACCGCTTCCGGGATAAACAGCTTTTCTGCATCGCGTATGTAATCTGCAGCCCGAATACGCGCGATACGGTTAGGCGTATTGAATAGCGTATAGGCGACCTGACAGGCGATCATGTTGGTTTCGTCGGAACTGGTTACGGCAACCAGCATATCCGCATCCTGCGCTCCCGCTTCGCGCAGGATGCGTGGATGAGAACCATGTCCCTGCACAACGCGCAGATCAAATTTATCCTGCAGCTGGCGCAGACGCGTCGCATCCGTATCCACTACGGTGATATCGTTATTTTCGCCAACCAGGTTTTCAGCCAGCGTGCCGCCAACCTGACCGGCTCCGAGAATGATTATCTTCATCGTTGTTTCAACTTATGGGTTGTCGCAGCGCATGCCACATTATTTTTTTATTAGCTTAGCGTAAAAGAATCCATCGCCGCCCTGAGGGTGCGGAAAACTCTGCAATCCGGCATACGGGCCTTCCGACAAAGGAATATGTTCGGCGTCGGCGTGACGTTCAAGAAACTGCTCAATCTGAATATGGTTCTCTTCCGGCAGTACCGAGCAGGTCGCGTAAACCAACGTACCGCCGGGCTTCAGATGAGGCCAGACAGCATCCAGAATTTCACGCTGTAGCGCTGCTAATTCCGGGATATCGCGATCGCGTCGCAGCCATTTGATATCAGGGTGGCGGCGGATCACGCCAGTCGCGGAGCAGGGGGCATCCAGCAGAATGCGATCGAACTGCACATCGTCGCACCACTGCTGTGGAAAACGGCCATCGCCCTGCTTGACGTCCGCCTGCATATTCAGGCGCTGCAAATTCTCATATACGCGTTTCAGACGCTGCGCATCCACATCGACCGCCATTACGCTGGCTTCAGGCGCGGCCTCAAGTATATGGGTGGTTTTGCCGCCGGGCGCGGCGCACAGATCAAGAATATACTCTCCGTTTTGCGGCTCAAGGTAGGTGACACATCCCTGAGCCGAGGCGTCCTGTACGGTAACCCATCCGCGATCGAAGCCGGGCAGCTGTCCTACCGCCGTCGGGTTTTCCAGCATTAACGCATCAGGATAGAGAGGATGCGGCGTTGCGTTATTGCCGCTCTCCTGTAACAGCGCCAGCCACTGCTCACGCGTATGGTGCTGACGATTCACGCGCAGCCACATTGGCGGCCGCTGATTATTTGCCTCAACGATGTGTTGCCACTGTTCAGGCCATGCCAGCTGCAAACGCTTTAACAGCCAGGCTGGATGCAGAAACCGCTGTGGGCCCGCTTCCAGTTCCGGCAGTAAAGTTTCCTGCTGACGCTGGAACTGGCGCAGAACGCCATTAATCAAACCTTTTAACTGCTGGCGCTTTAAAACGGCTGCGCCTTCTACCGTCTCAGCCAAAGCGGCATGAGGAGGAATACGCGTATAGATCAACTGATAAAGGCCGACCATAATCAGGAAATGCAGCGTACGCTGCTTGCCGGTTAAAGGGCGCGACATCAGCTGTTGGATCGCGGTTTCCAGCAGCGGCAAAGTACGTAAAACGCCGAAGCAGATCTCCTGCAATAGTGCGCTGTCTTTATCAGAAAGATTTTTTTGCGCCGCCGGCAGCAGATTACTTAGCGACTGTCCCTGTTCTACCACTCGCTCAAGGGTCTGTGCCGCGAGGCTGCGGAGATTGATCGTTTTTTTCATAGTTGAATCATCAATAAATCAAGCCCGGCGTAATAACCGGGCTTGGGATCAGGCGAGGCGAGTACCGGGCGTAAACCACTCGCGGCGTGAGTTCAGAATATCCTGGGCCGACATCACTTTTTTGCCGGCGGGCTGTAGCATCTGGATATTGAGGATGCCTTCCGCAGTGGCCACCTGGATGCCATGCTTATCCGCCGCGACAATTTCTCCTGGCGCATAAGCGCCCCGCTGCGGCAGCGCTTCCGCCTGCCATACTTTGACCGGCTGTTCTTCAATGCTGAAGTAGCTCACCGGCCAGGGATTGAAGGCGCGAATGCAGCGTTCAAGTTGAACCGCAGAAAGGGACCAGTCGAGACGCGCTTCTTCTTTACTCAGCTTTTCGGCATAGGTAGCGATGGCGTCATCCTGCACCTGAGGTTTAATACTGCCCTTACTTAATCCGGTAAGCGTCGTCAGCAGGCCTTGCGGCCCCAACGCAGCCAGTTTGTCGTACAGAGTAGCGCTGGTATCTGCCGCAGTGATAGGGCAGGTAAGTTTCAACAACATGGCGCCGGTATCAAGACCCGCATCCATCTGCATGATGGTTACGCCAGTTTCGTTGTCGCCAGCCCACAGCGAGCGCTGGATAGGTGCTGCGCCGCGCCAGCGTGGAAGCAATGAGCCATGAACATTAATACAGCCCAGACGAGGCATATCCAGCACCGCCTGTGGCAGAATCAGGCCGTAAGCCACTACCACCATCACGTCAGCCTGCAGATCGGCTACTAACTGTTGGCTTTCCGCCGGACGCAGCGATTTGGGCTGAAATACGGGCAGGTTATGCTGCTGTGCAAGTACCTTTACCGGACTGGGCGTTAGTTTATTACCGCGGCCGGCAGGACGATCGGGCTGAGTGAATACGCCAACTACCTGATGCTCAGACGACAACAGCGCGTCAAGATGACGCGCTGCAAAGTCAGGAGTGCCGGCAAAAATAATCTTCAGAGAATCGGACACGCTATTCCTTAACTATCAGGAAGCACGCGCATTAAGGCGGGCTAGTTTTTCCAGTTTTTGACGAATACGCTGGCGCTTTAACGGAGAGAGATAATCGATAAACAGTTTGCCGACCAGGTGATCCATTTCATGCTGAATACAGATCGCCAGGAGCCCATCGGCCTCCAGTTCGAAAGGTTTCCCTTCACGATCCAATGCGCGAACTTTTACACGTTCAGAACGGGGTACCAGCGCTCGCTGTTCAGGGATAGACAGGCAGCCTTCTTCAATCCCGGTTTCACCGCTCTCTTCCAGCAGTTCAGGGTTGATCAGCACCAAACGCTCATCACGGTTTTCTGAGACATCGATAACGATGATGCGCTGGTGAATATCTACTTGCGTAGCAGCCAGGCCGATGCCTTCTTCGGCATACATCGTTTCGAACATATCATCTACGATGCGCTGAATATCCGCATTCACTTCCGCTACCGGCTGCGCGACGATGCGAAGGCGATCGTCGGGATAATGTAATACTTGCAAAACTGACATAACTTTCCAGATCTGTGTTCAGAGAAGAAACCATCGTTGCCTCTTATTGTAGACATTTCGCACGTTGATTGACAGCATTGCGGGCAAGGGAAAGCGGGGGCTGGCGCACGCTGAAAAGGAAGATCAAATGACTGCTGCGGAAGTATGGCTGCGCCTGATGGGCGTAAAGGGACTGTGCGGCGACAAAATGCTGCAAGCGGCGCGGACGTTGATTCACGGCGCGCATAGCGATCCGCAAGGGGGTGCCGCCGCAGGACTCGATTCTGCTCAGATTCAGGCTTTTCAAACGATCCCGCATGAGCGGATTGAGCAGGCTTTGCGTTGGCTTGAACTACCGGGACACTATTTAGTGACGGCCGACGATCCTCTGTATCCGCCGCAGCTAAGAGACATCGCGCGTTACCCGGCGGCAATAATGGTTTACGGCGATCCCCATCTGCTGTCGACTTCGCAGCTTGCCGTGATCGGAAGCCGCAACGCCTCCCATTATGGACGTCAGTGGGGAGATTACTTTGCTCAGCATCTCGCCTTAAGCGGCCTCACCATTACCAGCGGGCTGGCGCGCGGCATTGATGCGGTGGCACATCGGGGAGCGCTGGCGGTAAAAGGCAAAACGATCGCGGTGTTGGGCAGCGGTCTGAGCCAGCTTTATCCGACTAATCACAAGCGGCTCGCAGAAGAGATTGTTGCCGCCGGCGGCGCGCTGGTTTCGGAATTCCCTCTCTATACCTTGCCTTATCCTCATAATTTCCCACGACGCAATCGCATTATTAGCGGACTTAGCCTGGGTGTGCTGGTAGTGGAAGCGTCTTTACGAAGCGGATCGCTGGTGACGGCGCGCTACGCACTGGAGCAGAACCGGGATGTTTACGCCTTGCCGGGGCCGCTGGGCAGCCCCGATAGCGAGGGCGGACACTGGCTAATCCAGCAGGGCGCGTTGTTGGTGGCTCATCCGAATAATATCCTTGAGCAGCTCAACAGTTCGCTGTATTGGCTACCGCTTTCTGCACAGAATGGAATTAATTCTTCAGACAATGCTGATGCTCCATTGCCATTTGCCGACGTGTTGGCTAACGTAGGAGATGAGGTTACACCTGTTGACGTCGTCGCTGAACGTGCCGGCCAACCTGTGCCAGCCATCATAGCTAAGCTGCTTGAGCTGGAGTTAGCAGGGTGGATCGCAGCTGTACCCGGCGGCTATGTCCGATTGAGGAGGGCAGGCCATGTTCGACGTACTAATGTACTTGTTTGAAACTTATATCCACAGCGAAGCAGAAATGCGCGTTGATCAGGATAAACTGACGGATGATCTGGCTGATGCCGGGTTCCATCGTGATGATATTTATAATGCGTTGAACTGGTTGGAAAAATTAGCAGACTATCAAGACGGCCTCGTTGCTCCGATACTGTTAACCACCGATCCGCTCTCGATGCGTATTTATACAGAGCAAGAATGTCAGCGTCTTGATGCCAGCTGCCGCGGATTCATTCTGTTCCTTGAGCAAATCCAGGTATTGAATCTGGAAACGCGTGAAATGGTTATTGAACGGGTTATGGCTCTGGATACGCTTGAATTCGATCTGGAAGATCTCAAATGGGTCGTGCTAATGGTGCTGTTCAACATCCCAGGATGTGAAAACGCCTATCAGCAGATGGAAGAGCTACTTTTCGACGTCAATGAAGGAATATTGCACTGAGTTATTTAACAGTGACATATCGCAATGAGTAAACCAGCACTTTTCACAGTGCGAAAACATGAATCCTGCCCCACCTGTGGGGCAGATCTCGTTATTCGCTCCGGGAAGCACGGTCCTTTTCTTGGTTGTTCGCATTATCCAGAGTGTGATTATATTCGTCCGCTGAAAAACCAATCGGATGGGCATATCATTAAAGTCCTGGAAGGACAGCAATGTCCGCGCTGTCAGGCCGATCTGGTATTACGCCAGGGGCGGTACGGCATGTTTATCGGCTGTAGCCGATATCCTGAATGCGACCACACAGAAATGATCGATCGTCCGGATGAAACCAGCATTAGCTGTCCGCAGTGTCAGCAAGGACACCTGGTCCAGCGCCGTTCACGTTTCGGCAAAACCTTTCACGCCTGCGATCGCTATCCAGATTGCCAGTTTGCAGTGAATTTCACGCCAAAAGAGGGAACGTGCGCCTTTTGCCATTTTCCCTTATTAATTGAGAAAAAGACCGCTCACGGTTTAAAACGCTTTTGCGCCAGTAAAGCCTGCGGCAAACCCGTTAGTGCAGGAAACAGCAGTGAATAAAGAACCTATGCCCGGAAATCTTGATTGGTGCGTTGCACAACTTCAGCAGCAAGCTGTGATCGCTTATCCAACCGAAGCAGTATTTGGCCTGGGTTGCGACCCGGATAGTGAACAAGCGGTCATGCAGCTGCTGGCGTTTAAGCAGCGTCCGGTTGAAAAAGGGCTGATTTTGATCGCTGCGGATTATCAGCAGCTGGAACCTTATATCGCCGACCGGGAACTTTCGGTGGAACAGCGCGAAAGAATGTTTGCTACCTGGCCAGGCCCGGTCACCTGGGTTTTGCCTGCGCCGTCGCAAACGCCGCGCTGGTTAACGGGGCGTTTTGATTCTTTAGCGGTACGCGTTAGCGATCACCCTCTGGTGCAGCAACTCTGCCGGGCATTTGGCAAACCGCTGGTTTCTACCAGCGCTAACCTGAGCGGCCAGCCGCCTTGCCGTAACGTTAAGGAAGTACTGCAGCAGTTTGGCGAGCAATTTCCGGTGTTGCAGGGCGAAACTGGCGGTCGTATTAATCCTTCTGAAATTCGCGATATTATCAGCGGCGACATTATTCGCCAGGGATAAGCTATGGATAATTTCGTTGTTATCGGCCATCCAATTGCTCACAGCAAATCACCGTTGATTCATCGCTGCTTTGCTGAGCAAACAGGTATTGAACATCGTTATGGCACGCTATTAGCGCCTCTTGATGGCTTTACCCAATGCGTTCGACATTTTCTGGAGCTGGGAGGGAAAGGCGCCAACGTAACGCTGCCTTTTAAACAGCAGGCATATGAGCTGGCGGACGAATTAACGGAGCGGGCTGCGTTAGCTGGCGCCGTCAATACGTTACACAAACGTCAGGATGGCAGTCTGTTGGGCGATAACACCGACGGCATAGGCCTGCTCAGCGATCTGCAGAGGCTTTCGCTTATCAGGCCGAACGACAGGATACTGCTGATTGGCGCCGGCGGCGCGGCGCGCGGGGTGATCCTGCCTTTGCTTTCTCTTGGTTGCGCATTAACGGTAACTAACCGCACGCCAGAGCGGGCTAGCGAACTTGCCCGGGCGTTTGCTCATACGGGTGAAATTACAGCTTTATCGTTGGCGGCGTTGACGAAGGAACGTTTTGACTTGGTTATCAACGCGACTTCAAGCGGCGTAAGCGGAGATATCCCTGCCATTCCAACTTCTTTAATCAGTGCCGATACGCGTTGCTACGATATGTTCTATCAACATGGATCTACGCCTTTTTTACGCTGGTGTCAGCATTCTGGCGCGACGGCAATGGCGGATGGACTTGGCATGCTGGTGGGACAGGCGGCGCACGCTTTCTTGCTTTGGCATGGTGTTCTGCCTGACGTAACGCCGGTAATCAGCCGTTTGCAGCAGGAATTGGCGAAGTGAATCAGGCGATACAGTTTCCTGACAGAGAAAACTGGGATGAGGCGCAGCAGGCAATCTGTTTTCCTGCGATGGTTAACGGCTTTCAGCTTACCTGTGCGATTACAGTGAAAGAACTACGCCAGCGGTTCCTGGAGGAAGGGGAACCGCTGGAAATCTTTCGTCGTCACCGCTGGGATTTGGAGGATCAGGCGCAAAGTCTGATTGAAGACCAACAGGAAGATAGTCAGGGCTGGGTTTGGCTCTCCTGAGCCAGATAATCATCTTTCCAGCGGACGTAATTGTTGGCCGAGTAGCGCAGCCCTTCAAGCTCTTTCTCATTAAGAGGGCGAATCTGTTTCACCGGGCTGCCAAGATAGAGGTAACCTTTTTCCAGACGCTTCCCGGGCGGCACCAGGCTGCCAGCGCCAATCATTACATCATCTTCTACTATAACCCCATCGAGCAGAATAGAACCCATCCCCACCAGTACGCGGTTGCCTATCGTGCAGCCATGCAGCATGGCTTTATGCCCGACAGTCACCTCTTCGCCGATAATCAGCGGGAAGCCATCTGGCTGACTGGCTGATTTATGGGTGACATGAAGAACGCTGCCGTCCTGAATGTTGCTGCGTTTGCCAATCACGACTTTATTTACGTCGCCGCGTATCGCAACCAGCGGCCAGACGCTGACATCATCCCCCAGCGTCACGTCGCCGATCACTACGCTGGTGGCATCAACCATGACCCGCTCACCCGTGTGCGGAAAAGTTTGTTTAAATGGGCGTAAAACTGCAGACATACTCATTCTCCTTAATAAGGGTTAGGGCAGCGTAGCGGAAATCTCCCCTCACTATCTTTGATATTGTGCGGCAATTTTCATCGGATCGCATAAGATCGCAGCGAAAAGAACGAAAAGTCAGCAACCAGAAAAAAAGATCCAAAAAAGGCTTGTGCATCCGATTCGGATCCCTATAATGCGCCTCCATCGACACGGCACAACGGCTTACGCCACGCGGTGTTGAGCGGTTCAGCGAAGCCTGAATCGCCGGAGAAAAACTTCTGAAAAAGGGGTTGACTCTGAAAGAGGAAAGCGTAATATACGCCACCTCGCGACAACGGCACGAAGCGCCGGTCGCACCGCTCTTTAACAATTTATCAGACAATCTGTGTGGGCACTCACAGGACGGATATCGCAAAACACATTTGCAGTATCAAGTCTCAGAGTGAACACGTAATTCATTACGACGTTTTTCTTTGAGCATCAGACTTTAATTGAAGAGTTTGATCATGGCTCAGATTGAACGCTGGCGGCAGGCCTAACACATGCAAGTCGAACGGTAACAGGAAGCAGCTTGCTGCTTCGCTGACGAGTGGCGGACGGGTGAGTAATGTCTGGGGATCTGCCCGATGGAGGGGGATAACCACTGGAAACGGTGGCTAATACCGCATAACGTCGCAAGACCAAAGTGGGGGACCTTCGGGCCTCACACCATCGGATGAACCCAGATGGGATTAGCTAGTAGGTGGGGTAACGGCTCACCTAGGCGACGATCCCTAGCTGGTCTGAGAGGATGACCAGCCACACTGGAACTGAGACACGGTCCAGACTCCTACGGGAGGCAGCAGTGGGGAATATTGCACAATGGGCGCAAGCCTGATGCAGCCATGCCGCGTGTATGAAGAAGGCCTTCGGGTTGTAAAGTACTTTCAGCGGGGAGGAAGGGATGGTGCTTAATACGCGCCGTCATTGACGTTACCCGCAGAAGAAGCACCGGCTAACTCCGTGCCAGCAGCCGCGGTAATACGGAGGGTGCAAGCGTTAATCGGAATTACTGGGCGTAAAGCGCACGCAGGCGGTCTGTTAAGTCAGATGTGAAATCCCCGGGCTTAACCTGGGAACTGCATTTGAAACTGGCAGGCTTGAGTCTCGTAGAGGGGGTAGAATTCCAGGTGTAGCGGTGAAATGCGTAGAGATCTGGAGGAATACCGGTGGCGAAGGCGGCCCCCTGGACGAAGACTGACGCTCAGGTGCGAAAGCGTGGGGAGCAAACAGGATTAGATACCCTGGTAGTCCACGCCGTAAACGATGTCGACTTGGAGGCTGTTTCCTTGAGAAGTGGCTTCCGGAGCTAACGCGTTAAGTCGACCGCCTGGGGAGTACGGCCGCAAGGTTAAAACTCAAATGAATTGACGGGGGCCCGCACAAGCGGTGGAGCATGTGGTTTAATTCGATGCAACGCGAAGAACCTTACCTGGTCTTGACATCCACGGAATTCGGCAGAGATGCCTTAGTGCCTTCGGGAACCGTGAGACAGGTGCTGCATGGCTGTCGTCAGCTCGTGTTGTGAAATGTTGGGTTAAGTCCCGCAACGAGCGCAACCCTTATCCTTTGTTGCCAGCGCGTGATGGCGGGAACTCAAAGGAGACTGCCGGTGATAAACCGGAGGAAGGTGGGGATGACGTCAAGTCATCATGGCCCTTACGACCAGGGCTACACACGTGCTACAATGGCGCATACAAAGAGAAGCGACCTCGCGAGAGCAAGCGGACCTCATAAAGTGCGTCGTAGTCCGGATTGGAGTCTGCAACTCGACTCCATGAAGTCGGAATCGCTAGTAATCGTGGATCAGAATGCCACGGTGAATACGTTCCCGGGCCTTGTACACACCGCCCGTCACACCATGGGAGTGGGTTGCAAAAGAAGTAGGTAGCTTAACCTTCGGGAGGGCGCTTACCACTTTGTGATTCATGACTGGGGTGAAGTCGTAACAAGGTAACCGTAGGGGAACCTGCGGTTGGATCACCTCCTTACCAAGCTGATACCTTCCCGTGAAGTGCTCACACAGATTGTCTGATAGAAAGCATGAGCAAGGCGTTTACGCGTAGGGGGTACGGTGACAAAAGACATTGTCGCTCGATTTTCTTGAGAAAATCTCGCCCTTACACGAAATTAGCGAATCGGTGATTCGCTGAGCAAATTTCGTGTCCCCTTCGTCTAGAGGCCCAGGACACCGCCCTTTCACGGCGGTAACAGGGGTTCGAATCCCCTAGGGGACGCCACTTGCTGGTAGTGTGAGTGAAAGTCGCGTACCCGTCATATCCTAAAACTGACTTGCGAGTCAGCTTTACGATATTGCTCTTTAACAATCCGGAACAAGCTGAAAATTTGAAAGAGCAGCTTCTTGTATAAAGAACTGTTCAGAGTCTCTCAATTTCTCGCACCATGCGGTGTCGCAAGACGCCTGCGGGTTGTGAGGTTAAGCGACCAAGCGTACACGGTGGATGCCCTGGCAGTCAGAGGCGATGAAGGACGTGCTAATCTGCGAAAAGCGCCGGTGAGGTGATATGAACCGCTATCAGCCGGCGATGTCCGAATGGGGAAACCCAGTGTGATTCGTCACACTATCGTTAAGTGAATACATAGCTTAACGAGGCGAACCGGGGGAACTGAAACATCTAAGTACCCCGAGGAAAAGAAATCAACCGAGATTCCCTGAGTAGCGGCGAGCGAACGGGGAACAGCCCAGAGCCTGAATCAGCATGTGTGTCAGTGGAAGCGTCTGGAAAGGCGCACGGTACAGGGTGACAGTCCCGTACACGAAGATGCATGTGCTGTGAGCTCGATGAGTAGGGCGGGACACGTGGTATCCTGTCTGAATATGGGGGACCATCCTCCAAGGCTAAATACTCCTGACTGACCGATAGTGAACCAGTACCGTGAGGGAAAGGCGAAAAGAACCCCGGCGAGGGGAGTGAAAAAGAACCTGAAACCGTGTACGTACAAGCAGTGGGAGCCTTCATTTATGAGGGTGACTGCGTACCTTTTGTATAATGGGTCAGCGACTTATATTCTGTAGCAAGGTTAACCGTATAGGGGAGCCGCAGGGAAACCGAGTCTTAACCGGGCGCTCAGTTGCAGGGTATAGACCCGAAACCCGGTGATCTAGCCATGGGCAGGTTGAAGGTTGGGTAACACTAACTGGAGGACCGAACCGACTAATGTTGAAAAATTAGCGGATGACCTGTGGCTGGGGGTGAAAGGCCAATCAAACCGGGAGATAGCTGGTTCTCCCCGAAAGCTATTTAGGTAGCGCCTCGTGAATTCATCTCCGGGGGTAGAGCACTGTTTCGGCTAGGGGGCCATCCCGGCTTACCAACCCGATGCAAACTGCGAATACCGGAGAATGTTATCACGGGAGACACACGGCGGGTGCTAACGTCCGTCGTGAAGAGGGAAACAACCCAGACCGCCAGCTAAGGTCCCAAAGTCATGGTTAAGTGGGAAACGATGTGGGAAGGCCCAGACAGCCAGGATGTTGGCTTAGAAGCAGCCATCATTTAAAGAAAGCGTAATAGCTCACTGGTCGAGTCGGCCTGCGCGGAAGATGTAACGGGGCTAAACCATGCACCGAAGCTGCGGCAGCGACGCGAATGCGTTGTTGGGTAGGGGAGCGTTCTGTAAGCCTGCGAAGGTGTGCTGTGAGGCATGCTGGAGGTATCAGAAGTGCGAATGCTGACATAAGTAACGATAAAGCGGGTGAAAAGCCCGCTCGCCGGAAGACCAAGGGTTCCTGTCCAACGTTAATCGGGGCAGGGTGAGTCGACCCCTAAGGCGAGGCCGAAAGGCGTAGTCGATGGGAAACGGGTTAATATTCCCGTACTCGGTGTTACTGCGAAGGGGGACGGAGAAGGCTATGTTGGCCGGGCGACGGTTGTCCCGGTTTAAGCGTGTAGGCTGACTTTCCAGGCAAATCCGGAAGGTCAAGGCTGAGGCGTGACGACGAGGCACCACGGTGCTGAAGCAACAAATGCCCTGCTTCCAGGAAAAGCCTCTAAGCATCAGGTAACAGTGAATCGTACCCCAAACCGACACAGGTGGTCAGGTAGAGAATACCAAGGCGCTTGAGAGAACTCGGGTGAAGGAACTAGGCAAAATGGTGCCGTAACTTCGGGAGAAGGCACGCTGGCATGTAGGTGGAGGGACCCGCTCCCCGAGCCGAAGCCAGTCGAAGATACCAGCTGGCTGCAACTGTTTATTAAAAACACAGCACTGTGCAAACACGAAAGTGGACGTATACGGTGTGACGCCTGCCCGGTGCCGGAAGGTTAATTGATGGGGTTATCGCAAGAGAAGCTCCTGATCGAAGCCCCGGTAAACGGCGGCCGTAACTATAACGGTCCTAAGGTAGCGAAATTCCTTGTCGGGTAAGTTCCGACCTGCACGAATGGCGTAATGATGGCCAGGCTGTCTCCACCCGAGACTCAGTGAAATTGAACTCGCTGTGAAGATGCAGTGTACCCGCGGCAAGACGGAAAGACCCCGTGAACCTTTACTACAGCTTGACACTGAACATTGAGCCTTGATGTGCAGGATAGGTGGGAGGCTTTGAAGCGTGGACGCCAGTCTGCGTGGAGCCATCCTTGAAATACCACCCTTTAATGTTTGATGTTCTAACCTGGCGCCATAATCTGGCGTGGGGACAGTGTCTGGTGGGTAGTTTGACTGGGGCGGTCTCCTCCCAAAGTGTAACGGAGGAGTACGAAGGTCAGCTAATCACGGTCGGACATCGTGAGGTTAGTGCAATGGCATAAGCTGGCTTGACTGCGAGAGTGACGGTTCGAGCAGGTGCGAAAGCAGGTCATAGTGATCCGGTGGTTCTGAATGGAAGGGCCATCGCTCAACGGATAAAAGGTACTCCGGGGATAACAGGCTGATACCGCCCAAGAGTTCATATCGACGGCGGTGTTTGGCACCTCGATGTCGGCTCATCACATCCTGGGGCTGAAGTAGGTCCCAAGGGTATGGCTGTTCGCCATTTAAAGTGGTACGCGAGCTGGGTTTAGAACGTCGTGAGACAGTTCGGTCCCTATCTGCCGTGGGCGCTGGAAGACTGAGAGGGGTTGCTCCTAGTACGAGAGGACCGGAGTGAACGCACCGCTGGTGTTCGGGTTGTCATGCCAATGGCACTGCCCGGTAGCTAAGTGCGGAAGAGATAAGTGCTGAAAGCATCTAAGCACGAAACTTGCCTCGAGATGAGTCTTCCCTGAGACCGTGAGTCTCCTGAAGGGACGTTGAAGACGACGACGTTGATAGGCCGGGTGTGTAAGCGCAGCGATGCGTTGAGCTAACCGGTACTAATGACCCGTGAGGCTTAACCTTACAACGCCACAGGCGTTTTGGGGATGAGAGACGATTTTCAGCTTTGTTTACCGGATAAAAGAAATCTGCGGAAACGAAAGATGTTGCGCTGAAGCAAGGCGGCAAATGAGACATCAGGAAGGAGCATACAGCGGTATGTGACTGAGTGATGCGAATGCGGCCAACGCAGCAGCAGCGCGGGAGATTCGTTTCCGGCACAAAGAATTTGCCTGGCGGCAAGAGCGCGGTGGTCCCACCTGACCCCATGCCGAACTCAGAAGTGAAACGCCGCAGCGCCGATGGTAGTGTGGGGCCTCCCCATGCGAGAGTAGGGAACTGCCAGGCATCAAATTTAGTGTGCTGATATGGCTCAGTTGGTAGAGCGCACCCTTGGTAAGGGTGAGGTCCCCAGTTCGACTCTGGGTATCAGCACCAGTTTTAAAACAGGCGGGCAAGATTGCGGCCTGAGCTTAATAAAGCACAACATATTAAATAAGTCGTCACTGACAGCTTATAAAGAATTTGCCTGGCGGCAAGAGCGCGGTGGTCCCACCTGACCCCATGCCGAACTCAGAAGTGAAACGCCGCAGCGCCGATGGTAGTGTGGGGCCTCCCCATGCGAGAGTAGGGAACTGCCAGGCATCAAACAAACGACAGAGCCTCAGCGAAAGCTGAGGCTTTTTCGTTTCTGCTTATCCAGATTTTGCGTATAAAACGTTGCTTGAAAGAACCGATCTCCAGTTGCTGAAACAGCCCCGGCATCCTGCCTGGGCTGACCATTTAATTTAGTGAATGACCTGAGATAAAAACATGCGTGTACGCTCTGACTTCGGATGAGCGAAAAATTCTTGTGGCGGCGCCTCTTCCACAATCTCCCCGCGATCCATAAATATCACCCGATCGGCAACAGTACGCGCGAATCCCATTTCATGGGTGACGCAAAGCATTGTCATACCATCTTCCGCCAGACCAATCATGGTATCCAACACCTCTTTTACCATCTCTGGATCGAGCGCCGAGGTCGGCTCATCGAACAGCATAATCTTCGGCTTCATACAGAGTGAGCGGGCGATAGCCACGCGTTGCTGCTGGCCACCGGAAAGCTGGCCGGGAAACTTATGAGCATGTTCGGCGATGCGTACGCGCTCCAGGTAATGCATCGCCAACTCTTCCGCCTGTTTCTTTGCGGTTTTACGTACCCAGATCGGCGCCAGCGTACAGTTCTGCAAGACAGTCAAATGCGGGAATAGATTAAAGTGCTGGAAAACCATCCCCACCTCAGTACGTACTTTCTCTATATTGCGTAAGTCATCATTCAGGTGAATACCGTCAACGACAATACGACCCTGCTGATGTTCTTCCAGGTGATTGATGCAGCGTATGGTGGTGGATTTACCTGAGCCGGATGGCCCGCACAGCACGATGCGTTCACGCGGCTTCACCGTCAGGTTGATATTTTTCAGTACATGAAACTGCCCATACCACTTATTAACGTTTTCCAGCGTAATCATGGCGTTAGAAGAATTAATTATAGAGGTCATGAGTGATCCTTAATGCGGCTTACGCCCGGTGTGAAAACGCTTCTCCAGGTACTGGCTGTAGCGCGACATGCTGAAACAGAAGATCCAATAGATCATGGCGGCGAAGACATAGCCTTCCGTCGACATGCCGAGCCAGGCGGGATCGACGGTAGCCTGCTGCACGCTGCTAAAAAGATCGAACAGGCCGATAATGATCACCAGGCTGGTATCTTTAAACAGCGCGATAATGGTATTAACCAGTCCAGGGATCGTCAGCTTTAGCGCCTGTGGCAGGATTACCAACAGCTGTGTTTTCCAGTAGCCCAGCGCCAGTGACTCGGCCGCTTCCGTCTGTCCTTTCGGCAGCGCCTGCAATCCGCCTCGCACAACTTCCGCAACGTAGGCTGACTGGAACAGGATAACGCCGACCAGCGCCCGCACCAGCTTATCGATACTGGTACCCTCTGCCATAAACAGCGGAAGCATTACCGATGACATAAACAGCACGGTAATCAGCGGCACGCCGCGCCAAAACTCAATAAAAATCACCGAGAGCGCCCGCACCACCGGCATGGTAGAACGCCGCCCCAGCGCCAGCAGAATACCCAGCGGCAGCGCGCCGGCGATACCCACTGCTGCGATAATCAGCGTCAGGGTTAAACCGCCCCACTGACGGGTCTCCACACGCTCAAGCCCAAAAATGCCGCCATACAGCATCAGCCAGACAAAAAGTGGAAACGCCACGGCCCAGACAGCGATATAGCGGCCGCGCTGCCGCAGGCGGCTGATAAACATCGGCACTAATGAAAGCAGGCCGACAACCAGCGTCATATTGATGCGCCAGCGAAGTTCATGCGGATAGAGTCCGTACATAAACTGGCCGAAACGCGCATGAACGAATACCCAGCAAGCGCCCTCTTTGGTGCAGTCAGCCCGGCTTTCGCCAAACCAGTTCGCCTGGAAGATGAGCCAGTTCAATGCTGGCGGAATAACCTGCCAGGCCAGCCACAGGCAGAGCAATGTCAGCAAAGAATTAAACCAACTGGAAAAAAGATTCTTACGCGCCCAGGCAGACGCGCGCATCACTGCGTTCGTTGAAACTGGGGGCGTATCATGTGTTGTCACCGTCATAATGTTCTGTACCTTTTAACGCTCGACCAGGGCGATTTTGCGGTTGTAGATATTCATCAGCAGAGAAATCAACAGGCTGATCGTCAGGTATACCGCCATGGTCATGGCAATGGTTTCAATCGCCTGACCGGTCTGGTTCAGCACCGTGCCGGCAAAAAGCGAAACCATATCGGGATAGCCGATGGCGGCCGCCAGCGATGAGTTTTTAACGATATTCAGATACTGACTGGTGAGCGGCGGAATAATGACCCGCATTGCCTGTGGAATGATCACCTGCCGCAGCGTCACCGGGTTCGGCAGGCCCAGCGACATCGCCGCTTCATGTTGCCCATAGGGTACGGACTGAATGCCGGAACGAATCACCTCCGCAATAAACGAAGAGGTGTAGATAGAAAGCGCCAATGTCAGCGCGGCCAATTCCGGGATCAGGGCGAAGCCGCCGCGGAAGTTGAAGCCACGCAGCGTGGGGACGTCCCAGTGCATCGCTGCGCCGAACAGCAAATGCGCGATAAAAGGAAAGATAACCAGCATCGCCAGCGCAGCGGGCCAGGTACGGCGCAGGCGGCCCGTTTTCAGTTGATAGTTACGGTTGTAGCGGAACAGCGCCACGGATGCGCCGATGGCCAGCAGCAGCGCGATAACAAACGGCCAGGTGCCAACGGTATATTCCGGCCAGGGGATATAAAGGCCGCGATTGCTGATAAACGCCAGGTCAAATGCGCTTAATGCCTGACGCGGACCTGGCAGATTACGCAGGACAGCGAAGTACCAGAAAAAGATTTGCAGCAGCGGCGGAATATTGCGGAAGATTTCGATATAGACCGCAGAGATTTTGCGCAGCAGCCAGTTGTCCGACAGGCGCGCCAGCCCGATGAAAAAGCCCAGAACCGACGCAAACACAATACAGAGGGCGGAAACCAGCAGGGTATTGGTTAAGCCCACCAGAAAAACGCGCGCGTAGGTATCGCCGTCGGTGTAGTCGATCAAATGCTGTACGATGCCGAAACCGGCGCCGCGTTCTAAAAAGCCGAAGCCGGAAGTAATACCCCGGCTCGCCAGATTAATAACCGTATTGTGGATGAGATATCCCACTACGGAGAAGACCGCAAGAATCGCGAGGATCTGGTAAAGCCAGGCGCGAACCGCAGGATTAGAGAATGAAAAATCCCTTTTCACGGTTGGGCGTTGAGACATAATGGACCTCAATAGCGAAAATGCCGGCATGGGCGCCGTAGTCGGCGCCCTGTATAACAACAGAAGAATTAACGTACCGGCGGCGCGTACTGGATACCACCATCTTTCCAGAGCGCGTTCTGGCCACGAGCAATTTTCAGCTGGCTATCTTTCCCCACGTTGCGATCGAAACTCTCCTGATAGTTGCCGACCTGTTTGATAATGTTATAAGCCCATTTATTGTCGAGTTTCAGATCCTTGCCAAAATCGCCTTCCGCGCCCAGCAGGTGCGCCATATCCGGCGTGGTGGGCTTAGCGGCCATCTGATCGACGTTTCTCGAATTTATGCCCATCTCTTCCGCATTCAGCATCGCGTAGAACGACCATTTCACAATCGTGAACCAATCATCATCGCCACGGCGCACCAGCGGCCCCAGCGGCTCTTTAGAAATCACTTCCGGCAGCACAATGAACTCGTCTGGCTTGCCGAGTTTGATGCGCAGCGCATAAAGCTGCGACTGGTCAGAGGCGAGCGTATCGCAGCGGCCGCTGTCCAGCGCTTTCGCTGATTCATCAGAACGGTCAAAGGTTACCGGCGTGTACTGCATCTTATTGGCTTTGAAATAGTCCGCCACGTTGAGTTCGGTATCGGTGCCAGCCTGAATACAGACCGTCGCGCCATCCAACTCTTTTGCGCTTTTCAGCCCGGCCTTGTTATGGGTAAGAAAGCCGATGCCGTCGTAATAATTGACGCCAGCGAATAAAAAGCCCATGCCGCCGTCGCGGGATGAAGTCCAGGTCGTGTTGCGCGACAGCAAATCAACTTCGCCGGACTGCAGGGCGGTAAAGCGCTCTTTGGCGGTCAGCGGGGTATATTTCACCTTAGTGGCGTCGCCAAAGACGGCGGCGGCGGTAGCCCGGCAGACGTCAACATCCAGTCCGGTGAATTTGCCGTTGGCGTCCGCATAGGAAAAGCCCGGCAGGCCGTCGCTGATGCCGCACTGAACGAAACCTTTCTTCTTGATGGCATCCAGCGTCGCGCCGGCATGGGCCTGATTAGCCACGGCAAACAGCGACGCGGCGGTAACCAGAGCGGAAAGCATCTTTTTATTCATACATTATCCTGTGTGACGTGGTCGTATTGTTATGTTTGGTGACGAGCGCTTGTGCTTGCGCTTTTCCTGTCTGTGGCGGTCAGCCATCCACCACTCTGCAAAGAAAGTGCCAGAGTCGCAGATTCCTGATTTTCGTGAGGGCAGTATTGATAACCGAAGGTAACTGGAAAGTTTGGTTACTATCGCGCACCAGTATGATGCAGCGTAAGTCGACGCGATCACAAAGCGTGCAAAGAGTTTTACGCTATGTGAGCAATGTGAACTGGCGCGCACCAGCGTGGGGAATGTTCAGGGACGGGCATAAAAAAGCCCGCCTGTTTTGCAACAGGCGGGCGCTAAAGGTTCAGCTCGCTAGTAGAGCGAGGCGGCGCCGATCGGGCGCGTTTTAAAGCGGCGGTGCAGCCAGAGATACTGGCTTGGTGCGCGTAAAATTTCTTTCTCGATGACTTTATTCATATAGGCGGCGGCAGCCTGCTCATCATCCAGTGGGTAATCTTCCAGCTGAGGCTGGATCACCAGTTCATATCCCTGTCCGCGTTCTTTACGGATCAGAACGACGGTAATCATTGCCGGGCGCGCCAGGCGAGCCAGCATAAAGGTGCCGCTGGTGGTCGCGGCCTGCGGCACAGCGAACAACGGCGCGAACACGCTGCCTTTCGGACCGTAATCCTGATCCGGCGCGAACCATACCGCTTCGCCCTGTTTCAGGGCTTTCACCATGCCGCGCAGATCGCGACGGTCAATCATCGCTTTATTCGAACGGGTGCGGCCTTTAGTCTGCACCCACTCCATCAGTTTGCTGTTATGAGGGCGATACATCGCCATCATCGGCTGACAAAGCCCCATCGTACGTCCGCCCAGCTCCAGCGACATGAAGTGCACGCCGATAATTAGCGCGCCGCGCTTATTTTGCTGCGCCGTTTTCAGGTTGTGCAGACCATTCACCGTAAACCAGCGTTTCACGCGGCTATCGGGCCAGAACCAGGCCATCCCGGTTTCCATCAGGCCCATACCCAGCGATTCAAAGTTGTGCACAATACGCTGTTCCAGCTCGCAGGACGGCAGATCGGGGAAACAGAGCTCCAGGTTGCGACGCGTAATGCGCACACGCCTTGGTAGAAAGCGCATTGAAGTCCGGCCCATCCAGACGCCCAGTCGTTCAATCAGCGGAAAGGGGAGCTGAACCAGTAGAAAAAGAACGCCCAGACCGAACCAGTTCAGCCAGTAGCGCGGATGCAACAGATCAAAGGTGAAGGATGTAGATGATTTCATGACGCTCACTTATGCGTAAAAGAAGGATGTAGCGCATAATGACGTCAATCAATCGCGGTACAGATTCTCAGACACCGATCGGGAAGAGAAGTTAGGCGGGACGGCCCATATTTACAAAAAACGGACAATTCTTGCGGTCCAGACATTAAAAAAGGCGCATCCGGGAGGTGCGCCTTTTTTCACAGCGGTGAAGATTAATTCATGCCGTATTTTTTCAGTTTCTTACGCAGCGTACCGCGGTTAATGCCCATCATCAGGGCTGCACGGGTCTGGTTGCCACGGGTATATTGCATCACCATGTCCAACAGAGGCTGCTCTACTTCAGCCAGTACCAGCTCATACAGATCATTAACATCCTGACCATTCAATTGAGCAAAATAGTTCTTCAGTGCCTGTTTTACCGAATCACGCAGCGGCTTTTGCGTTACCTGATCCTGTGAGTTAACGGTAGAAACGGTCAGTACGTCAGAATTTACGCGTTGTTCGAACATAGTTCTGTCAGCTCTTTATTTCGTTTACGCAAGTTTTTCGAAGTATGCCTCCAACGCCTCCAGCTGTTCGCTGGCATCCTCAATGGCGTTGAATGTGCGCCGAAACTGGTCGTTTGGGGCATGCTCCTGGAGATACCAGGAGACGTGTTTTCGCGCAATACGGTATCCTTTGCCGTGACCGTAAAAGTCGTGCAGTTCCCGTATATGCCCGATTAGCAAGCGCTTCACTTCTGCCAACGGCATGGGTGGGAGCAACTCCCCAGTGTCCAGATAATGCTGGATTTCCCGGAAGATCCACGGTCTTCCCTGAGCGGCACGGCCTATCATCAGGGCATCAGCCCCCGTATAGTCGAGCACCGCCCTGGCCTTGTGCGGGTCAGTAATGTCTCCGTTCGCGATAACCGGAATGGAAACGTTCTGCTTAACTGTCCGAATGCTGTCGTATTCAGCGTTACCGTTGAACAAACAGGCGCGAGTACGTCCATGAATGGTCAGGGCCTGAATACCACAACGTTCAGCCAATTGGGCAATTTCAGTGCAATTACGATTTTCTGTATCCCAGCCGGTACGGATCTTTAAGGTCACCGGCACCTCTACGGCATTTACCACGGCGGTAAGAATACTCTTTACCACGTCAGGATATTGCAGCAGCGCGGAGCCAGCCATCTTACGATTCACCTTCTTAGCCGGGCAGCCCATATTGATATCAATAACCTGTGCGCCGGATGCCACATTAATCCGCGCCGCTTCGGCCATATCATCAGGATCGCAACCGGCAATCTGCACGGTGCGAATTCCGGGCTCGTCACTGTGTACCATACGCAAACGAGACTTATCGCTGGCCCAAACTTCCGGGTTTGACGACATCATCTCGGAAACGGTCATCCCGGCTCCCATCTGATAACAGAGCGTTCTGAAAGGCCTGTCGGTAATACCGGCCATCGGAGCGGCTATCAATTGATTACGGAGCTGGTGTTGTCCAATGCGCATGAAAAAGAAGTGACCATATCTACTCGCAAGGCGGCGTATATTACGCATTTTTTACTGAAGATGAAAGGCCAAACTTTGAACAATCAGTGTGGAAAAATCATGGAAAAGTGGGTTACTGTTTAGCCTTTAAAAGTTTGCTTATTAAAAACAACGGCTTAAAAATATAAGCTGAAATTGTGAGCAAAGATTTTTCTTAATTTGTGATCGCTTTCGCAATATAAAAGCAGCTTTCCGGCAGATAAAACCGGACATTCCGCGGCATGGTCATGCCGGAAAGCGTAGCAAAGACGGCAAAAGGCAGCGGTTCAGTTCACTATTTGCCGCCCATTAAGCGGCTGTAATGGACGATTATTGGCATGAATGAGCGCCTTGGTAAACTGCGTCAACTGCGCTGGTGAGGCCTCTACCTGCTGCTTCATCACCAGCCAAATGACGCCTTCGCTGCAGGGCGGCGTGGTCAGCGAACCGCTAAAACGATAATAGTGCCTGTCCTCAGGATAAAGATGCGTTAACTGCAATTTCTGCTGCAACGCCTGCACTTGATGCTGCTTCGGCGGCAGCGAGCTCAGAATCATGTCCAGTGCAGGGTTATCGTCGCCAGCAACCACCATCACGGCAACCACGGCCAGCTCACCGTTAGCGTTCTCATGCACAAAATGGATCTCCAGCGGAAAGCTTTGCCCATTGATATGATTTTCGCTGGGAGCGTGAAAATGGAACTGCCTGAGCGTCCAGCGCTGATCGTCCAGCAGGAAATCATCGTCATCCTCCACTTCAATCTGCACCGTATGGCCATTGTTGACGATGGATTTCGCATGGGGATGAAAGCTGAGCTGAAGCGGCGGCAGGTTGCCGTTTATGGGATGTTGGATATTGACAGGCGACTGATACATACCTTTATTGCAGGTCTGCCAGCGCTCACTGAGTTCGCCCCAGTGTTCCGGCGATGCTTTGCCTTCATAGGACCATTGAATTCCCGCCAGCGCGGGCGTCATCCAGGTTAGCGCCAGCGCCAATAACGCCGTTGAGGTTTTTTTCATCCTGATCTTCCTTCTGTAGGATTGATATCGGCGCTTCATGCGCCGTCCGGTCGGGACGATAAACGCCCAACCAGCACAGGAGAGTATAAAATAGTGCCGGAGAAAAAGTGGCAAAAAAAGCGAAAGCGAGAAGGGACGAAAATAGCGCGCTGCGACAGCATTTCACAGCGCGCGAAGAAGACTTAGCGGCGGACGCCGGTAATACGGCACCATTCCTCTTTTTCCGCTACCGGATCGAGCGTGAAGCGTTCTTCATAGGCTTCACACACGCTTTCCGCCTGGCTGGCGAGAATACCTGACAGACCGAGATAGCCGCCGGATTTAGGCAGCACGCTAATCAACGGCGCCAGCTCACGCAGCGGTCCGGCGAGAATGTTCGCCACTACCACGTCGGCGCTGAGATCGGCCGGCTGCTCGTGGGGCAGATAAAGCGACAGACGATCGGAGACGCCGTTGCGCTCGGCATTATCGCGACTGGCCTGAATAGCCTGCGGATCGATATCGATACCGATAGCCTGCGCCGCGCCGAGCTTCAGCGCCGCGATCGCCAGAATGCCGGAGCCGCAGCCGAAATCGATAACGGTTTTACCTTGCAGATCGAGCCCGTCCAGCCAGCTCAGGCAGAGCGCCGTGGTCGGGTGCGTGCCGGTGCCGAAGGCCAGACCCGGATCGAGCATCACATTCACCGCATCCGGTTCGGGCACGTCGCGCCAGCTGGGGCAGATCCACAAACGCTGACCGAAGCGCATAGGATGAAAGTTCTCCATCCATTCGCGCTCCCAGTCTTTATCTTCGATCTGCTCGATCTTATGGCGGAAGCCTGGACCTAACAGCGGATCCTGCTCCAGCAGGCTGACCACTTCCGCCATATCCGTTTCGGCATCAAACAGGCCGATAGCGTCAGTATCGCCCCACAGACGCGTTTCGCCTGGCAGCGGCTCGAATACCGGCGTGTCATGCGTATCCTGGAAGGTCACCGACACGGCACCCTGTTCCATTAACAGGTCACCCAGCGCTTCCGCATCCGCGCCGGTAGTGTTGATCTTAATTTGTATCCAGGGCATAGCGATTCTCTTTATTCATACAGTGAAGAGGCGTCATCCGGCGCAGGCGCCGAACGACCAAACAGATTACCGATAACAAAGGCCAACAGGCTTAACAGCAGCGCCGGCACAATCGGATGAAAGCCGCCCGGCTCCAGATGCAGCGCTGCCAGCAGCGTATAGGAGGCGGCGCCGACGATCATCGCGCTCAGGGCGCCCGCCGCGTTGGCTTTTTCCCAGTAGAGGCCTAATACCAGCGGCCACAGGAACACTGCTTCCAGCCCGCCGAACGCCAGCAGGTTCAGCCAGATAATCATATCGGGCGGACTCCACGCCGCCAGCAGCAGCAGTAGACCGAGCACCAGCGTAATCATGCCGGACAGACGGCGCAGGCGCAGCTCGTTATTCAGCTGCTGCGGATAAAGGCGTAAATAGAGATCTTTAACGATCGTCGCGGAGGACTGCAACAGCTGCGCGTTGATCGTCGACATGATCGCCGCCATCGGCGCCGCCAGAAAGATCCCGGCGGCAAAAGGCGGCAGCACCGCGAGCATCAGCGTTGGGATCACGCGATCCGGCACTGTCAGATCGGGCAGGATCGCCCGGCCCAGAGCGCCCGCCAGATGCATGCCCAGCATCAGCACCGCTACCACAATGGTGCCGACGACGATGCCGCGATGCACCGCCTTGCTGTCTTTATAGGAGATGCAGCGCACCGCCGTGTGTGGCAGCCCAATCACGCCAAAGCAGACCAGCACCACGAACGAGGAAAGGAAGGTCGGCGTAATAATATTGTCGACGCCCTGTGGGGTCACCAGGCGCGGATCGATTTGTTGAAGTTTGGTGACGGCTGCGTGCATGCCGCCCGCGGCGTGCACCACGGCGAACAGCAGCAGAAAAGTGCCGATCAGCATCACCAGGCCCTGCATCGCATCATTCAGCACGCTGGCGCGGAAGCCGCCGAACGCCGTGTAAAGCGCAATGGTGCCGCCGAAAATCAGCAGGCCGGTATTGTAAGGAATGCCCGCCGCGGTCTCCAGCAGTCTGGCGCCGCCGATAAACTGCACCGTCATCGCGCCGACGAATGCTACCAGCAGGCTGAGGCTGGAAAGCCAGACCAGCAGCGGGCTGCGGTAGCGCGCATAGAGCATGTCGTTGAGCGTGACCGCATGATAACGACGCGCGAGAATAGCGAACTTTTTGCCCAGCACTCCCAGCGACAACCAGACGGCTGGCACCTGAACCATCGCCAGCAGCACCCAGCCGAGACCATACTTATAGGCGGCGCCCGGCCCGCCGATAAACGAGCTGGCGCTGATATAGGTGGTGGTCAGCGTCATCGCCAACACGAAACCGCCCATTGAACGCCCGCCGAGAAAATATTCGTTCAGGAAGTTGCCGGTGCGCCGTTTACGCATGGCGTAGAGGGAGAGAGCGGCGATCAGCAGCAGGTAGCCCAGCAGGGGAAGGATGACTTCAGCTTTCATGATTATCCTCCAGCGGGATATCGCGGAAGACCACGCGGATCATCAGCCAGCAGAGAAAGATAAACAGCAGCGGGGCGAAAAAGCAGGAGAGTTCAAACCAGCGCGGCAGGCCGGTAACGCCGGGCTGCATGCCGCCCAGCCAGGCGCAAAGCGCCCATACCGCCAGATACGCCAGCGCCAGCCAGAAGGACCAGCGGGCCTCGCGGTGTGCCTGGATAAAGCGCGCATCCATAAGAGAGCCTTTCATTATGTGCGAAACCAGAATGAGAAAAGGCCGGACAAGCCGGCCTCAGACAGGGCAACGGGAGAATTACTTCTCCGCCAGACCCAGCTTTTTCTCCAGGTAGTGGATGTTGGTTCCACCGTGCTGGAAGTTTTCGTCTGACATGATCTTCATCTGCAGCTCAACGTTGGTTTTGATGCCGTCGATGATCAGCTCAGCCAGTGCGTTTTTCATGCGGGCAATCGCCACGTCACGGTTTTCACCGTAGGTAATCAGCTTGCCGATCATGGAGTCGTAGTAGGGCGGCACGCTGTAACCGGCATAAATATGCGATTCCCAACGCACGCCAAAACCGCCTGGCGCATGGAAACGGGTAATTTTGCCCGGACTCGGCAGAAAAGTGTTCGGATCTTCCGCATTGATACGGCATTCCACCGCGTGGCCTTTCACCACCACCTCTTCCTGCTTGATAGAAAGCGGCTGGCCTGCTGCGATGCGCAGCTGCTCTTTGATCAAATCCACGCCGGTGATCATCTCGGTAACCGGATGCTCAACCTGAATACGGGTGTTCATCTCGATAAAGTAGAACTCGCCGTTTTCATACAGGAACTCGAAGGTGCCTGCGCCGCGGTAACCGATCTCCACGCACGCCTGGGTACAGCGTTCGCCGATATAGCGACGCATTTCCATGGTAATGCCCGGCGCCGGCGCTTCTTCAACCACTTTCTGGTGACGACGCTGCATAGAGCAGTCGCGTTCCGCCAGATAGATGGCGTTGCCCTGACCGTCCGCCAACACCTGAATCTCGATGTGGCGCGGGTTTTCAAGGTACTTCTCCATGTAGACCATGTCGTTGTTGAAAGCGGCTTTCGCTTCCGCACGGGTCATGTTAATGGAGTTTTCCAGCTCTTTATCGCTGCGAACGACGCGCATACCGCGCCCGCCGCCGCCGCCGGAGGCTTTGATAATTACCGGATAGCCGATGCGCTTGGCGATGGCGCGGTTCTTATCCATATCGTCGCCCAGCGGACCGTCAGAACCCGGCACGCAAGGCACGCCCGCTTTTTTCATCGCGTTGATTGCAGAAACTTTGTCGCCCATCAGGCGAATCGTTTCGGCACGCGGACCGATGAAAATAAAGCCGGAACGCTCTACCTGCTCGGCAAAGTCGGCGTTTTCAGACAGGAAGCCGTAGCCTGGGTGAATCGCCACCGCGCCGGTGATTTCCGCTGCGGAGATCAGCGCCGGAATGTTCAGGTAGCTTTTAACTGAGGGCGCCGGACCGATACATACGGTCTCGTCCGCCAGCAGCACATGTTTCAGATCGCGATCCGCCGTAGAGTGTACCGCAACGGTTTTGATGCCCAGTTCTTTACAGGCACGCAAAATGCGCAGAGCGATCTCACCGCGGTTAGCAATAACAATTTTATCCAGCATGGTGCGCCTCGTTATTCGATGACGACCAGCGGCTCGTCAAACTCAACAGGTTGACCGCTTTCGACCAGGATAGCTTTAACCACGCCCGCCTTGTCTGCTTCGATCTGGTTCATCATCTTCATGGCTTCAACGATGCACAGGGTATCGCCGATATTCACTTTCTGACCGACTTCGACAAACGCTTTCGCATCCGGGCTCGGCGTACGATAGAAGGTGCCGACCATCGGAGAGCGCACGATGTGGCCGCTCAGTTCCGCAGCGACAGGCGCTTCGATCGCTGGCGCAGCGGCAGGCGCTACAGCGGTAGCCAGAGCAGGCTGCGGAGCTGGCGCGGCGTAAGCCTGTTGCATCATCGGATAAGCGGGAGCTGCAGGTGCGCGGCTGATGCGAACGGATTCCTCGCCTTCAGAGATTTCAAGTTCGGCGATACCGGATTCTTCAACCAGTTCGATCAGTTTTTTAATCTTACGAATATCCATGAGTGTGGGTCCGTACTCTATTTAATTTGATTTGACAGGCGTTTTACTGCCGTTTGTAAAGCCCAGGTGTAACCGTCGACGCCAAGTCCACAGATTACGCCGGCAGCAATATCAGAAAGCCAGGAATGGTGGCGAAAGGGCTCGCGGGCATGTACGTTGGTGATATGCACCTCGATAAAAGGGATATCTACCGCCAGCAATGCATCGCGCAGCGCTACGCTGGTATGCGTAAAGGCCGCCGGGTTAATGACGATATAATCGACATTGCCTCTCGCCTCATGAATACGCTCAATCAGAACGTGTTCTGCATTCGACTGCAAATGGCTGAGTTTCACATTCAACGCGCTGGCCTGCGATGTCAGATCGTCAACGATCCCGGTCAGCGTGCTGCGCCCATATTTTTCCGGTTCGCGCGTCCCCAGTAAATTGAGGTTCGGACCGTTCAAGAGCAGAATATGAAAATCGTGCGCCATTTTGCTGCTATCTCCTGCAATAATTGAGGCATCGCGTAAAATACCTCGTGAGAAGCTATTTGTCACCTTTCTGGAGGCGAAAAATAGCCCGTCACTGCAACCGAAGCTGGGCATTATAATGATTTCGTTGCTTTTCGCAGCTAAATACTGGTCTTATCTGCGAAGTTTATCAACCACGGTTAATGAAAGATTTAGTTAAACAGTATGGATATGTGGGATGCGGCACAGATCGCGCCGCTATTTTACAAACCAGCGCCAAAACTTTTTATAGCGCCAGGCGAGCAGGATAAGCGCCAAAAGCGCATAGATCAGCGGCTGCGGAGAAAGAACTTTTACCGACCAGATATAGTGAACCGGCGCGAGGATCGCCACCAGATAAATCATATTGTGCAGAGTTTGCCAGCGGCGTCCCAGTTTTCGCTGCGCCTTCTGGAAAGAAGTGAGCGCCAGCGCCAGCAACGTCAGCCAGCTGATAATCCCCAGCGTCAGATAAGGACGTGAAATCAGTTCCGATCCCAGCAGTCGCAGATTGTTAAGGCCCAGCTCCAACAGCGAATAGCTCAGCAGATGCAGCGTCGCCCAGGCGAAACACCACAGCCCCAACAGGCGGCGCACCCGAATCAGCAGCGGCTGGCGTCCATAGCGCGCCAGCGGCGAAACCAGCAGGGTGGCGAGCAGGAACTTCAGCGCCATGCGGCCGGTAAAGTGCTGAATATCTTTCGCCGGGTCGGCGCTAAAGCCGGTACCCTGCAGCACGGCGAAAATCAGCCACAATAAGGGCAACAGTCCCGCCAGATGCAGCAGGACTTTCAGGCCGGTTATCTGTTTTAACGTCAGACGCACTCAGAAATTCTCCCGCAAATCGAGCCCGCGATAGAGCGACGCCACCTGGTCGCCATAGCCGTTGAACAGCAATGTCGGCTGGCGATCGACATTCAGAATGCCGCCGGCGCCGATAAAGCGTTCGGTCGCCTGCGACCAGCGCGGATGATCCACATGCGGATTCACATTGGCGAAAAAGCCATACTCATCCGGCGCCAGCTGATTCCAGGTGGTCGGCGGACGATCGCGCGTCAGCTTAATGTGCACGATCGATTTGATGCCCTTAAAGCCATATTTCCACGGTACCGTCAGACGGACAGGCGCGCCGTTTTGCGGCGGCAGCGCTTTGCCATAAACGCCGGTAGAAAGCAGGGTCAACGGATGCATCGCCTCATCCAGACGCAGCCCTTCGACATAGGGATAATCCAGCCCGCCGCCAATAAAACGATCCTTCTGGCCAGGCATCTGATCAGGGGCATATACCGTCTGGAAAGCGACAAAACGCGCATTGCTGGTGGGCTCGGCGGCTTTCAGCAACTGGCCCAGCTCAAAGCCGACCCAGGGGATCACCATCGACCAGGCTTCCACGCAGCGCATGCGGTAGATACGCTGCTGCTGCGGAAAGCGCTTGAAAATATCATCCATATCGAGCGTAAGCGGCCTGGCGACCTCGCCGTCGATGCGGATCTTCCAGTCATCCGTTTTCAGGCTGCCAGCGTTGGCGGCCGGATCGGCTTTATCGAGCCCGAACTCATAGAAGTTGTTATAACCGCTGACTTTATCTTCCGGCGTGAGCGGCAGGGAGGATTGCCAGGCTTCCGGTTTGCTGAAATCGAGCGGACGGCCCGCTGGCGCAGGTGGTCGATCGTTGCCCTTGAACCAGGAAAGTACATCGGCGCGTGCGGCGCCAGGGACGGTAAGCGCCGCGGCGCTTAAACCGAGCGCCTTCAAAATCTGTCGGCGCTGCTGATGGAAAATCGTTTCGGGTGTGATATCAGCTTCAGTGAGCTTAGTGACCGGCTTCATAACGCGACTCCTGTGCAATCTCCCTGCGGCGCGGCAGGGAGCAGATAAGTAAGCATGCAGCAAAAAGTCGGACCGGGACGATTTTTCACATTAAAATGTGAAATTTCCTGGCGCTTATCCCTGAGTCACTTTCACCAGCGTACGTCCGGTGACTTCATTATTTAGCAGACGGCGAGCGGCGTCTGCGGCGTCGCTCAGCGCCACTTCCACCGTCGCCTGCTGATAAAAGCTGGCGGGAACGGTTTTCACCAGTCGTTTCCAGGCTTCAAGACGGCGCGGCGTCGGCGTTTGCACCGAATCGACGCCCTGCAGACGCACGTTGCGCAGAATAAACGGCATCACCGAGGTTGGCAGCGCAAAGCCGCCCGCCAGACCGCAGGCGGCGACAACGCCGGAGTAGTGCATCTGCGCCAGTACGCTGGCCAGCACTTTGTCGCCGACGGTATCGATGGCCCCTGCCCAGCGCTGTTTTTCCAACGGACGACTGTCGCTGCTGAACTCGCTGCGCGGCAGCACGTTAGCGGCGCCCAACTGACGCAGATAATCGCCGTTGCTTTCCCGTCCGCTGACTGCCGTCACCTGATAACCCAGCGCGTTCAGCAGGGCGACGGCGGTGCTGCCGACGCCGCCGCTGGCGCCGGTCACCAGCACGTCGCCTTTATCGGGCGTCACGCCGCCTTCTTCCAGCGCCATGACGCACAGCATCGCAGTGAAGCCGGCGGTGCCCAAAATCATTGCCTGGCGGTCGCTTAATCCTTCCGGCAGCGGCACCAGCCAGTCGCCGTTAACGCGCGCCTGTTCCGCCAGCCCGCCCCAGTGCGTTTCTCCCACGCCGAAGCCGGTCAGCACCACCTGCTGCCCGACATGAAAACGCGGATCTTCGCTGTGGCGCACCGTACCGGCAAAATCGATGCCGGGCACCATCGGGAACTGGCGAATGATTTTGCCTTTGCCCGTAATCGCAAGTGCGTCTTTATAGTTAATGCCTGACCAGTTAACATCCACGGTCACGTTACCTGCCGGCAGCTGCTCTGGTGAAATGTCGCGTAATACCGTCTGGTATACGCCGTCAGTTTGTTCTATCAGTAAAGCCTGCATGAGATTCTCCTGAATTTGATTTTCGTTGGTAACGACCGGGTCTCTGGCAACTATACTCGCCGGAGGGTCACAGAGGCTGACCAGCCGCAAATAAACCGCGGACGTTTGCGGTTATTTAACGTTGCCGGCATGAAAAGTTTTAGATCACTAACAATCTGGCACCCGCTTCTGAACGTCAATGGCGTGGTCATAACCGCAGTGAAAAAGGCACAGGGATGCGATTAACCACAAAACTGTCAGCGTTTGTCACGCTGCTTATCACTCTGGCAATGGTATTAATGCTCGTCGGCTGCGCGCTAAGTTTTTTCTGGCTGCGCAGCGAGCGCGTGGAAAGACAGGTGCAGTCGCTGATGACGGAGGTCGATCAGGCGCTGTTGACGAAAAGCGTCGCCGAGCTGAAGCCGTGGCTACAACGTATCATGCCGCTAATGGATATCGAACAGCTGCAGATCCGCAACCAGCAGGATGTGATTCTCAATCTTTCTCGCCATCAATATCCGCTCATCGAGGACGAGCCCAATCGCTTCCGCCGTTACGATTTGGCGATGCTGCATCAGCAGGGCTGGACGATGCGCGTGGAGCTGCTCGACCCGGCCAATACCTGGTTTCGTTCCTATATTGGTTCCTCTACGCTGGTCGTGGTGTTGCTGGTGGCGACGATCATGATGCTGCTGCTGCTGCCCACGCATCGCTGGCTGTGGCGACAGTTAAAAGGGATGGAAAGCCTGGAAATGCGCGCCGAAAGGATTATTGAGGGCGAGCGCCGCGGCATCGGACGCGGCAACGTCAATGAATGGCCGCCGAAAGCGTCGACCGCGCTCGATCTGCTGCTGGACGATCTCCATGAAGCGCGCGAGCAGCGCACCCGCATCGACACCTTAATCCGCGCCTTTACCGCGCAGGACGCCACGACCGGCCTCAATAATCGGCTCTTTTTCGATAATCAGCTGGCGACGCTGCTGGAAGATCAGGAAAACGTCGGCACGCATGGCGTGGTGATGATGATCCGCCTGCCCGATTTTGACAGCCTGAGCGAGAAGTGGGGGCACGCGCCGGTGAAAGAGTATCTGTTTGCGCTGGTGAACATGCTCTCTACCTTTGTGATGCGCTATCCTGGCGCACTGCTGGCGCGCTACTTCCGCAGCGACTTTATGGTGTTGCTGCCCCATCGCACGTTAAAAGAGGCTGACGGCATTGCCGCCCAGCTGATCAAAGCGGTGGACGCGCTGCCGCCGACGGCGATGATCGATCGGCAAAATATGATGCATATCGGCATCAGCGCCTGGCGCAGCGGGCAGACCACGCAGCAGGTCATGGAGAGCGTAGAACAGGCGACGCGCCACGCCTCATTGCAGGGCGGCAACACCTGGGTCACCGGTGAAGGAACGGACAGCGACGGCGGACGCGGCAGCGTAAAATGGCGCACGCTGCTGGAGCATACCCTGAAGCGCGGCGGTCCAAGGCTTTATCAGAAGCCCGCCGTTCTGCGCGACGGACGCGTGCATCACCGCGAAATGCTGCCGCGCATTTACGATGGCGAAAAAGAGCTGCTGGCCGCGGAGTTTATGCCGCTGGTGCAGCAGATGGGGCTGGCGGAGGCGTATGACCGCCAGCTGATGCAGCGTATCCTGACGCTCTCCGCCTGCTGGCCGCAGGAGACGCTGGCGGTGCCTATTACGATTGACTCTCTATTGCAGCCCGGCTTCCAGCGCACCCTGCGTGATATGCTGTTGCAGTGTACAAAATCGCAGCGACAGCGTTTTTTATTTGAACTTGCAGAGGCGGAAGTGTGTCAACACTTCAATCGATTACAGCCGGCGCTGCGTTTATTGAAAGGCTTCGGCTGTCGCCTGGCGGTCAATCAGGCGGGTCTGACGGTGGTCAGCACCGCCTATATCACCCTGGCGGGCGTGGAGCTGATCAAGCTCCATCCGAGCCTGGTGCGCAACATCGATCGCCGTACGGAAAACCAGCTGTTTGTGAAAAGCCTGCTGGAAGTGTGCCGCATGACGCCGACGCAGGTATTCGCCGCGGGCGTCAGAACGCGCGACGAATGGCAAACGCTTTCAGCGCTGGGCGTGGCGGGCGGCCAGGGGGATTTTTTTTCAACTTCGCAGCTGGTGAACGGCAATGTGAAAAAATATTCTCAAAGAGTTCGGGTTTAACCGATGATTTGACATAATAGCGCGCGGTTTTGCAGCCGGCGGCTGTTTGCGGCGCGCAGGCGCCGTGGAAATTAAATGTTAGATTTTATAACTGTTATGTCCGCTTACCAGCCCGATTTCGTGGGCATTTAGCTGGTTTTACAGCTGAATATTGTTGCCTCGCTTCGGCGATCTGGTAACAAGCGCGAGATAGCGTGATTTTTCACCGAAGTAGAACGTTTTTGCGCCTTGTGGCGGCTTCGCGTGGTTGGTAAAGTAAGCGGATTTTATTTTCCGCCCCCAGCTTGCAGGATTATCCTTTAGTATGTTTAAAAAATTTCGTGGCATGTTTTCCAACGACTTGTCCATTGACCTGGGTACTGCGAATACCCTGATTTACGTCAAAGGCCAGGGCATCGTGCTGAATGAGCCCTCCGTCGTTGCCATCCGTCAGGATCGTGCCGGCTCCCCAAAGAGCGTAGCGGCAGTCGGTCATGACGCAAAACAGATGCTTGGTCGTACGCCGGGCAATATTGCCGCTATTCGCCCAATGAAAGACGGCGTTATCGCCGATTTCTTCGTTACCGAAAAAATGCTGCAGCACTTTATTAAGCAGGTGCACAGCAACAGCTTTATGCGTCCCAGCCCGCGCGTGCTGGTATGCGTACCCGTCGGCGCCACCCAGGTTGAGCGCCGCGCAATCCGCGAATCCGCTCAGGGCGCAGGCGCGCGCGAAGTGTTCCTGATCGAAGAACCGATGGCCGCGGCAATTGGCGCAGGCCTGCCGGTGTCTGAAGCGACCGGCTCTATGGTTGTGGATATCGGCGGCGGCACCACCGAAGTGGCGGTCATCTCTCTGAACGGCGTGGTCTATTCTTCATCTGTCCGCATCGGCGGCGATCGTTTCGATGAAGCGATTATCAATTATGTACGCCGTAACTACGGCTCGCTGATCGGCGAAGCGACCGCCGAACGCATCAAGCATGAGATCGGCTCCGCCTATCCGGGCGACGAGGTGCGCGAGATCGAGGTGCGCGGACGTAACCTGGCTGAAGGCGTGCCGCGCGGCTTTACGCTCAACTCCAATGAGATTCTGGAAGCCCTGCAGGAGCCGCTGACCGGCATCGTCAGCGCGGTGATGGTGGCGCTGGAGCAGTGTCCGCCAGAACTGGCCTCTGATATTTCAGAACGCGGAATGGTGCTGACCGGCGGCGGCGCGCTGCTGCGCAACCTTGACCGTCTGTTGATGGAAGAGACCGGCATTCCGGTAGTAGTGGCTGAAGATCCGCTAACCTGCGTCGCGCGCGGCGGCGGCAAAGCGTTGGAAATGATCGACATGCACGGCGGCGATTTGTTCAGCGAAGAATAATCTGCCAGAAGGGAGCGCCAGATGCAGGCCGCGCTCCCTTTTCATGATGTCGGGGAATACGCAGAGTTTATGAAGCCAATTTTCAGCAGGGGACCCTCCCTGCAGCTCCGCCTTTTTCTGGCGGTTATCGTGGCAATCGGCATCATCGTCGCCGACAGCCGCGTGGGTTCGTTTACCCAAATCCGTAACTATATGGACACGGCGGTTAGTCCATTCTATTTCCTGGCCAACGGGCCACGACAAATTCTGGACAGCGTTGCTGAAACGCTGGCCTCTCGCCAGCAGCTGGAACAGGAAAATAAAGCGCTGCAGCGCGAACTCTTTCTGAAAAATAGCGAGCTGCTGATGCTGGGACAATACCGGCAGGAAAACGCGCGCCTGCGCGAGCTCTTAGGGTCGCCGCTGCGTCAGGATGAGCAGAAGATGGTGACGCAGGTTATCTCTACCGGCACCGATCCTTATACCGATCAGGTGGTCATCGATAAGGGCAGCCTCAACGGCGTTTACGAAGGTCAGCCGGTGATCAGTGATAAAGGTGTCGTCGGGCAGGTCATTGCAGTGGGTCAAATGACCAGCCGCGTGCTGCTGATTTGCGATGCGTCCCATGCGCTGCCGATCCAGGTGCTGCGTAACGATATTCGCGTCATCGCCGCCGGCAACGGCTGTACCGAAGATTTGCAGCTGGAGCATCTGCCGGGCAATACCGATATTCGCGTCGGCGACGTGCTGGTGACTTCCGGCCTGGGCGGTCGTTTCCCGGAAGGCTACCCGGTCGGCGTGGTCTCGTCGGTGAAAGTGGACACGCAGCGCGCCTATACGGTGATTCAGGCGCGTCCGACGGCAGGCCTGCAGCGTCTGCGCTATCTGCTGCTGCTGTGGGGCGCGGATCGCAACGGCGATCTGCCGATGGCGCCGGATGAAGTGCATCGGGTAGCCAACGAACGTCTGATGCAAATGATGCCGCAAGTGTTGCCGCCAGCGGGCGAAATGGGGCCGCCTGCGCCGTCTGAAGCGGGAGCGGCATCGCCCGCAGCGCCTGCGGTCAGTCGACCGACGGGCAGCAACCCGCCTGCCGGCGACCGTCCCGCCGCACAGGGAGGCCAGCCTTGAGCCGCTATCGCAGTCATGGCCGCTGGGTTATCTGGCTCTCCTTCCTGGTCGCGCTGGTGCTGCAAATCATGCCATGGCCGGACGATCTCTATATGTTCCGGCCCTCCTGGCTGCTGTTGATTCTGATTTACTGGCTGCTGGCGCTGCCGCATCGGGTAAGCGTCGGCACCGGCTTCGTGATGGGCGCCATTATGGACCTCATCTCTGGCTCGACGCTGGGGGTGCGCGCGCTGGCGCTCAGCATCATCGCTTATCTGGTGGCGTTCAAATTCCAGCTGTTCCGCAATCTGGCATTATGGCAGCAGGCCCTGATGGTAATGGTGCTCTCGCTGGCGATGAATGTGATTGTGTTCTGGGCCGAATTTTTAGTAATTAATATCTCGTTCCGCCCGGAGATTTTCTGGAGCAGCGTTATAGACGGTATTTTGTGGCCCTGGCTATTCTTATTGATGAGAAAGATTCGTCGACAATTCGCTGTTCAATAAGGACAACTATGTTATCCCTTTATCTTGCCTCCGGTTCGCCGCGCCGTCGCGAACTGCTGACGCAGCTTGGCCTGCATTTTGAGCGTGTCATTACCGACGTTGAAGAGTTGCGCCGCGAAGAAGAGAGCGCGCAGCATTATGTGCGTCGTCTGGCGCGGGAAAAGGCGCTGGCGGGCGTGGCGGTCGCGCCGCAGGATCTGCCGGTGCTGGGCGCGGATACCATCGTGGTGCTGAACGGCGAAGTGCTGGAAAAACCGCGCGATGCGGCGCACGCGGCGGAAATGCTGACGCGCCTGTCGGGCAAAACCCATCAGGTCATGACCGCGGTGGCGCTTGCCGATCGTCAGCGCGAGCTGGATTGTCTGGTGCTGACCGACGTCACCTTTCGTCTGCTGACGCCGCAGGATATCAGCGATTACATCGCCAGCGGCGAACCGATGGATAAGGCTGGCGCTTACGGCATTCAGGGGCTTGGCGGCAATTTTGTCAGGAAAATTAACGGAAGCTATCACGCAGTGGTTGGCCTGCCGCTGGTGGAAACCAGCGAGTTGTTCAGTCATTTCCAGTCATTGCGTGAGGTGGGTGAGAGGACATGATGACGGCTGAGCTACTGGTTAACGTTACGCCATCGGAAACGCGCGTAGCTTATATTGACGGCGGTATCCTGCAAGAAATCCATATCGAACGCGAAGCGAAGCGCGGCATCGTCGGCAACATCTATAAAGGCCGCGTCAGTCGCGTTCTGCCGGGCATGCAGGCTGCCTTTGTCGATATTGGCCTGGATAAAGCCGCCTTCCTGCACGCCTCCGATATTATGCCGCATACCGAATGCGTGGCGGGCGAAGAACAGAAGAACTTCAGCGTCAGGGATATCGCCGAACTGGTGCGCCAGGGGCAGGATCTGATGGTGCAGGTGGTAAAAGATCCTCTGGGTACCAAGGGCGCGCGTCTGACTACCGATATTACGCTGCCTTCGCGCTACCTGGTCTTTATGCCGGGCGCCTCGCACGTTGGCGTTTCGCAGCGCATTGAAAGCGAAGCGGAGCGCGATCGCCTGAAGGCAGTGGTCTCCGCTTATTGCGACGAGCAGGGCGGATTCATTATCCGCACTGCCGCAGAAGGGATCGGTGAAGAGGAGCTGGCCCAGGACGCGGCGTTTCTGAAGCGCCTGTGGACCAAGGTGATGGAGCGCAAAAAGCGCAACAAGACCCGCTGCCGTCTTTATGGCGAACTGGCGCTGGCACAGCGCGTACTGCGCGATTTCGCCGGCGCCGCGCTCGATCGCATCCGCGTCGATTCGCGCCTGACCTATGAATTGCTGCTGGAATTCACTTCCGAATATATGCCGGAAATGACCGCTAAGCTGGAGCACTACAGCGGCAAGCAGCCAATCTTCGATCTCTACGACGTAGAGAACGAAATTCAGCGCTCGCTCGATCGCAAGGTTGAGCTAAAGTCGGGCGGCTACCTGATTATCGACCAGACCGAAGCGATGACCACCATCGATATCAATACCGGCGCCTTTGTCGGCCATCGCAACCTGGACGAAACCATCTTCAATACCAATATTGAAGCGACGCAGGCGATCGCCCGGCAGCTGCGTCTGCGCAATCTGGGCGGCATTATCATTATCGACTTTATCGATATGAATAATGAGGAGCATCGCCGTCGGGTGCTGCATTCGCTGGAGAGTGCGCTGAGCAAAGATCGGGTGAAAACCAGCATCAACGGTTTCTCCGCGCTGGGACTGGTGGAGATGACGCGCAAGCGCACCCGCGAAAGCATCGAGCATGTGCTGTGTCAGGACTGCCCGGTCTGTAAAGGGCGCGGCACGCTGAAAACCGTTGAAACCGTCTGCTATGAAATTATGCGCGAGATAGTGCGCGTGCATCACGCCTACGACTCCGATCGTTTTCTGGTCTACGTCTCTCCGACCGTTGGCGAAGCGCTGAAAAGTGAAGAATCGCATGCGTTGGCCGAGGTGGAGCTGTTTGTCGGCAAGCAGGTGAAAGTGCAGATCGAGCCGCTCTATACCCAGGAGCAGTTCGACGTCGTGATGATGTAAAATCGGGTTAAGATTTTGGCCCGCATTTGCGGTTTCTCTCCGGTCAAGCGCTAAAAATGCGCGCCTGTTTCAGGTAAACTGCATCTGATTTGCTTCTCCTGCTGTTGCTGCAAAGGCACATTCGGGAATGTGAGCCAGCTTATTCATCCGTTCAGTTTGCGCAAGACAAGGAGAGGTGTGTGAGGCAACTGCCCAGGATCCTGTTACTTACAGGCGCAGCGGTGATCGTCATCGTTGCGCTACTGGTCAGTGGTTTGCGGCTGGTCATGCCGCATATCGATCGCCACCGCGACACGCTGCTTGACGCCGTCTCCTCGGCGACCGGTTTAAAAGTCGATGCCGCCTCGCTCCAGGGACGCTGGGAAAACTTCGGCCCGACGCTGGACGCGCGCCAGTTGACGGTGGCGCTGCCTGACGGCGGCTCGCTCAATATCGGCCGCGTTACGCTGGCGCTGGATGTCTGGCAGTCCCTGCTGCATGCCCGCTGGCAGTTCCGTGAATTAACCTTCTGGCAACTCGATCTCGACAGCCGCTCTCCGCTGATCAGTAACGACGCCGCCAATCACAACCTTAAAGCGGGTCAGATTAACGATCTCTTCCTGCGCCAGTTCGACCATTTCGACTTGCGCGACAGCCGCATCCGTTTCCAGACGCTTTCGGGACAGCGAGCCGAGCTGGCGATCCCGCGCCTGAGCTGGCTGAATGAAAAAGCGCGTCACCGCGCGGAGGGGGAGGTCAGTCTTTCCAGCTTTACCGGGCAGCACGGTGTGGTGCAGGTGCGGCTCGATCTGCGCGATGAGAATGGCCTGCTGAACAATGGTCGCATCTGGCTGCAGGCGGACGATGTGGACGTTAAACCCTGGCTGGGACAGTGGTTGCGTGACAATACCACGCTGCAGCGCGCCCGGTTCAGCCTGGCGGCCTGGCTGAGCCTGAAAGAGGGTGAAATTTACGACGGCGATGTCTGGCTTAAACAGGGCGGCGCGCACTGGCAGGGCGATAAGCGTCCGCACCGCCTGGAGGTGGATAACCTTGGGCTGCATCTGGCGCGCTGGCGCAGTGGCTGGACCGTTACCGTACCGCAAAACAACCTGCGCACCGACGGCGAACCCTGGCCGAAAGGGCATTTCGCTCTCGCGTGGCAGCCAGCTCAGGGCGACGCGCCCGGACCGGAGAGCGAAGAGGAGCTGCGCGTTCGCGCTACCGGGCTGAATTTACAGCGGCTCGAACCGTTAATCCCGCTTTTTTCCCGCCTTTCGCCGCAGATGCTGGAGAACTGGCGTACCCTGCATCCGCAGGGTGAAATTGATGCGCTGGCGCTAGATGTCCCGCTGCGTCAGCCGGATCAAACCCGTTTTCAGGCGCGCTGGCGTGATATGAGCTGGCAGCATTGGCAGCTGCTGCCCGGCGCGCAGCACGTGACGGGCGCGCTGAATGGCAGCCTGGCCGACGGCCGCCTTGATATTCGCGTTAACGATGCGGTGATGCCTTACGGCACCATGTTCCGCGCGCCGCTGGAGATTGCGCAGGCGAGCGGTACGCTGAGCTGGCAGCACAGCAAAAACGCGCTGGCGCTGCAGGGACGAGATCTTGATATACAGGCCCGATCGCTTTGGGCCAGAGGCGATTTCAGCTACCGTCAGGCAACGGGCCAGGCGCCGCGGCTCGATATTCTGGCCGGGATTAACGTCACTAACGCGGGCGACGCCTGGCGCTATTTCCCTGAGCCGCTGATGGGCACTGGCTTAACCAACTATCTCAGCGGCGCTATCAAAGGCGGGCAGGTTTCCAATGCCACGTTGCTGTTCGCGGGCAACCCGAAACTTTTCCCTTTCCGCCATAACGACGGCATGTTTGAAGTCTGGGTGCCGCTGCGCAACGCCAGCTACGCCTTCCAGCCTGGCTGGCCGTCAATTGATAAGCTTGATATCGATCTCGATTTTGTTAACGACAGCCTGTGGATGAAGGCGCAGCAAGCGATGTTGGGCAAGGTGCAGGCGAACAACGTCAGCGCGGTGATACCAGACTATCTGAAAGAGAAGCTGTTGATTAACGGCGATCTGCGCGGCGAGGCGGCCGATATCCGCGACTATTTCAATCAGACGCCGCTGCGCTCGTCGCTGGGCGCAGCGCTGGATGAACTGCAGCTGGGCGGTCAGACCGGCGGCCACCTGAAGCTGGATATTCCGCTGGACGGCCAGTTGGTTCATGCGCGCGGCGACGTGCAGCTTAAAGATAACTCACTGTTCGTTGCGCCGCTGAATACCCGGCTTACCGGCTTAAACGGCAGCTTTACCTACGACAACGGCAACCTGCGCAGCGATACCCTGGAGGCTAACTGGTTCGGTCAGCCGATCAACGTCGATTTTCATACGGAGGAGCAGCCGCAGTCGTATCAGATTGGCGTTAACCTGGCGGCCGACTGGCAGGTTAACCGACTCTCTCCTTTGCCGGCTGGCGTCAGCCAGCAGCTGAGCGGCAAACTTCCCTGGCAGGGTGACGTGGCGATCACGTTGCCACACGGCGGCGGTGCGAATTACAAAATCAACCTCTCCGGCGATCTAAAAGATGTAAGCAGTCACTTACCTGCGCCGCTCGATAAGATGCGCGGCAGCGCAATGCCGCTGAAAGCAAGCGTGACGGGCGATCTGCGCCATTTCGATCTGGAAGGCGCTGTGGCGAATCATCACCGCTTTAACAGCCGTTGGCTGCTGGGCAAAGCGTTGCGTCTCGATCGCGGCATCTGGCTGAATGATGCGCGCGCCACGCCGACGCTGCCTGAAACGCGCGGCATGATGCTGAACCTGCCGCCGCTTGACGGCGACAGCTGGCTGAAGCTGTTGATGGCGAAAGAGGGCTCGTCACAGAACGAGGCGAAGAAAAAGCCGGGCAAAGAAAGCGTGCCGGCGGAAGGCCTGAGCAAAAACGCGCTGCCGGGGGAAATTACGCTCAGTACGCCCGCGCTTCAGCTGGCGGGCCAGCAGTGGCACGATACTGCGGTTACGCTGCGTCAGCAGATGGCGGGCGGTATGCAGGCCGAGGCGAAAGGGCGCGAAATCAGCGGTAGGCTCGATATGCCTGCCAGCGGACCGTGGCGCGCGCATCTCGCCTGGCTCTATTACAACCCGGTATGGCCAAAAAGCGATGGCGGAGCCTCATCTCCATTACCGCAGCAGAGCGGCGACATCAATTTCGCCAGCTGGCCCGCGCTACAACTGATCTGCGACGACTGTTGGCTGCGTGGTCAGAAGTTTGGCCGCATGCAGGCGAACCTGACGCCGCGCGGGGATACGTTAGCGCTTACTAATGGCGTGGTGGATACCGGCAGTTCGCGCCTGGAGGTCAACGGCGAGTGGGTAAACCGGCCTGACGACCAGCGCACCTCGCTGAAAGGGAAACTGAGCGGCAAGAATATTAACAACGCCACCAACTGGTTTGGCGTCAACACCCCGCTGCGCGACGCCTCTTTTATGCTGGATTACGACCTGCACTGGCGCGCCGCGCCGTGGCAGCCTTCGGAAACTTCATTGAGCGGCGTGCTGAAAACCCACTTCGGCAAGGGACAGATCGCTGACGTCAGCAGTGGCCGGGCCGGACAGCTGCTGCGGCTGGTCAGCTTCGATGCGCTGCTGCGCAAACTGCGTTTCGATTTCAGCGACACTTTTAGCGAAGGGTTCTGGTTCGACTCTATTAACGGCACGGCGTGGATCAAAGATGGCGTCATGCAGACCGATAATCTGCTGGTGGATGGGCTGGAGGCGGATATCGCCATGCAGGGCCAGCTTGACCTGGTGCAGCGGCAGATCGATATGGAGGCGGTGGTGGCGCCGGAAATCTCCGCATCGGTCGGCGTGGCGACCGCTTTTGCGATTAACCCGGTGGTTGGCGCGGCGGTATTCGCCGCCAGTAAAGTGCTCGGCCCGCTGTGGAATAAAATTTCCCTGTTGCGCTATCACATCAGCGGCCCGATAGATAAGCCGGAAATTAATGAGGTATTGCGTAAGCCGCGTGAAAAGAGCGAGAAGTGAATTTGACGCCGCAGGGGAATTACCGCAGGCTATAGCAATAATGTCACACAACGAGTGAGAAACGATGAGTCTGAATCTGGTAAGTGAGCAATTGCTAACTGCGAACAACATCAATCAGCAGGATCTGTTCACCCTGCTTGGGCAGCTTTCAGAACGTCGTCTGGATTATGCCGATCTCTACTTCCAGTCCAGCTATCATGAATCCTGGGTGCTGGAAGACCGCATTATTAAAGATGGCTCCTGGAATATCGACCAGGGCGTCGGCGTGCGCGCCGTCAGCGGCGAAAAAACCGGCTTCGCCTATGCCGATCAAATCACGCTGACTGCGTTGCAGCTAAGCGCACAGGCGGCGCGTAGCATCGTGCGTGAACAGGGCGATGGGCGGGCGCAGGCGCTGGCGGCGGTCAACCATCGCGCGCTTTACCCAATGAACGATCCGCTGCAAAGCCTGGCGCGCGAAGAGAAAATCGCCCTGCTGCACCGGGTGGACAGCGCAGCGCGCGCGGCGGACAAACGCGTGCAGGAAGTGAGCGCCAGCCTGACCGGCGTCTATGAGCTGGTGCTGGTGGCGGCTACCGATGGCACGCTGGCGGCGGACGTGCGTCCGCTGGTGCGGTTGTCGGTCAGCGTATTAGTCGAAGAAGACGGCAAGCGCGAGCGCGGCTCCAGCGGCGGCGGCGGGCGCACCGGCTACGATTTCTTCCTGGCGGATGAAGCGGGCGAAGTGCGCGCGGAGCGCTGGGCGCGCGAAGCGGTGCGCATGGCGCTGGTAAACCTTTCCGCCGTGGCGGCGCCGGCAGGCTCTATCCCGGTGGTGCTGGGCGCAGGCTGGCCGGGTGTGTTGTTGCATGAAGCGGTGGGCCACGGTCTGGAAGGCGACTTCAACCGTCGCGGCACCTCGATGTTCAGCGGTCAGATGGGCAAGCAGGTCGCTTCCGAACTTTGTACGGTCGTGGATGACGGCACCATCAGCGGCCTGCGCGGTTCGCTGGCGATCGATGATGAAGGCGTGCCGGGACAGTACAACGTGCTGATCGAAAACGGCGTGTTGAAAGGCTATATGCAGGATAAGCTTAACGCGCGTCTGATGGGCGTCGCGCCGACCGGCAACGGAAGACGTGAATCCTACGCGCATCTGCCGATGCCGCGCATGACCAATACCTATATGCTGGCCGGACAGTCCACGCCGCAGGAAATTATCGAAAGCGTCGAATATGGCCTCTATGCGCCAAACTTCGGCGGCGGTCAGGTGGATATCACCTCCGGCAAATTTGTCTTCTCAACCTCAGAAGCCTATCTGATTGAGAAGGGCAAGGTAACCCGTCCGGTAAAAGGCGCCACGCTGATTGGTTCCGGTATTGAAGCAATGCAGCAGATCTCAATGGTCGGCAACGATCTGGCGCTGGATAAAGGCGTCGGCGTCTGCGGTAAAGAAGGACAAAGTCTGCCGGTCGGCGTCGGCCAGCCAACGCTGAAGCTGGATCGCCTGACCGTCGGCGGCACCGCCTGATCATGCTATTGCCCCTGGCGGCTTTGACGTCAGGGGGACTACGCACCGCTCTCGCGGTGCTCCTGATAAATCTGCGCCACCTTCTTAAACCAGGCGCTAAGATAGTCGATACACACCTGCACCTTTAACGGCAGCTTATCTTTCTGGGTATAAAGCGCATAGACCGGACGCGGATCGGACTGATAGCGGCTGAAAAGAATCTCCACCTCGCCCGCCTTAATCTCCTCAATCACCCACATCAATGGCACGTAAGCGATGCCGCAGCCCGCTTTTAGCCAGCGGATCAGCGTTTGCGAATCATTCGTGACGAAACGGCCCTGCGGTGAAAGGTGGGTGCTGATGCCCTCTGGCGCAATCAGCTCAAAATCGCTGTCCGGGCGCACGCTATATTCCAGCCAGGAGAAATTCGCGATATCGGCGGGCTTCTCCGGCGTGCCGTGCTGCTCCAGATAATGTTTCGCCGCACAGACCACCATCGGCATCGAGCCGAGCCGTCGTGAGAAAAGGCTGGAATCCTGTAACGCGCCGACGCGGATCACCACGTCGAGACCATCGGCGATCAGATCGGGCGCCGGAATGCCGGTCACCAGGTTGACCGTCAGGCCGGGGTATTCCTGTAGCATTTCAGCCGTCATGGTTGCCAATACGTTTTGCGCCATGGTGGAGGAGCTGCCGATACGTAGCGTGCCGATGGGCGAATTGTTAAACGCGTAGAGCTGTTCATGCACCTGCTGCGCTTCATTCAGCATGCGGCGACAGCCCTGATAGTAGATACGTCCCGCTTCGGTAAGACCGATACTGCGCGTGCTGCGATTCAGTAATTTCACCTGCAGCTCATCTTCCAGTTTTGCCACAATTTGACTGATGGAAGAGACGCTCATTTGTAACTGGCGCGCAGCGGCGGTAAATGAACCTAATTCAACCACTTTGGCGAAAACTGACATTCCTTTCAGACGTTCCATTATTCACTCTGGCTTAAAAGTGATTTAGATCACATTATGTAGATAACGTATAGTCAGGCGCGTTACTATATGACGCCGGGTTGCCGTCTGGTTACTCACCTTCTGTGTCAAAGTATGTAGTACACGCTATGCTTTAGGTTCTGATATTCGTCTGACAGTGTACCTGTGGACCAACCATCATCAACCCATAACGCGAAACTTCCTGTAGCAACAGGCTAGCTTCGTGTTGGCATAACGGAAAGGCCCGGTTACGTATCAACAAGGATAAAAGATGAGTGTGTTACCGGTTATTGTCATATTTGGGCTCTCTTTCCCGCCCATATTTTTTGAAATCATCGTTTCGCTTTTGCTGTTCTGGCTGGTGCGTCGCATGCTGCTGCCGGTCGGCATTTATGATTTTGTCTGGCATCCGGCGCTGTTTAACACCGCTCTCTACTGCTGCCTGTTTTATCTGGTATCCCGTCTGTTCGTCTGAGGTTTTAAGTGAAAGCTCTAATAAGAAAAATTGCGCGCTATGCTATTACCCTGATTCTGGTTGCGATAGCCGTAGTCGTCGTGTTCCGCGCCTGGGCTTTTTACACCGAGTCGCCCTGGACGCGTGATGCGAAATTTACCGCCGACGTGGTGGCGATCGCGCCGGACGTGACCGGTCTGATTACCGACGTGCGGGTGCGCGACAACCAGTATGTGAAGAAGGGCGACGTGCTGTTCACCATCGACCAGCCGCGCTTCGAGAAAACGCTGGCCGAGGCGGAAGCCGATGTCCAGTATTACCAGTCGCTGGTGGATGAAAAACGGCGTGAAGCGGCGCGGCGTAATAAGCTGGGCGTGATCGCCATGTCGCGCGAAGCAATTGAGCAGTCGAACAACGATCTGCAAACCGCCGAACATCAGCTGGCGAAAGCGCAGGCCTCGCGCGATCTGGCGAAGCTGGATCTGGATCGCACCGTGATCCGCGCGCCGTCTAACGGCTGGGTCACCAACCTTAATGTCTTTACCGGCGAGTTTATCAACCGCGGCACTACGTCGGTCGCGCTGGTGAAGGCGGACTCTTACTACATCATGGCCTATATGGAAGAGACCAAGCTGGAAGGCATCCGTCCGGGCTATCGCGCTGAAATCACGCCGCTGGGCAGCGAGCGCGTGCTGCGCGGCACGGTGGACTCCATCGCCGCCGGGGTGACCAACAGCAGCAGTAGCGTCGACAGCAAAGGGATGGCGACCATCGACTCCAACCTGGAGTGGGTGCGTCTGGCGCAGCGCGTGCCGGTTAAGATCCGCCTCGATCGTCAACAGGGCAATCTCTATCCGGCCGGCACCACCGCGACGGTGGTGGTCACCGGCGAGAAAGACCGTGAACAGGGGCCGCAGTCGCCGCTTTCCCGGCTGCTGCACCGCCTGCGTGAGTTCGGTTAAGCGAGGGCGTGATGCAACTCGAACGGATACGCTTCCCGGTTAAGCTGACTTTCGCTCTGCTGGCGGCGCTGCTGGTGGGTTTCCACTTTAATCTGGAAACGCCGCGCTGGGCGGTGATGACCGCCGGTATCGTAGCGGGCGGCACCGCTTTCGCCGCGGGCGGCGATCCTTACTCCGGCGCGCTGCGTCACCGTGGCATGCTGCGTATTATCGGCACCTTTCTCGGCTGTCTGGCGGCGCTGGTGATTATGATTGCCACTATTCGCGCGCCGGTGGTGATGCTGCTGCTCTGCTGTATCTGGGCGGGCGTCTGCGTCTGGCTCTCTTCGCTTATTCGAGTTGAAAATTCCTATGCGCTGGGGCTGGCGGGCTATACCGCACTGATTATTGTGATTAGCGTCAATGTCGGCGGCACGCCGATGCTGGCGCCGCAGTTTGCCGTCGAGCGTTGTAGCGAAATCGTTATCGGCATCGTCTGCGCCATCCTTGCGGATATGATTTTCTCGCCGCGCTCGATTAAAAAAGTGATTGATAAAGAGATCGAGTCGCTGCTGCTCGAGCAGTATCGCCTGCTCCAGCTTTGCGTTTCGCATGGTGATAAGAATGAGGTGGATAAAGTCTGGGGCAACCTGGTGCGTCGCACCACGACCCTTAACGGCATGCGCAGCCAGCTGATGATGGAATCGTCACGCTGGCAGCGCGCTAATCGACGCCTGAAGGCGCTGCATACGCTCTCCCTGACGCTGATTACCCAGGCGGCGGAAACCTTTCTGATCCAGAACTCGCGGCCGGAATATATTCCGCCGCAGTACGGTGTGCTGATGGAAAAAGAGGTGAATAACCTTGGCGATCTGCACAAGCATTTAAAAAACCTGCGTCGCGTCATTAGCGCCTCCGGCAGTAAAAGCACGCCGCTGACGCTGGCGAGCTGGGTGGGGGCGGCGACGCAGTATCTGATGTTGCTGAAGGGCATTCAGACCAACAGTAGCATCAGTCAGCAGGAAGAAGCGATCCTGAAAGAGGATGTGGAAGTGGTGCGCGCCCGTTCGGCAGAAACGCATCACGCGATGATCAACGGCATCCGCACTTTTGTCGCCACGGCGCTGGGCTCGCTGTTCTGGCTCTATTCCGGCTGGACTTCCGGCAGCGGCTGTATGCTTATGCTGGCGGTGATCACCGCGCTGGCGATGCGCGCGCCGAACCCGCTGATGATGGCCAAAGATTTCCTTTATGGCATGACGGTGGCGGTGCCGCTGGGGGCGCTCTACTTCATGGTGATCTTGCCCGCCACCCAGCAGAGCATGCTGCTGCTCTGCATCGCCGTCGGCACGCTGGCGTTTGTCGCCGGCATCTTTATTCAGCGGCGTCAGCTGGGCACGCTGGGCGCTTTTATCGGTACGCTTAACGTGCTGGTGCTGGATAACCCGATGACCTTTTCCGTCAATGCGTTTCTGGACAGCGCGCTGGGACAGGTGATTGGCTGTTTTGTCGCGTTGATGGTCATCCTGATTATTCGCGACAACTCGCGCGCGCGCACTGGCCGCACGCTGCTGAATCGCTTTATGTATGCCGCGGTCTCCGCCCTGACGACCAATCAGGCGCGCCGCAAAGAGAATCATCTGCCTGCGCTCTATCAGCAGCTGTTTCTGTTGCTGAACCTGTTTCCGGGCGATATCGATAAATATCGCATTGCGCTGACGCTGATTATCGGCCACCAGCGGCTGCGCAATGCGGAGATTCCGGTCAACGCCGATCTCTCCGCGTTCCATAAGCAGCTGCGCTATACTGCCGATCGGGTCATCGCTTCACGCAGCGATGATAAACGACGATATTACTACCAGCGTCTGCTGCGCGAGTTCGATACTTATCAGGAAAAACTGATGCAGTATGATGCTCCGCTGAGCGTAACGGAGCCGGTGAAACGGCTGGCCGATATGCTTAAAAAATATCAGCATACTCTGATTAATATCTGATCCCTCGCTGGCGCCGCCCCGGCGCCGGCGCTTGCGCCATTTTTCCCTGCTTCATCCTGAGCAAAGGCCGAATGCCCGGCCTTTGCCATCTATACTTTGCTTTACAGGATGATTAAAACAGGAGCGAAAAATGCCTCATTCCCTGCAGGATAACGACCTTTTCCAGACCGGCTGCCTGATTGACGGCCAGTGGAAAACTCTCAATGAAACGTTCGACGTGCTGAATCCGGCCACCGGCGAGGTCATCGCGCAAGTCGCGAAGGGCGGTAAGAAAGAGACGGAACAGGCTATCGCGGCGGCGGAAAAGGCCTTTCCCGCCTGGCGTGCGCTGACGGCGAAGCAGCGGTCGGAGATCCTTTACCGCTGGTATCAGCTGATTATCGAAAATAAACGCTGGCTGGGCGAACTGATGACGGCGGAGCAGGGCAAGCCGCTGAAAGAGGCGGAAGGCGAAGTGGAATACGCCGCCAGCTTTATTCAGTGGTTCGCCGAGCAGGCCAAACGCATTAACGGCGAGATCATTCCCCCGGCAAAAACCGGCGCGCGCATTCTGGCGACGCGCGAGCCGATTGGCGTCGTTGCCGCGATTACGCCGTGGAATTTCCCGATGGCGATGCTGACGCGTAAGCTGGGCCCGGCCCTGGCCGCAGGCTGCACCGGGATTATCAAACCGGCCAACAACACGCCGCTTTCCGCTTTCGCGCTGCTGGCGCTGGCGAAAAAAGCGGGCGTGCCTGACGGCGTGCTGAACGGCGTCGCCGGCGACACCCATGCTATCAGCGACGCTATTATGGCCAGCGGCGCGGTGCGCAAAATCTCCTTTACCGGCTCGACCGCCGTGGGGAAAACGCTGATGCGCAACGCCGCCGAGACAATGAAAAAAATCTCGATGGAGCTGGGCGGCAACGCGCCTTACATCGTATTTGAAGATGCGGATATCGATGCGGCGGTAAAAGGGGCCATCGCTAATAAATTCCGCAACGCAGGCCAGGTTTGCGTCAGCGTTAACCGCTTCTTTATTCATGAGGCTGTATACGATCGCTTCGTCAATCAGCTGGCGGACGAAGTGAATAAACTGAAGGTCGGCAACGGCATGGATGAAGGCGTGGTGGTTGGTCCGTTGATTAACGCCGCAGCGGTGGAGAAAGTAGAGGAACATGTCAAAGACGCGCAGGCTAAAGGCGGGCGCATCGTGGCGGGCGGCGCGCGACACGCGCTGGGCGGGAATTTCTGGCAACCGACGGTGATTGCCGACGCCAGCGAAGAGATGAAGCTGGCGCGCGAAGAGACCTTTGGTCCGGTAGCCGCCTGCTTCCGCTTCGCCAGCGAAGAGGAGGTGATTCAGCGCGCCAACGCGACGGAGTATGGACTGGCGGCCTATTTTTACACGCAGAATCTGCAACGGGTCTTTCGCGTCTCCGCCGCGCTGGAAAGCGGCATGATTGGCATTAACGAGTGCGCCGTCTCCACCGAGCTGGCCCCGTTCGGCGGCGTAAAAGAGTCTGGTCTTGGACGCGAAGGTTCGGTATTGGGTATCGAGGAGTATCTGGAAGTAAAAGCCCTGCATATTGGTGGCCTTTAACCCCATCGGGCGCGCAAGCGCCCGATGACGCATTACGGAGCAGTCGCATGAAGAAAGAGACGTTTGACTTTAATGAGATCGTCGATCAGGCGCATTTTTATCGTCAGTTCAGTGAACGCTTCGCGCTGTCAGAGCAGTTAATTGTCGATCTTGATACCTTATGGGATGCTGTCACCGAGTCCTTGCCGTTACCGATAGAAATTGAATTTATTCATCTCGGCGCGGGGCAAAAACGTCGCTATGGCGCGCTGATCCTGCTGTTTGATGAAGCGGAAGAAGAGCTGGAAGGGCAGCTGCGCTTCAACGTGCGTCAGGGCTGAGAGATCCTCACGAAAAAGCGGCATAAAAAAGGCCCCAACGTATGGGGCCAAAGGGTTCGTCATGCAGTGACGAGGAATTATTTATAGATTTCCGCCGTAGCGTGCCAGTTATCGCCGGTACGCGCTTCAATAATGCGATAAGCGCGAGCGCCCTGCGCATCCGCTTTTTCAGCAAGCTGCGCGCGATAATCCATCGGCGAACCGCCGACGCCGCTGGCGGTGATTGTCCCCGCAGACTGCAAATGCTGCGCCTGTTGCTGGTTCACCAGTTCCGCGGCGGAAGCGCCAAACGTCGCCAGCGACAGCAGGCCAAGAGCAGTGATAGCCGTTTTCATTTTCATTGTTCATCTTCTCCTGCGATCAACAACCTGCGGGATACAACATCAAGACCAGGTCATCGATGCCAAATTCAGGCGTACGCCCGGTAATTATTTATAAATTTCAGCGGTAGCGTGGTAGTTGCCGTTGCTATAGGCCTCAACAACGCGATAGGCGGAAGCGCCCTGTTTGTCCGCTTTTCGCGACAAATGTTCGCGGATCGTGGTCGGGCTGCTGTCGATGCCGCTTACGGAGATAGTACCGATCGGCTGCAGGTTCTGGCTGGCGACATCTTGCGGGGTAACCAGTTCGGCAGCGCTGGCGCCGAATGACAGAACGGTAGCAAAACCTAAAGCAGCAAGGGTGAATGTGGTTTTCATTGTATTACTCCAGAGTATTCAGTTGTAACGGCAGCCGGCATGGCTTGATGGCGTTTTTTATATCTGGGGCTGCCCGATTCGGTGATAAAGCAACTGGCCTGCGCCAGCGGATAACTTATTTGTACAGTTCAGCAGTAACGTGCCAGGTGTCATTGTTACGCGCTTCGATAATGCGATAAGCGCTGGCGCCTTCACGTTCAGCTTTTGCCTGCAACGCCTGATGGATATCCATCGGGACGCCGGCAACGCCGCCCAGGCTCACGGTGCCGACAGGCTGTAGATTTTGCGCCTGTTCAGCGGTAACGGATTCGGCGGCGAAAGCGCCGAACGACAGCACAGAAAGCAGGCTTACTGCGGCGATAGTAGTTTTAACGTTCATTGATCTGTTCCTCGTCTTTGGTTTTTCTCTTTATTCATTTTGTGATTCTCATCACGAAAACAAGTATAGATCTAATAACGACTGAAATTAATATTCCGCTAATAATGTTTTTTGGTGACAACTTAGCGCGTAAGCACATTTTTATCGCGTTTAGTTATAAAAACAGCCTAATTTTTGTTCGCATAACGTTAAATCCACGTTAAAACAGCAACATGAGAGAATTTATCTATTCGTGCTTTGTTTGTTGGTGTAAAACCCTGGATAACAGGTGACAACAGAAGTATGAGCTGAGACAAAGGTCTCGTGGTAGCACAAAATGCGAATATAGTCGTTAACAGCAGGGGAAAGCGCAGCGGCGTTATTCCATTCCGCAATGAAGCGTTAAAGAGGAAGGTGCGATAAAGAAGGGGAAGGTCGATAGAAAGATCATTAGCGGCGCGGCGCTAATGATCTTGTGCGCTTACAGCTCCTGTTCAAACAGGTTCAGTATCGCTTCATAAAGTTGCTTCACGGTAAAGGCGCGTGCGGGCGTAATAAAGATGGTGTCGTCACCGGCGATAGTGCCCAGGATGCCTTCCGCTTTGCCGAGAGAATCAAGCAGGCGCGCAATCAGCTGCGCCGCGCCGGGACTGGTATGAATCACCACCAGCGCATCGTTATAGTCGATATCCAGCACCAGGTTTTTCAGCGGAGAGGTGGTGGTCGGCACGCCCAACTCGGCCGGCAGACAGTAAACCATCTCCATTTTGGCGTTACGGGTACGCACCGCACCGAACTTAGTCAGCATTCGGGACACTTTCGACTGATTGATGTTGTCGAAGCCCTCTTCCTGCAGTGCGGTCACGATCTCACCCTGCGAGCTAAACTTTTCTTCTTTCAGTAAAGCTTTGAACGCTTTGATCAGATCTTCTTGTTTCGATGGGTTACGCATAGGCTACCGATAATATGAAAATGCAGTGAAGCCCGGCCAGCAGGCGATACATTATTATGCATTTAGATGAATGTTTATGCAAATCCGCAGCGGGGACGATCTGCGTTACCGCGTGCAGGGCGCGCATTTTAGCAGAATTTCGCCCAAGATAAAATTTACTGCGAACGCATAGCTATGGCAGACGAAGTGAAGGGATTGTTATAAAATTGATGTTGTTCTGCTAAACATGAACGGTGTAAGGTACAGCTGATTAATGTGTCTGCATCCAGTTACGGTCAGCATCGGGCCTGTACGTAATGCGGTCATTCTCACCCGTTTTGCAGGCTGTTTGTGCTGTGACCCGCAAAACGATGACAACGTCCTCGCTATTGCTTCTCAGGCCGTCCAGCATGTTACCCCGCTGGATCCCGGCATTTTTCTGCTCACTATAATAAGGAGTTTAGGATGAAAGTTGCAGTTCTCGGTGCGGCTGGTGGTATCGGCCAGGCACTCGCACTTCTGCTTAAAACCCAGTTACCTGCGGGTTCAGAACTCTCCCTGTACGATATCGCTCCCGTTACGCCCGGTGTGGCCGTTGACTTAAGCCACATTCCTACGCCGGTTAAAATCAAAGGTTTCAGCGGTGAAGATGCGACGCCTGCGCTGCAGGGCGCCGATGTGGTGCTGATTTCCGCAGGCGTGGCGCGTAAGCCCGGTATGGACCGCTCCGATCTGTTTAACGTCAATGCGGGCATCGTACGTAATTTGATTGAGCAGGTAGCGAAAACCTGTCCGAAAGCGCTGATCGGCATTATTACCAACCCGGTGAACACCACTGTCGCTATCGCTGCCGAAGTGCTGAAAAAAGCGGGCGTTTACGATAAGAATCGTCTGTTCGGCGTCACCACGCTGGATATCATCCGTTCCAATACCTTTGTCGCCGAACTGAAAGGCAAGCAGCCGACCGAGCTGAACGTGCCCGTCGTCGGCGGTCACTCCGGCGTCACCATTCTGCCGCTGCTTTCTCAGGTCCCCGGCGTCTCCTTCAGCGAGCAGGAAGTAGCCGACCTGACTAAACGCATTCAGAACGCCGGCACCGAAGTGGTGGAGGCGAAAGCGGGCGGCGGATCGGCGACGCTGTCGATGGGCCAGGCGGCGGCGCGTTTCGGCCTGTCGCTGGTACGCGCGCTGCAGGGCGAAAGCAATGTGGTTGAGTGCGCCTATGTCGAGGGCGACGGCGAATATGCGCGCTTCTTCTCTCAGCCGCTGCTGCTGGGCAAAGAGGGCATCGCCGAGCGTCGTGCTATCGGCACGCTGAGCGACTTCGAGCAGAAGGCGCTGGAAGGCATGTTGGATACGCTGAAAAAAGATATTCAGCTGGGCGAAGAGTTCGTTAAATAAGTTAACGACCGCCGTAAAAAAGGGAGCCGGAAGGCTCCCTTTTGCATTTGTAGCGGTCAACCCTGCGCCGGGTATTCCTGAATAGTGACTGGCAATGTCAGTTTGCGATCGTTGCGGATCACCTGCACTTCAATAACCGAGCCGGGACGCACCTCCGCGACCTGATCCATCGTTTCCTGCGCGGACACCGCCGGCTTGCCGTTAACGCTGACAATCAGGTCGTTGGCCTGAATGCCGGCTTTCGCCGCCGGGCCATCCGGCGCTACGTTGTTTACCACGATGCCCTGAATGCGATCGAGGCCCGCGTTCTGGCCGTGCAGCGGCGGCACCTCACGGCCGGTAATGCCGATATAGCCGCGAATAACGCGCCCGTCGCGGATCAGCTTATCCATGATTTTAGTGGCCAGCGCGGTGGGAATAGCGAAGCCGATGCCCTCCGGCGTTTCGCCGTCGTTGCTCTTGTCAAACGACAGGGTATTGATGCCCATTAGCTCGCCGAGCGAGTTAATCAGCGCGCCGCCAGAGTTGCCACGGTTAATCGAGGCGTCGGTCTGGAGAAAGTTCTGGCGTCCGGAAGGGCTTAAGCCGACGCGGCCTGTGGCGCTGATAATGCCCTGCGTTACGGTCTGCCCAAGATTATAAGGGTTGCCAATCGCCATCACGATATCGCCTACGTGTGCGACGCGATCACGGTTAATCGGGATCACCGGCAGGTTGGCGGCGGTGATTTTCAATACCGCTAAATCGGTCAGGCTGTCCGACCCCACCAGCATCGCCTCAAAGAAACGGCCATCCTGGAGCGCGACGATAATTTGGTCGGCGCCGTTGATGACGTGGCGGTTGGTCAGGATATAGCCTTTATTATTCATGATGACGCCGGAGCCGAGCGTCGTAATCCCGCGTCCGTTACTGCTTGACGCGCTGCGGTTATAAACGTTGACCACCGCAGGAACAGCGCGGCGCACGCCCTGATTAAAGCTGAAGGGCGTTTGATCGGCGCTGCTTTCTGGCTCGGAAAGTAAGCCGGTGCCAATACGCAACGCAGGCATGGCCGCCAGTAAAATACCTGCGACGATCAGCCCCAGAACTACCGAACGCAAGAGTTTAAGAAACATGATGTTAAGTTATATCAGGAAAGATCCGGGGCAGAATATCACGAGTTTCGCGGACACACACGGGTTGTGTCCGCGATATGATACGCCGGTATTTTTAACGCAGCAGAAGATAGATGCTTTCGCCGCCGCGCACTACATTCAGCGCCAGGAACGGCGGCTTGCTGGCCAGCACTTTGCGCATCTCATCCAGACCCTGCACGCGAGTGCGGTTGACGCCGATAATCACGTCATCTTTCTGCAAGCCGATCTGCTCTGCCGGGGTTCCTTTCTGCACGCTGTCGACCTTCACGCCTTTGTTGCCGTCCGGCAACTGGCCGTCGCTGAGCGACGCGCCCTGCAATGCAGGCGTCATCAGTTCATCGCTGGACATGGTGCGCGCGCTGGCGTCGAGCTTAACCGTTACGCTAAGCGGCTTCCCTTCACGCAGCAGGCCGATTTTCACCTCTTTGCCCGGCGGCGTGGTGCCGATTTTCACCCGCAGTTCGGCGAAGCTGGTAATCGGCTTGTCATCCACCGAAGTAATGATGTCGCCCGCTTTAATGCCTGCGGTCGCCGCCGCGGATTTCGGCAGCACTTCCGATACGAAGGCGCCGCGCTGGGCATCGACATTAAAGGCGCGCGCCATATCGGCGGTCATTTCGGTGCCCTTGATGCCCAACTGGCCGCGCTTCACTTCGCCGGTGGCGATCAACTGCTGCGCCAGCTCCATCGCCATATTGCCCGGAATAGCGAAGCCGATGCCGATATTGCCGCCGCTGGCGGCGAGAATCGCGGTGTTGATGCCGATCAGCTCGCCGTTCAGGTTCACCAGCGCGCCGCCGGAGTTGCCGCGGTTGATGGCGGCGTCGGTCTGAATAAAGTTTTCCAGCCCTTCAAGATTCAGGCCGCTGCGTCCCAGTGCGGAGATAATCCCGGAAGTGGCGGTCTGTCCAAGCCCAAAGGGGTTGCCGATGGCGATGGCGAAATCGCCTACGCGCAGCTGGTCGGAGTCAGCCACCTTAACCTGCGTCAGGTTGCTGGCGCCCTGTAGCTGAATCAACGCGATGTCGGTCTGTTCGTCACGGCCGATAAGCCTGGCGTCATATTCGCGGCCGTCGCTCAGCTGGACGCTGATCTTATTGGCGCCGTTCACCACATGGTTGTTGGTCAGCACATAGCCTTTTTGCGCGTCGATGATCACGCCCGAACCTAAACCTTCGAACGGCTGCGGCTGCGCATCTTCGCCCTGATCCTGACCGAAGAAGCGCTTTAACGGCTCCGGCAGATCCTGCGTCTGATCGTCTGTCGCCGTGCCTTCAACATGCACGCTGACCACCGCAGGCAGCACTTTCTCCAGCATCGGCGCCAGGCTGGGCAGAGGCTGATTTTGTACCTGAGCCGGCAGCGTCGCCATGGCGGAAGGCGCCACGGTCAGATTCATGCCAACGGCCAGGGCTACCGCGCTCAACAATAATGATTTTTTCTTCATCGTTACGACGCTCTCGCTGCTCAACTGAAGGAAGATAGTAGATGATTTGCGTGCCGGATATGGCTATCAGGCCTGACGAATAAAAGGGAAAAGGGCGCGGATGCGCCCTGGTTTATCAGTCGCGCGGCGTACGTTCGCCACGCAGAAGGCCGGATGCGCCTTCTGAATAATCACGCGGGATTTGCACCGGCGCCTGATCGTTGTCCGCTTCCGCTTCGGTAAGCTGATAGGCGAACGGGTTTTTCTCGCCCGGCAGGTCCGGCAGCAGATCGTTGGAACCCTTCGCCATATGCTGATAAAGCTGGCGGTAGTCGCGCGCCATATTATCCAGCAGTTCGGCGCTCTGAGCGAAATGGTTAGTCAGCTCCTGGCGATAGTCCGCCAGCTCCGCTTTGGATTTCTCCAGTTCGTACTGCATGCTGCGCTGTTCGCGCAATTTTTTATTGCCAAAACGCATGGCGACCGCGCCGATAATAATGCCAATGACTAAACCAATTAGCCCGTATTCCCAGGTCATAATGACTCCCGTAGTGTCCTCGTTGTTCCGTAGGGCGTTCCACTTCAATAATAGCCACTATAACCGTTAATCTTATGGAAGTGGAATCCTGCGGCAGCATCGCTTAGTGTAGAACGGACTTTTTTTCGACAAACAGGCAGTGACCTGACATTTTTTAGGGAAGCAGGGTTAATAATGCAAACGATGTCCCCCTGGCGCGTTATGAGCAGGCGCTTGCACAAGGTGAATATCAGCCTGATGACGTACAGCGCGCCGCAATCAGCCGCCTGGACGCCATCCAGCGGGCGTTAAGCGACAGATCGCAGACTATGCCGACGGCGAACGGCTGGCGCGGCAAGCTCAGCAAACTGCTGGGCAAGGAGAAAAACGGCGGCGAGCCGCCGGTGCGCGGCCTTTATATGTGGGGCGGTGTAGGACGGGGCAAAACCTGGGTAATGGATCTGTTTTTTCAGTCTATTCCTGGCGAGCGCAAGCTACGACTCCATTTCCATCGCTTTATGCTGCGGGTGCATGAAGAACTCACCGCGCTGCAGGGAGAAAGCGATCCGCTGGAAATAGTCGCTGACCGCTTCAAAGCGCAGACGGACGTGCTGTGCTTCGATGAGTTCTTTGTTTCCGATATCACCGATGCGATGCTGCTGGGCACCCTGATGGAGGCGCTGTTCGCACGCGGCATCACGCTGGTCGCCACTTCGAATATTCCGCCTGACGATCTCTACCGCAACGGCCTGCAGCGTGCGCGCTTTTTGCCCGCTATCGAACAGATTAAGCAGCATTGCGACATCATGAACGTCGACGCCGGGGTCGATTATCGTCTGCGTACGTTGACGTCGGCGCACCTCTGGATGCAGCCATTGAATGACGAGACGCGTCAGACGATGTCGCGGATGTTCGTCGCCCTGGCGGGCGAGGCGGCGGATGAGCAGCCGGTGCTGGAGATCAATCATCGTCAGCTGCCGACGCAGGGCATGAAGAAGGGCGTACTGGCGATCGATTTCGCCACGCTCTGCGGCGAAGGGCGTAGCCAGCACGACTATATTGAGCTGTCGCGTCGCTTTCACAGCGTGCTGCTGCTAAACGTGCCGGTCATGACGGCGCGCAGCGAAGATCGTGCTCGCCGGTTTCTGGCGCTGGTGGACGAGTTTTATGAGCGCCACGTCAAGCTGGTGGTGTCGGCGGAGACGTCTCTGTTTGAAATTTACCAGGGCGAGCGGCTGAAATTTGAATATCAGCGCTGTCTTTCGCGCCTGCAGGAGATGCAGAGCGAAGAGTATTTGCGCCTGAAACATCTTTCCTGAGACTCGCGCATTTTTTGATGAAAAGTGATCGATCTTTGGCAATGACTTCTCTATAATCTTGCGACCCCACGTTACGACAAGGTTTTTTTTCCCAGAAACTTTGTAGCACCGGCAAAACTGTCCGAGGGGGTGGGCTTGCTGGTCGATAAGGTCGTGTGAGCCTCAACCGTTTATTCAAGCGTTTGGGATTTCACCAACGTGTAACTTAATTTGGGTAAGCTTTTAGATGAAAACTTTTACAGCTAAGCCAGAAACCGTCCAACGTGACTGGTACGTAGTTGATGCGACGGGCAAAACTTTAGGTCGTTTAGCGACTGAACTGGCTCGTCGTCTGCGTGGTAAGCATAAAGCGGAATACACTCCGCACGTCGATACCGGTGATTACATCATCGTTCTGAACGCTGATAAAGTTGCCGTAACCGGTAACAAGCGTAGCGACAAGATTTATTACCATCACACCGGTCACATCGGTGGTATCAAGCAAGCGACCTTCGAAGAGATGATTGCTCGCCGTCCTGAGCGTGTGATTGAAATCGCGGTTAAAGGCATGCTGCCAAAGGGCCCGCTGGGTCGTGCTATGTACCGTAAACTGAAAGTTTACGCGGGCAATGAGCACAACCATGCGGCACAGCAACCGCAAGTTCTTGACATTTAATCGGGATTACAGGCAATGGCTGAAACTCAAAACTACGGCACTGGTCGCCGCAAAAGCTCTTCCGCTCGCGTCTTCATCAAGCCGGGTAGCGGTAACATCGTTATCAACCAGCGTTCTCTGGAACAGTACTTCGGTCGCGAAACTGCCCGCATGGTAGTTCGTCAGCCGCTGGAACTGCTGGATCTGGTTGGTAAATTCGATCTGTACATCACCGTTAAAGGTGGTGGTATCTCTGGTCAGGCTGGTGCGATCCGTCACGGTATCACCCGCGCTCTGATGGAGTATGACGAGTCCCTGCGTGGCGAACTGCGTAAAGCAGGCTTCGTTACCCGTGATGCTCGTGAAGTTGAACGTAAGAAAGTCGGCCTGCGTAAAGCACGTCGTCGTCCGCAGTTCTCCAAACGTTAATTGTTTCTGCTTCGGCAGAATACAGTTACAAAAAACCCGGCCTCTGCGCCGGGTTTTTTTATACGTAAAAGTCAGTGAAACGCGGGTTAATCACGCCTTTTTACCGGCAAATCTTCTTTCCTCTCCCCACAAACTGCTTAAAATCTGGTAAACTGACTGACACTTTGCGCCCGTTAAACGGATAGCTGTGGATGATAATCCTGACAGGAAGGGGGATTGACGCAGCTTCGGTCAGCGGGTGGTTTCGTCAAGCAGGTTAGTCGCCGCGCGGTTGGCTATTCGCACTGTATTCTGGATAAACTTGGAGGTTTTCATGGCTGTCGCTGCCAACAAACGTTCGGTAATGACGCTGTTTTCTGGTCCGACTGACATTTTCAGCCATCAGGTGCGTATCGTACTGGCAGAAAAAGGTGTCAGCGTAGAGATCGAGCAGGTTGAAATGGATAATCTGCCGCAGGATCTGATTGACCTCAACCCGTATCGCACCGTGCCGACGCTGGTCGATCGTGAGCTGACGTTGTATGAATCACGCATCATTATGGAATACCTCGACGAACGCTTTCCGCATCCGCCTCTGATGCCTGTTTATCCGGTCGCGCGCGGTGAAAGCCGTCTGATGATGCATCGTATCGAGCAGGACTGGTACAGCCTGATGCGCACTATCGAAACAGGTACCGGACAACAGGTAGAAACGGCGCGTAAGCAGCTGCGTGAAGAACTGTTGGCGATTGCGCCGCTGTTCACCCGCACGCCGTTCTTCCTGAGCGAAGAGTTCAGCCTGGTGGATTGTTATCTGGCGCCGCTGCTGTGGCGTCTTCCGTTGCTGGGCGTGGAGCTCACCGGCAGCGGTACTAAAGAGCTGAAAGGTTATATGACGCGCGTTTTCGAGCGTGACTCTTTCCTCGCTTCGTTGACCGAAGCGGAACGCGAAATGCGCCTGCAAGCCCGGGGCTAACGGCTATGGAAATGTCTCAACTTACCGCACGTCGTCCTTACCTGCTGCGCGCCTTCTATGGGTGGTTGCTGGATAATCAGCTGACGCCGCATCTGGTGGTGGACATCAATCAGCCTGGCGTGCTGGTGCCGCTGGAATATGCCCGCGACGGACAGATTGTATTGAATATTGCGCCGCGCGCAGTGGGCAATCTGGAGCTGGGCAATGATGAAGTGCGCTTTAACGCGCGCTTCGGCGGCGTGCCGCGTCAGGTGACGGTGCCGATTGCGGCCGTGCTGGCGATCTATGCGCGTGAGAACGGCGCAGGCACGATGTTCGAGCCGGAACCTGCTTATGAATTGCAGGAGACCGGGGAGCCTTTGCAGGGGCAGGAAGAGACGGTCATGTCGGTTATTGATGGCGATCGTCCTGATGACGCTGAGCCGGAAGGCGACAATCCTGATGACGATCCGCCGCCGCGCGGCGGTCGTCCCGCATTACGCGTGGTTAAATAAAAAAACGGGCCTGATGGCCCGTTTTTTATTGAGCGGAAAAGGAAGCAAGCCGATAGCGCTTATTTCGGCATGATGTTATTCCAGAGAACGACGCTTTCTCTGCCGCAGAGCGATGGCGTCAGGCTCGCATATCTCATAAAAAAGCCCGCATCAAAAGATACGGGCTTTTCACGGACAGCGCATGCCGTCATGCCAGAAAAAGGAAAGCAGCGCGAGGTAAATCACCGCGCTGCTCAACCAGCGTGCTGGTCGTGATTACACTTCCAGGTAGTTCATAATCCCTTCAGCCGCTTTGCGACCTTCAGCAATAGCTGTCACCACCAGATCGGAGCCGCGGACGGCATCGCCGCCGGCAAAGATTTTCGGGTTGCTGGTCTGGAACGCATTATCATGACCCTCCGGCGCGATAATACGACCCTGAGCATCCAGCTCGACGCTGAATGGCGTCAGCCACTCCATCTTATGCGGACGGAAACCAAAGGCGATAATCACCGCATCGGCCGGCAAAATATGTTCGGAGCCCGGAACGATTTCGGCGCGACGACGGCCATGCGCGTCCGGCTGGCCCATCTCCGTGCGGGCGACCCTGACGCCGCAGACGCGACCGGATCCATTAATTTCAATCCCCAGCGGCTGTAAATTAAACTGGAACTCCACGCCTTCTTCGCGCGCGTTTTTCACTTCGCGACGCGAGCCTGGCATGTTCTCTTCGTCACGACGATAGGCGCAGGTAACATGCGTCGCGCCCTGACGAATCGAGGTGCGCACGCAGTCCATCGCCGTATCGCCGCCGCCAAGCACCACCACGCGTTTGCCCTGCATATCGATCCAGGGCTGATCCGCCAGCTGATCGAAACCCATAATCTGACGCGTATTGGCGATCAGGAAAGGCAGCGCGTCATGGACGCCCGGCGCATCTTCATTTTCAAGGCCGCCGCGCATGGACTGATAGGTGCCGACGCCCAGGAAGACCGCGTCAAACTCATTAATCAAATCGCTGAGCTGGACATCGCGGCCGACTTCGGTATTCAGCTGGAACTCAATGCCCATCTCGGTGAACATCGTGCGTCGACGCGTCATTACCTCTTTTTCCAGCTTGAACGCCGGAATGCCGAAGGTAAGCAGCCCGCCGATTTCCGGGTGGCGATCGTAAACCACCGCTTTGACGCCGTTGCGGGTCAGCACGTCGGCGCAGGCGAGGCCAGCCGGGCCTGCACCGATAATCGCCACGCGTTTACCGGTAGGCTTGACGTGCGACAGGTCGGGACGCCAGCCCATTTCCATCGCTTTATCGTTGATATAGCGCTCGATATTGCCGATGGTCACCGCGCCAAACTCATCGTTCAGCGTACAGGAGCCTTCGCACAGGCGATCCTGCGGACAAACGCGACCGCACACTTCCGGCAGGCTGTTGGTCTGATGCGAAAGCTCGGCCGCCTCGATAATGCGACCTTCATTCGCCAGCTTCAACCAGTTGGGAATGTAGTTGTGTACCGGGCACTTCCATTCGCAGTAGGGGTTGCCGCATGACAAACAGCGATCCGCCTGGGCTTTCGCCTGGCTTTCCGAAAAGGGTTCATAGATCTCTACAAACTCGATTTTGCGGATTTTCAGCGGCTTTTTCGGCGGATCAACGCGCTGCAAGTCGATAAACTGATATACGTTTTGACTCATTGTGACCTCTTACTGCGCCTGCACCCGCAGCTCAGCTGCGGAACGACTACGGTGCCCCAACAATGCTTTAACATCACTGGACTTCGGTTTTACCAACGCAAACTTCGACGACCAGACAGGCCAGTTAGCCAAGATCTCTTCGCCGCGCGACGAGCCGGTATGCTGAACATGTTCAGTGATCAGGCCGCGCAGATGCTCTTCGTGAATCGCCAGATCGTCTACGCTCAGCACTTCCACCAGTTCCGGGTTGACGCGTTTGCGGAACTCGCCATCCTCATCCAGCACGTAGGCGAAGCCGCCGGTCATGCCTGCGCCAAAGTTGACGCCGGTTTTGCCCAGCACGCAAACAATGCCGCCGGTCATATACTCGCAGCCGTTATCGCCGATGCCTTCAACCACGGTGATGGCGCCGGAGTTACGCACCGCGAAGCGTTCACCCGCGCGGCCCGCGGCGAACAGTTTGCCGCCGGTGGCGCCATACAGGCAGGTGTTGCCGGCAATGGTGGCCTCGTGGCTGCGGAAAGCGGAGCCGACCGGTGGACGAATGGCCAGCAGACCGCCCGCCATGCCTTTGCCTACATAGTCGTTGGCGTCGCCGGTCAGCGTCTGCTCAACCCCGCCTGCATTCCATACGCCGAAGCTCTGCCCGGCGGTGCCGCTATAGTGAATCCGAATCGGATCGGAGGCCAGCCCCTGATCGCCATGGATCGCGGCGATCGCGCCGGAAAGCGTCGCGCCGACGGAACGATCGGTATTGCGGATATCGAACCAGAATGTCTTGCTCTGTTTCGCCTCCACATACGGCATCGCCTGTTGCAGCAGCGCCTTGTTCAGGTCGCCGTTATCAAACGGCGGGTTACTGCTTTCGGTGCAGTAAACGGCCTTGCCGGGCATCGGCGTCGCCGTCGCCAGCAGCGAGGAGAGATCCAGATTCTGCTGCTTCGCGGTAAAGCCATCCAGCACCTTCAGCAGATCGGTACGGCCAATCAGATCCACCAGCCGCTTCACGCCCAGCTCCGCCATGAGTTCACGCGTTTCCTGCGCGATAAACTGGAAGTAGTTGGTCACGCGGTAAGGCAGACCGTGGTAGTGGTTTTTACGCAGCTTCTCGTCCTGGGTTGCTACGCCGGTCGCACAGTTGTTGAGATGGCAAATGCGGAGATATTTACAGCCCAGCGCCACCATCGGACCGGTGCCGAAGCCGAAGCTTTCTGCGCCGAGAATCGCCGCTTTAATAATATCGCGTCCGGTTTTCAGACCGCCGTCGACCTGCAGGCGAATCTTATGACGCAGGCCGTTGGCCACCAGCGCCTGCTGGGTTTCCACCAGGCCCAGCTCCCACGGACAGCCGGCATATTTTACCGAGCTGAGCGGGCTGGCGCCGGTGCCGCCGTCGTAGCCGGCGATGGTAATCAGGTCGGCATAGGCTTTGGCTACGCCGGTTGCGATGGTGCCTACGCCCGGCTCTGATACCAGCTTCACGGAGATCATCGCCTTCGGGTTGACCTGCTTCAGGTCGAAAATCAGCTGCGCCAGATCTTCGATAGAGTAAATATCGTGATGCGGCGGCGGCGAAATCAGGGTGACGCCCGGCACGGAATAGCGCAGCTTCGCGATATAAGGCGTCACCTTATCGCCCGGCAGCTGACCGCCTTCTCCTGGTTTCGCGCCCTGCGCCACTTTAATCTGAATAACGTCGGCGTTGACCAGATAAGCTGGCGTCACGCCAAAGCGGCCAGAGGCGACCTGCTTGATGCGCGACACTTTATTGGTGCCGTAACGTGCGGGATCTTCGCCGCCTTCGCCGGAGTTAGAATATCCGCCCAGGCTGTTCATCGCTTCCGCCAGAGACTCATGCGCTTCCGGGCTGAGCGCGCCGATAGACATCGCGGCGGTATCAAAACGCTTATAAAGTTCAGTCGCGGGCTCGACCTCATCCAGACTGACTGGCTGCGTACCAGGCTGAATCTCCAGCAGATCGCGCAGCGTGGCGACTGGACGTTCGTTAACCGCGCGGGCGTAGAGCTGATAGTCGCTATACTCGCCGCTCTGCACCGCTTTTTGCAGCGTCGCCACCACGTCCGGGTTGTAGGCGTGGTACTCGCCGCCGTGAACATATTTCAGCAGCCCGCCCTGATCCAACGGTTTGCGCTGCAGCCAGGCGCGTTTCGCCAGGTTAATCAGATCCTGTTGGAAATCGGCGAAGTTCGAGCCGTTGATGCGGCTGACCACGCCCTGGAAGCAGAGCGTAGAAACATCTTTATGCAGGCCGACCGCTTCGAACAATTTGGAGCAGCGATAAGAGGCGATAGTCGAAATGCCCATTTTGGACATGATCTTATATAGCCCCTTGTTGATGCCGTTACGGTAGTTCAGCATCAACGCGCGGTAATCTTTTTCAATTACGCCGCTGTCCGCCATTTTCGCCAGCGATTCATAGGCGAGGTAAGGATAGATAGCGGTCGCGCCGAAGCCCAGCAGCACGGCGAAATGGTGCGGATCGCGGGCGCTGGCGGTTTCGACGATAATATTGGCGTCGCAGCGCAGGTTTTTCTCCACCAGGCGCGTCTGAATCGCGCCCACCGCCATTGGCGCAGGCACCGGCAGACGTTGTTCGCTGATGGCGCGGTCGGACAGCACCAGCAGCACCGTGCCATTGCGCACCATGCTCTCCGCTTTATCACACAGCGCATGAATAGTCGCTTCCAGCGTTTGCTCCGCCGGGTTGAAGGTACAGTCCAGCGTATCGGCGCGATAATATTCGCCTTCCAGCGTCGTCAACTGACGGAAGTCGGAGAAAAGCAAAATAGGCGATTTAAAAGAGACGCGGTGCGCCTGGCCTTCCGCTTCGCAGAAAACATTCATTTCGCGGCCGATGCTGGTGGCCAGCGACATCACGTGATTCTCGCGCAGCGGATCAATCGGCGGGTTAGTCACCTGAGCGAACTGCTGACGGAAATAGTCATAAATGAGGCGCGGGCGGCTGGAGAGAACCGCAAACGGCGTATCATCGCCCATTGACCCCACCGCTTCCTGACCATTTTCACCCAGCACGCGGATAATCTGATCCAGCTCTTCGCTGCTGTAGCCGAACTGCTTCTGGTAAGTCGCCAGCGTCACGTCATCCAGTTCGCGGCTGCCAACCTGATCGTCAGGCAGATCCTCGAACGGCACCAGACGCTTAACGTTCTTCTCCATCCAGGCTTGATAAGGATGGCGGCTTTTCAGATCGTTGTCCGTTTCCGCGGAATGCAGAATGCGGCCTGAGCGCGTATCGATCACCATCAGCTCGCCTGGCCCGACGCGGCCTTTTTCCAGCACCTCATCCGGCTGATAGTCCCAGATGCCGACTTCAGAAGCGCAGGTGATCAGCTTGTCCTTGGTGATCACATAGCGCGCCGGACGCAGGCCGTTGCGGTCAAGGTTACAGGCGGCGTAGCGTCCGTCGGACATCACGATGCCCGCTGGGCCGTCCCACGGCTCCATATGCATTGAGTTAAAGTCGAAGAACGCGCGTAGCTCAGGCCCCATATCCGGATTGTTCTGCCAGGCCGGCGGCACCAGCAGGCGCATTGCGCGGATAAGGTCCATGCCGCCGCTCAGGAACAGCTCCAGCATGTTATCCATTGAGCTGGAATCGGAGCCGGTTTCATTAACGAACGGCGCGGCGTCCTGCAGATCGGGGATCAGCGGCGTCTGGAATTTATAGGCGCGCGCGCGGGCCCACTGACGGTTGCCGGCGATGGTGTTGATCTCGCCGTTGTGCGCCATATAACGGAAGGGCTGAGCCAGCGGCCAGCGCGGCACGGTATTGGTGGAAAAGCGCTGGTGGAACAGGCAGATCGCCGATTCCATACGCAGATCCGCCAGATCGAGATAAAAGCGCGGCAGATCGGCCGGCATGCACAGGCCTTTATAGATATTGACCTGATTAGAGAAACTGCAGACATAGAACTCTTTGTCGCCCAGCGCTTCGATACGCTTTTCAATACGGCGACGCGCCATATAAAGGCGGCGCTCCATATCCCGGGGACGCCAGCCGGCTGGCGCATTAATAAAGATCTGTTCAATGCGGGGCAGAGAGGAGAGGGCGACTTCACCCAGTACTTCCTGATTGGTCGGCACATCGCGCCAGCCAACGATTGATAAGGTTTCGCGCAGCACCTCTTCCTCGACGATGCGGCGGCTGGCGCGCGCCAGTTCTTCGTCCTGATTCAGGAACAGCATGCCGACAGCATAGTTCTTCGCCAGGCGCCAACCCTGTTCTTCGGCGACAACGCGGAAGAAACGGTCAGGTTTCTGCAGCAGCAGGCCGCAGCCGTCGCCGGTTTTGCCGTCGGCCAGAATGGCGCCGCGGTGCTGCATACGAGCCAAAGCATGAATCGCAGTGCGCACTACTTTATGGCTGGGTTCGCCTTCAATATGAGCGATCAGGCCGAAACCACAGTTATCCTTTTCAAGGGATTTATCGTACAACATTTCAGTGAACCTCCCCAGGCTCTGCGGATCCCCGGCGCCGACGGCAGGCGTAGAAAGGGCAGGCGGCAGGTTGGCGTCTCATACGCGTACCGGTCGCATGGCTCCCATTCATAGCCTCAGGCATCGGTGTCACAAGTATTGCGGACTTGCTTCAGAGGGAATCTCAATTACTGCATAAATATGATGAGTGGAACACTCATCCGAAAAGCTTCCAGCGGATTTCCAACTTATCGGGAAAGCGTAAAGAGGTCAAATACGCTTCTTACTTATGCTTTTTAGGTGTTTTTATATTTAACTTTTTGTTTTTTAAATAAATAAGGGATTATTTTGTCTTGCGTACGGGGCCGGGGGTAAGGTGAAGAATGTGAGCTGTCTCACTATGGGGCGGCGATCAAATCTCTGCACCATGCTAGTGCTGACGTGTATCTCAGGATTATCTGCTGGTAAATAGCGAATGAATATAGAATGCATCTGTTTTTCTTATAATGCATTTTTTAAGGTTAAGGGAGAGCGATCATTAGTAAAATTAATTAAGTAAATAATGACTAAAAAGACTCTTTATTTGAATGATTATTCTTTTGGGTAAGGGGGAAGCAAAGACGTTGCAAACGCATCGTCTTGAAAAGCATCGGTGTGAGTCGATAAACCTGCTATGACAGGGGCTTTCCAATGTATGCAACCTGGCGAAATAGTCAATACTTTTGTCCGGTTAAGCGCTTTTTTCCAGCGGAGGGGCCGTATTTGCACTTTAATAGTGCAGTGGCCGGGCGATTTTCCCTCCCTGCGGTGAGTTTACGCCTGCCGCGCCCCCTGACCCTAAAGTGGGGTATGATGGGAAATGAGACCGGGAAGGAAACTGATATGAAACAAATTCGTCTGTTAGCGCAATATTATGTCGATTTAATGGTGAAGCTGGGGTTAATCCGCTTTTCCTTGCTGTTGGCTTCCGCGCTGGTCGTGCTGGCAATGGTGGTGCAGATGGCCGTCACCATGCTGCTGCGCGGCCATGTAGAGAGCATTGATATGGTGCGTTCCGTGTTTTTCGGCCTGTTGATCACTCCCTGGGCGGTTTACTTTCTGTCGGTGGTGGTTGAACAGCTGGAAGAGTCGCGTCAGCGGCTGGCGCGGCTGGTGGATAAGCTGGAGGAGATGCGCAAGCGCGATCTGGAACTAAACCAGCAGATGAAAGAGACCATCAGCCAGCTAAATCAGGAGATTGCCGACCGTATCAAAGCGGAAGAGGCGCGTCTGCTGGTGGTGGACAAACTGAAAGAGGAAATGGCGCGGCGCGAGCAGGCGCAGATAGAACTTGAACAGCAATCCTCTTTCCTGCGCTCTTTTCTCGATGCTTCCCCGGACCTCGTTTTCTATCGCAATATCGATCAGCAATTTTCCGGCTGCAACCGCGCGATGGAGCTGCTGACCGGCAAAAGCGAAAAACAGCTCATCGGTCTGACGCCGAAAGAAGTTTATGATGAAGAGGCGGCGACCAAGGTTTTGGAAACGGATGAGAAAGTTTTCCGCCATAACGTTTCTCTGACCTATGAACAGTGGCTGCAATATCCCGACGGGCGTAAAGCCTGTTTTGAAATCCGCAAAGTGCCCTATTACGATCGCGTCGGTAAACGCAGCGGCCTGATGGGCTTCGGTCGTGACATTACCGAGCGTAAGCGCTATCAGGACGCGCTGGAAAACGCCAGCCGCGAGAAGACGACCTTTATCTCGACTATCAGCCATGAGCTGCGCACGCCGCTTAACGGCATCGTTGGGCTGAGTCGGATTCTGTTGGATACCGATCTGAATCAGGAGCAGCTGAAATATCTCAAAACCATTCATGTCTCAGCGATAACGCTGGGCAATATTTTTAATGATGTTATTGAGATGGACAAAATCGAGCGGCGTAAAGTGCAGCTTGATAACCAGCCGCTCGACTTCACCGGTTTTCTTGCCGATCTGGAAAACCTCTCCGGCCTGCTGGCGCAGCCGAAAGGCCTGAAATTTGTTCTGCAGCCTCATCTGCCGCTGCCGCATAAAATCATCGCCGACGGCACGCGCCTGCGTCAGATTTTATGGAACCTGATCGGCAATGCGGTGAAATTTACTCAGCAGGGCGAAATAGTGGTTCGCGTCACTTATGAAAGGGAGCAGCTGCGTTTTGAAGTAGAAGATTCGGGCATGGGCATCCCGCTTGATGAGCAGGATAAAATTTTTGCCATGTACTATCAGGTGAAGGATCAGCATGGCGGCAAGCCCGCTACCGGCACTGGTATCGGGCTGGCGGTTTCACGCCGTCTGGCGCAGGCGATGGGCGGCGATATTACCGTACGCAGTGCGCCGGGAGAAGGCTCCTGCTTTACGGTTACGCTGAATGCGCCGCGCGTTGCGGAAGAGGTAGAAGATGAGCAGCTGGCTGACGAAATGCCGCTGCCTGCGCTACACGTGCTGCTGGTTGAAGATATTGAGCTGAACGTCGTGGTGGCGCGCTCGGTACTTGAGAAGCTGGGCAACAGTGTAGAAGTGGCGATGACCGGCCAGGCGGCGTTGGATATGTTTGATCCCGATGAGTTCGACCTGGTGCTGCTGGATATCCAACTGCCCGATATGACGGGGCTGGACGTGGCGCGCGCCATTCATCAGCGCTTTAAAGGGGAGCGGCTACCGCCGTTAGTCGCATTGACGGCGAACGTGCTGAAAGACAAAAAAGAGTATCTGGAAGCCGGCATGGATGATGTTCTCAGCAAGCCGCTGGCGGTGCCGGCGTTAACCGCGATGATTAAAAAATTCTGGGACTATCAGGATGACGCAGTGGCTGACGTCCCTGAGCGTATGGATGACAAAAAGCTGGCGCTTCTCGATCTACCGATGCTGGAACAGTATATCGAGCTGGTCGGCCCGTCGCTGATCACCCGTAGCCTGGATATGTTTGAACAGATGATGCCGGGTTATCTGGCGGTGCTGGATTCTAATATGATGGCGCGCGATCAAAAGGGCATTACTGAAGAAGGGCATAAAATCAAAGGCGCTGCGGGCTCGGTGGGCTTGCAGCACTTGCAACAGCTATCGAAACAGATTCAGAGCCCGGAATTGCCTGCATGGTGGGATAACGTACAGGAGTGGATCGACGAGCTGAAGCAAGAATGGCGACACGATGTGGCGATATTACGTGAATGGATTGAAAAGCAGGAAGCAGAAAAAAAATGACCCCGGCTTGTGCCGGGGTGCGCGAATACTGCGCCAACACCAGGGAAAAGGTTTGCTCAAGCCATTCTTAGAAGAGTTAACAAGCGGCACAAGCATGGTATTGGGTAACGCTTTGACACACCTTAGCAAATCTCACAGTATCTGTTAAAAGATTCATTAAAATATGTGATGTAGGCCAGCGTTGACACCCAGAAAACATTAATTTAATGACACAGTCAAGCAAGAAATTAACTAAGGCCCTATATTGGCGTCAAATTAAGCTTTTGTAAAGGATTTCATTGCAAAAAACTTTCATCGTCCAGCGTCAATATTCAGGTACGCTTTTTTTGGCTTTACCCGTTACACTTGATGAGCATCACTTTTACATAATGCCTTGTAATTTAAAAAAATAGCTCTCATGACAAGTGCGCTGGTGCGCCGCAAAAAAGTTCAGCTTATGGGTGAGCTCTGCTCATTTCAGTGCTTAACGCAGCCTGTAAGGACAGGGCGTTAAAACGCTTAATTATCCATGTTTAAAAAACGTCAAATTGTCCGCTGAAAAGCATCTTTACTTGAAATTATTTTGTCTTTTCTTTAGTTAACATGGTCACTTATCAGGCGTTCCATAAGGGGTTTAAATGTTTTTCCTTATGGGTAATCATAAGGCTTCAGGCTGAATTCCTGTAAAAGCAGCAGGGTGTCTAAACTTTGGAACCGATTCCTAAGACATGGAACCTATTGATGTTTGAAGAAATTAACAAAATATGAATTTCTGAATCAGCAAATTTGGCCGCAAAAAGCGCTGTTTTATCATTACACGACCGTAATAACTTCAGGGCCAGTCATGGCAGTAACGAGAGCAATTGATAAGTGAAAAAAAAACGGATTGGACAGGATCGTATGGGTATCGGTAAAGGACAACTGTTAAGCTTTTGCAAACGCTGGCTGCTGCGCCTGATCGTTTCGATCGTCGGCTTATGGCTGGCCGGGATCGTACTATTTGCTTTTTTGCCGGTCCCTTTTTCAGCAGTGATGGCGGAGCGGCAGGTCGGCGTCTGGCTTAAAGGGGAGTTTTCCTGGGTTGCGCACTCTGACTGGGTGTCGAGAGAGGAGATATCCCCCTGGATGCTGCTGGCAGTCATCGCCGCAGAAGATCAAAAATTTCCTCAGCATTGGGGGTTTGATGTAGAGGCGATCGAGTCGGTGCTGGATAAGCAGAATGGACGGATGCGCGGCGCCTCTACGCTTTCACAGCAAACGGCGAAAAATCTCTTTCTTTGGGATGGCCGTAGTTGGCTGCGTAAAGGGCTGGAGGCCGGGCTGACGCTGGGACTGGAAGGCGTATGGAGTAAAAGGCGTATCCTGACGGTGTACCTGAATATCGCCGAGTTTGGCGATGGCATATTTGGCGTAGAGGCGGCGGCGCAGCGCTATTTTCATAAGCCCGCCAGCCGACTGACGATGACAGAAGCGGCGCTGCTGGCCGCCGTTCTGCCTAATCCGCTGCGTTTCCGCGCGGATGCGCCTTCTGGCTATGTGCGTCAGCGGCAGGCATGGATCATGCGGCAGATGCGTCAACTGGGCGGCACAACATATATTCAGCAGCACCGCCTGTAACGACTTATTCTTCGTCGAAGCCCGCTTCAAACAGCTCAATGACTGCCGCCAGCGCCTGCTCTTCCTGCGGGCCGGTGGCTTCAATTTCAATGTGGCCGCCTTTAGCCGAATCGAGCATCAGCAACGCAATCACGCTGCTGGCTTCCGCCTCGGTGCCCGCCTCATTACGCAGCAGCACTTCAGCGTCAAAACTTTGTACCAGTTCAAACAGCTTCATCGCGGGGCGGGCATGCATGCCCAGCTTATTTTTAATTTCAACGGTTTGCCTGACTGTCATGATTTGCGTTTTTCCAGCGTGCGATGGCGGGATTGCACATTCTTGCCGCGCGAACGGAAATAGTCGGCGAGCTGTTCGGCAATATAGACGGAACGGTGTTTGCCGCCAGTGCAGCCAATGGCGACGGTCAGATAACTGCGATTATTGGTTTCCAGCATCGGCAGCCATAATTCGAGATAGCTGCGCGTCTGGTAGATAAAGTTATGCACCTCAGTGTGACGATCGAGAAAGGCCGCTACGGGTCTGTCGAGGCCTGTCATCGGACGCAGCTTTGGGTCCCAGTGCGGGTTAGGCAGAAAGCGCACGTCAAAAACATAGTCGGCGTCGATAGGGATGCCATGCTTAAAACCGAAAGATTCAAATACCATCGTGAGTTCGCGCTCGCGCTTGCCGAGCAGACGCGTACGCAGCATCTCCGCCAGTTCATGCACCGACATTTCCGACGTATCGACAATCAGATCGGCGCGCGATCGCAGTGGCTCCAGAAGATCGTTTTCTTCATCGATAGCGCTTTCCAGCGACAGGTTTTTGCTGGAGAGCGGATGCAAACGGCGGGTATCGCTGTAGCGACGGATTAAGGTGTTGCGGTCCGCGTCCAGGAACAGCAGCTGCGGCGAAAAGCTGCCGGGCAGGCTGGTCAGCGCCTTTTCCAGCACATCCGGCGACTCCGGCATATTACGCACATCTATACTGACGGCGGCCGAGATATTACGTGCAGCCAGCGAATTCGCCAGATCGGGCAGGAGTGTTACCGGCAGGTTGTCCACACAGTAAAAACCCATATCTTCCAGCGCGCGTAACGCGACAGATTTCCCTGAGCCTGAACGACCGCTGACGATCATCAGCACCATTAAGTTGTCTCCCCATTCAACCTGCGCGACGGGCCGCAAGCCCGCCGTTCAGGCAAAAGTGCAAGCGTAGTAATTAATGATTCTCTTCCGGCGCTGCGGTAATGATCTCATACAGCTCTTCATCACTCTGCGCAGCCCGCAGACGACGGCATACCGTTTTGTCGGCCAGCCGTTTCGCCACCAGTGAAAGGGTATGCAGATGTGTTTTACATTGATCCGCCGGTACCAACAAGGCAAAAAGCAGATCAACCGGTTGATTATCAATAGCATCGAACCCGATTGGCTGATCGAGGCGGATAAATACGCCTACTGCACGCAGTGTATCCTCTTCCAGCTTTCCGTGCGGAATAGCGATGCCGTTGCCGATGCCGGTGCTGCCCATGCGCTCGCGCGTCAGGATCGCTTCAAACACCGTTTGGTGCGGCAGATTAAGCTGTTTGGCAGCCAGTTCACTGATGATTTCCAGTGCCCGCTTTTTGCTCTGGCAATGCACTCCGCTGCGGGTACAGTCAAGGTTAAGTACAGAGCTGAGTTCCAGTGAGAGTTCGTTGTTCATCATAGTTTCACTTGCGTGTTCACATTTACTGGCGCATCGCGCTACTTTACGCGTCTTACGATGAGAAAAGCAGTAAAAATTTGCCAGCGTGGCGTGAATGGAAAAACGGGGCGAAAAAGATCGCCCCACGATAGTGCCGCATTACTACAAGCGGCCCGTTCTTCCTTCCGCCTTGCGAAGGTTAGTGTTGTTTTAACTTGTCTTTATGCCGGGTTAGCTGACGAGAAAGCTTATCGATCAAGCCATCAATCGCCGCGTACATATCATTAGCCTCAGAAGTCGCATGCAGTTCGCCGCCGCTGACGTGCAGCGTCGCTTCCGCTATCTGCTGCACTCGCTCTACCTTCAGCACAACGTGGACCTGGGTTATCCGGTCTGAATATTGTTCCAGCTTGGCAAACTTAGTGTTTACAAACTCGCGCAAAGCTGGCGTGATTTCAATGTGTTGCCCGGTAATATTGAGCTGCATAGCGTCTTCCTTCTCAGTGAGTATCAAACCAGCTGTTTACGCTGGTTTGATGGCGGGATGGATAAAGACTCTCGGTACTTTGCGACGGTGCGGCGCGCCACCATAATGCCCTGTTCGGACAGCATAGAGGTGAGCTTGCTGTCGCTCAGCGGTTTGGCGGGGTTCTCCGCCGAGATGAGTTTTTTCACCAGCGCGCGGATCGCCGTGGAGGAAGCTTCGCCGCCGCCCTCGGTATTGACGTGGCTGGAGAAAAAATATTTCAGTTCGAAAATACCGCGCGGGCTGTGCAGGTATTTTTGCGTCGTTACGCGGGAAATGGTTGATTCATGCATGTCGACCGCCTGAGCGATATCTGCCAGCACCATCGGGCGCATGAACTCCTCTCCCTGTTCAAAGAAGGCCTGCTGCTGCTCGACGATACAGCGCGTGACTTTCAGCAACGTATCGTTCCGGCTTTCCAGGCTTTTAATCAGCCATTTCGCTTCCTGCAGATTGGTGCGAATAAACTGACTGTCGCTATCGTTGCGCGTTGAGTTGCCCAGCGCCGCGTATTGCTGGTTGATATTCAGCCGCGGCACGCTGTCGCTGTTGAGCTCTACTGTCCAGCGGTTGCCGATTTTGCGCACCAGTACGTCGGGAATGACATATTCCGGTTCGCTGGTGTTTACCGACTGCCCTGGTCGCGGATCGAGCGACTGGATCAGCGCCATCGCCTCTTTCAATACATCTTCTTTCAGGCGGGTGACGCGCATCAGACTGCGGAAATCATGGTTTGCCAGCAGATCGAGATGCTCGCTGACAATCAGCTGCGCCTCCGTCAGCCATGGCGTATCGCTGGCGAACTGCGAAAGCTGCACCAGCAGGCAATCGCGCAGATCGCGGGCGCCAACGCCAACAGGATCGAAACGCTGCACGCGCTTCAGCACCGCCTCGACTTCATCCAGCGCCACCTCTTCATCGCCCATGCTATCGCGGATTTCATCCAGCGTGACGGTGAGATAGCCGGTATCGTCAATGGCATCGACAATCGAGGTGGCGATGGCGCGATCGGTATCGGTAAACGGCGTCAGCTCCACCTGCCACATCAGGTAATCCTGCAGCGACTGGGTGGTTTCACCCTGGTAGACCGGCAGTTCGTCGTCGCGATAGTCGGTACCGGTGCCGGACGGCGTGCCGGCGGTGTAGATCTCGTCCCAGGTGGCGTCAAGCGGCAACTCCTCCGGCATATCCTTCTGCTCCAGCGCCTCCCGCGTATCGAGCGTTTCACTCTCGGTATACTCGCGGGAATCCACCTCTTCATGGACATTATCGGTCTGCTCAAGCAACGGGTTGCTCTCCAGCGCCAGCTGAATCTCCTGTTGGAGCTCCAGCGTAGAGAGCTGTAGCAGGCGAATAGCCTGCTGCAGCTGCGGCGTCATGGCGAGCTGTTGGCTGAGCCTGAGTTGCAAACCTTGCTTCATATTCAGAATAGCGTTTCCTGATAGCAGACTGTCATAACCGACACCATATCAGAGTCTGAACTCTTCACCCAAATAGACGCGTTTCACCTGTTCATCGGCCAGAATCGCTTCCGGGGTGCCATGGGCGATCAGACGGCCCTGACTCACAATATAGGCGCGTTCGCAAACGGCCAGCGTCTCACGGACGTTATGGTCGGTGATCAGCACGCCGAGACCGCTGTCACGCAGGTGTTCGATAATCTTTTTGATATCGATAACGGAGATCGGGTCGACGCCGGCGAAGGGTTCATCCAACAGGATGAATTTGGGGTTCGCCGCCAGCGCGCGCGCAATTTCCACACGACGCCGTTCGCCGCCGGAGAGCGCCTGGCCGAGACTGTCGCGCAGATGTTCAATATGGAATTCTTCCATCAGCTCGTTTGCGCGATCCTGACGCTGTTCGGTGGTCAGATCGTCGCGCACCTGCAGCACGGCCATCAGATTGTCATAGACGCTGAGGCGACGGAATATCGACGCTTCCTGCGGCAGGTAGCCGATGCCGCGACGGGCGCGGGCATGGAGCGGTAAAATACTGATGTCTTCATCATCAATCACGATGCGCCCGGCGTCGCGCGGCACAATGCCAACAACCATATAAAAGGTGGTGGTTTTGCCCGCGCCGTTTGGTCCCAGCAGACCGACGATTTCGCCCGATTTAACCTGCAGGCTGACATCTTCCACCACGCGGCGGCCTTTATAGGCTTTCGCCAGATTTTCAGCGAGTAGTGTTGCCATATGAATCAGTTACTCTTCTGTTGGCCATTAGAGGCGCCGGATTTATCCTGCAGCTGCGAAGGCACCAGTACGGTTGTCACGCGCTTGTTCTGGCCCTGGCTAAACGCCTGCATTTTCTGCTCTTTCACCAAATAGGTGATACGATCGCCTTTGACATTGCTGTCCAGCTGCTCGATATAGGCGTTGCCCGTCAGTTCAACAAAATCCTTCGCCAGCTCATAATGCATCTTCTGAGCATGACCTTTTACCGGTTTGCCGTCGTCCTGCAGCTGATAAAAGGTCGCCGGCGTACCGTAAGCGTCAACGATGGTTTTGTTGCTGTCGCCGCCAGGACGCGTTACGACGACTTTATCGGCGGTAATTTTGATCGAACCCTGCGTCACGATCACATTACCGGTAAAGGTCGCGACGTTGCCTTGCAGATCCAGCGCCTGGTTAGCGGAATCGATATTAACGGGCTTTTCGGAGTCGCCCGTTAATGCCAGAGCCGGAACGCTGGCGGCCAGCAGGGTAGTGATAAGCAGAAGCTTAAGGCTGTTGTTGTGCATTGATTTCATAATTAGTTTTGACCTTTTCAATCAGCTCGGCCGTTTTCGTCCGTAAATTACCGCGCATTTTCATACCAGTAGAATTAAAGCCGCGGCCATAAAGTGTTACCTGGTCGTCAGACTGCACATCCTGCGTCACCAGATTGACCTGCGCATTATCGGTTTTAATCCGCTCAAGCTGAGCGTCTTTCGTCAGGCTGTTGACTTCAACGTGACCATAGAGATAAAGCATGCGGTCTTTTGTCAGTTTGGCTTTATCCGCGCGTACTGACCAGGCAGGGATCTTGTTTTCGTCATAGGTGGTCATCAGCGGATTATCGAACCAGCTGATCTCATCGGTCGAAAAATAGGTCACCTTATCCGAAACCAACTTGTAGCTGAGACTGCCTGCCGGGTTATAGACCACGGTGCTGGAGTTTGCACTGGTATAGGTCGGTTCCTGATTATTGGTTTCCTGCGGCCCCTGGTTTTCATCATTGCCGGCGAGATTCCAGCCGAGCAAGATAATGGCGATCAATGCCAGCAGTAACGTTATCCAACGCCTGGTTTTACTCATACCGATTGCCCTTTGGCGTCATCAAACTTATCCTGGGCGATCAAAATCAGATCGCAGAGTTCACGCACCGCGCCGCGTCCGCCGGCGATGCGGGTTACATACCTGGCGCGCCCTAGCAGTAGAGGATGCGCGTCGGCCACCGCCACGCTCAGGCCCACCTGTGCCATCACCGGCCAGTCGATGAGATCGTCGCCGATATAGGCGACCTGCTCAGGGCGTAGCGACAGTTTATCCAGAAGTTCCCGGAAGGCCAAAAGCTTATCGGACTGCCCCTGGTAAAGATGTGTAATGCCCAGCGTCTGACAACGATCCTCCAGCAGTTTCGCACGGCGCCCGGTAATAATAGCGACGTCGATATCGGAGGTTAGCAGGCAGCGGATGCCGTAACCGTCGCGGACGTTGAATGCCTTCAGCTCTTCGCCGCTGTTGCCCATATAGATCAGGCCATCGGACATTACGCCGTCCACATCGCAAATCAGCAGGCGAATCGCTTCTGCTCGCTTGATTACGTCCCGGCTTACTGCGCCGTAGCAGGTCTCCACGACGTCCAGTTCTTGCGTCATTCTCGTTTCCATCTGGTTATACTACGCCAGCGCGCAGCATGTCATGCATATGCACGACGCCGATCAGCTGATCGCCGTCGGCGACCATAACGGCGGTGATATGCTTATTCTGCATCAGGTTAAGCGCGTCGACCGCCAGCATGCCGGGACGCACCCGCACGCCGCCCGGCGTCATCACGCTGGCGATAGCGGCCTGTTGAAAATCGATGCCCATATCGAAGACGCGGCGTAAATCACCGTCGGTAAAAATTCCCTGAATCTGCATCAGATCGTCCACGATCGCCGTCATACCAAGGTTTTTACGCGTGATTTCCAGCAACGCGTCGCGCAGCGAGGCATCTTTCGTCACGTGAGGGATTTCGTCGCCGGTGTGCATGATATCACTGACGCGCAGCAACAGCTTGCGTCCCAACGCGCCGCCCGGATGCGAAAGGGCAAAATCTTCGGCGGTAAAGCCGCGCGCCTTAAGCAGCGCCACCGCCAGCGCGTCGCCCATCACCAACGTCGCGGTGGTGCTGGAGGTCGGCGCAAGGCCGAGCGGGCAGGCTTCCTGCGGCACTTTAACACAGAGATGAATATCCGCGGCGCGCGCCATGGTGCTCTCCGGTCGCCCGGTCAGGCAAATCAGTTCGACCTTAAGCCGTTTCAGCACCGGAATCAGCGCTAAGATCTCATTCGACTCGCCGGAGTTGGAGATTGCGATAACGATATCGTTGGCGCTGACCATGCCGAGATCGCCATGGCTGGCCTCGGCCGGATGCACGAAAAAGGCGGGCGTGCCGGTGCTGGCGAAGGTCGCCGCCATTTTTTTACCAATATGTCCCGATTTGCCCATGCCCATTACCACCACTTTTCCCTGGCAGTAAAAAATTCTTTCGCAGGCACAAGTGAAATCTTCATTAATGTATTGGTCAAGCTGCTCCAGCCCCTGACGTTCAATATGAAGCACTTCTTTACCAGCCTGTTGGAAATCAAAGCCTGGTTCGAGCATAAGGTGAGACATTGATATCAGTCCTTTATCCGTTGAGACTCAATGGTTGCAGGTAGAGCACCGCTACCCAGATGATAAAACCGGCCAGTAGCACGGCGCCGGCGCGACGGCCGATACGACGGCTACGCTGCAGGCAGATAAGCGTAAACAGGGCGCTGACGCCCAGCATAACCCAGTAGTCGCGCTCAATAACGGCGCTGTCGAACGCGCCGGGTTGTATCAGCGCCGGCAGGCCCAGCACGATAGCCATATTATAAATGTTCGAGCCGATAAGGTTGCCGATGGCGATATCATCTTCGCCTTTTAATGCGCCGGCGATCACGGTAGCCAGCTCCGGCAGGCTGGTGCCCACCGAAATGATCGTCAGGCCGATAACCAGCTCACTGACGCCTAAGTAGTCGGCGATAACCGTCGCGTTATCGATCACCATGCGGGTGGACATCGGCAGAATAATCAGCGCGACCGCCAGCCAGAGAAAAGCGACGGTATTGCCCGCGTCGTCTCGCGGCAGCTCGGCCACCTGTTCCCGCGTCAGGGAGTCGCTGTTATCTCTTTCCGCGCGACGGGCGATGCGAATAATAAACAGCAGGTAAAGAAAGGCGATGGCGATCAGCGCCAGGCCGTCGCCCCGGCTAAGCTGATTATCGAATAGCATCACGCCGCACAGCAGCGTGACCAGCAGCATCAGCGGCAGTTCGCGTCGCACCAGCATGGAATGCACGGTCAGCGGATGCAGCAACGCCGCGCCGCCCAGGATCAGAAGAATATTGGTGATGTTAGATCCTATCGCCGTGCCGACGGCGATATCCATTTGCCCGTACGTCGCCGCCGTGAAGGAAACAATCAGCTCCGGCAGCGAAGTGCCGATGCCGACAATGGTCATGCCGATAATGATCGGGGGATGCCTAACGAGCGGCAAAGAATAGCGGCACTAAACACTAAACGATCGGCTCCATAAACCAGTAAAACTAAACCGATAACTAACAGTGCAGTGGCTAAGAGCATGAAAAATCCTTGGATCGGTTATACTTGTCGGCTTGCCTGGCTCGTCATTGTGCGGGCGTCGCAAAAAGAATGGCGATGATTTTGACCGTCTGCGAGCAAAAAGTAAAACTTATGCCGGTTTTCGCTACGACGAGGCGGTAAGTTTCTGTAAAACTCGCGGCTATCGTCAGGAGAGTGCGATTAACATAGCTGATTTATATCGCCTGAAATGGGTAACAGAGGTAGCAATGCACCAGCCATCTACGAATCTGGTTGAGGTCCACGGCGTGAGTTTCTCGCGTGGCAACCGCACCATTTTCGACAATATCTCGTTAACGGTGCCAAAAGGAAAAGTCACCGCCATCATGGGGCCTTCCGGCATCGGCAAAACAACCCTGCTGCGTCTTATTGGCGGGCAGTTGCAGCCGGATGCCGGAGAAATCTGGTTCGACGGCGAGAATATTCCCGCGCTTTCGCGCTCACGGCTGTATGAAACGCGCAAGCGCATGAGCATGCTTTTTCAGTCCGGCGCGCTGTTTACCGATTTGAATGTATATGAAAATGTCGCCTGGCCGCTGCGTGAGCACACTCGCCTGCCGCCGCCGCTATTGCATAGCACGGTGATGATGAAGCTGGAGGCGGTCGGACTGCGCGGCGCGGCGAAGCTGATGCCTTCAGAACTGTCGGGCGGCATGGCCAGACGCGCCGCGCTGGCGCGCGCTATTGCGCTGGAGCCTGACCTGATTATGTTCGACGAACCTTTTGTCGGGCAGGACCCGATTACCATGGGCGTGCTGGTAAAGCTGATTGATGAGCTTAACCATTCGCTGGGCATGACCTGCATCGTGGTTTCGCATGATGTGCCGGAGGTCTTGAGCATTGCCGATTACGCCTATATTGTTGCCGGACAAAAAATTATTGCCCAGGGAACGACGAAGGCGCTGCAGGAAAATCCCGATGCGCGCGTGCGTCAGTTCATCGACGGCATTGCTGACGGGCCGGTGCCTTTCCGCTATCCGGCCGGCGATTATTTTGCCGATCTTACCGGCTCAGGGAGTCAATAAACTGATGTTCTTACATGCTCTGGCGTCATTAGGACGCCAAGGGATCCGCACCTGCGCTTCTTTTGGCCGCGCCGGCCTGATGTTGTTCCATGCATTGGCGGGCAAACCTGAGTTTCGCAAGCATGCTCCGCTGTTAATCAAACAGCTTTACAGCGTCGGCGTGATGTCACTGCTGATCATTCTTGTTTCCGGCTTGTTTATCGGCATGGTGCTGGGCCTGCAGGGATATCTGGTTCTGACGACTTACAGCGCCGAAACCAGCCTCGGCATGCTGGTGGCGCTTTCGCTGCTGCGCGAGCTGGGGCCGGTCGTCACTGCGCTGCTGTTTGCCGGACGCGCGGGATCGGCGCTGACGGCGGAAATCGGTTTGATGAAAGCCACGGAGCAGCTTTCCAGCATGGAGATGATGGCGGTCGATCCGCTGCGTCGGGTGATCTCGCCGCGTTTCTGGGCGGGCTTTATCAGCATGCCGCTGTTGGCGATGATTTTCACCGCCGTCGGCATCTGGGGCGGCGCTCTGGTCGGCGTCAGCTGGAAGGGCATCGACCCCGGTTTCTTCTGGTCGGCGATGCAGAATGCGGTGGATTTCCGTACCGATGTACTTAACTGTTTGATTAAAAGCGCAGTATTCGCCATAACGGTGACCTGGATCGCCCTGTTTAACGGCTACGACGCTATCCCGACTTCTGAAGGGATTAGCCGGGCTACGACGCGCACCGTCGTACACGCGTCGCTGGCGGTACTCGGTTTAGATTTTGTGCTGACGGCACTGATGTTTGGGAATTAAGGCAATGCAAACCAAAAAAAGTGAAATCTGGGTAGGCGCGTTTATGCTGCTGGCGCTGGTCGCCATCCTGTTTCTCTGTCTGCGCGTAGCGGACGTGAAATCGCTGGGCACTGAACCGACATGGAAGCTTTACGCGACCTTTGACAATATTGGCGGCCTGAAAACCAGTTCGCCGGTGAAAATCGGCGGCGTGGTTATCGGCCGCGTCACGGACATCTCGTTGGACGAGAAAACCTTGTCGCCGCGCGTCACGATGGCGATTGAAGACAAATATAACCATCTTCCCGACACCAGCTCGCTGGCAATCCGCACCCAGGGGCTGCTGGGCGAGCAGTATCTCGCGCTAAACGTCGGCTTCGACGATCCTGATATGGGAACGGCGATCCTGAAAGACGGCGACACGCTGCAGGACACGAAATCGGCGCTGGTGCTGGAAGACCTTATCGGTCAGTTCTTGTATAAGAGCGGCGACGGCGGCCAGAACAGCCAAAATACGCAGCAGGAGCAGGACGCGCCGGCGCAGCCGGCGCCTGCGACCCCGGACCAACCTTAAGAGGCTATAGATATGTTTAAACGTTTATTGATGGTCGCTATGCTGGTCATCGCACCGCTGGCGGCAAACGCGGCGGACCAAAGCAACCCCTACAAGCTGATGAACGAGGCGGCGCAAAAAACTTTTACCCGTCTGAAAAATGAGCAGCCGAAAATCAAGCAGGATCCGAACTACCTGCGCGAAATCGTGCGTCAGGAACTGCTGCCTTATGTGCAGATCAAGTATGCCGGCGCGCTGGTGCTCGGCCGTTACTATCGTGAAGCGACGCCGGCGCAGCGCGAAGCCTACTTCAAGGCGTTCGGCGATTACCTGGCGCAGGCGTATGGCCAGGCGCTGGCGCTCTATCATGGTCAGACTTACCAAATCGCCCCGGAGCAGCCGCTTGGCAATGCCAACATTATCGCTATCCGCGTCTCAATCATCGATCCTAACGGCCGTCCGCCCGTGCGCCTGGATTTCCAGTGGCGTAAAAACAGCCGCACCGGCGAGTGGCAGGCGTATGACATGATTGCAGAAGGTATCAGCATGATTACCACCAAACAAAATGAGTGGAGTGACACGCTGCGCACCAAAGGCGTTGATGGTTTGACGCAGCTGCTGAAAAACTATGCGGCTCAGCCGATTACGCTGGATCAGAAAAACAATGGCTGACGATCTGCGCTGGCACGTAGAGGCAAAAACGCTTTTCCTGCAGGGCGAACTCGATCGCGAAACGTTGATTGGTCTGTGGCAGCAACGGGAAAAGGTGATGCAGCACATTGAGACGATCGATGTCTCTGGCCTGCAGCGTGTCGATTCTGCGGGACTGGCGCTGCTGGTGCATTTGCGCCAGATAGCGCAGCAGCAGGGAGCCCGCCCCGTTTTTAGCGGCATCACGGATAAATTACACTCCCTGATTACGCTATACAATTTACAGCAGATCATTGTTTCTGCTAATAATCCTGTCTGACCAAACGGGATTGCCGTCTAAGCCCCTGCATCGTCAGGGGCTTTTTGCTTGTTTAAGATAAATGCGCTTTCAACTAATATAACAGCCTGTTTATCATCAACCGAATCCAGAAAAATCATGGAAAATAGCGAAATTCAGACAGTGCTGATGAACGCACTGCCTTTAACTGAGGTCCACGTAAGCGGCGACGGCAGTCACTTTCAGGTTATTGCCGTAGGCGAAATTTTTGCCGAGCTGAGCCGTGTGAAAAAGCAACAGACGGTATATGCGCCGCTGATGGAATATATTGCCGATAACCGTATCCATGCTGTTTCGATCAAAACCTACACACCTGAAGAGTGGGCGCGGGATCGTAAGCTAAACGGTTTCTAAGCTGTTGACGCGGCACACGGCCCGCGATTCAACAGCCTTTTGAGTATTGACAACAGAGAGCAGTTGCAATGGATAAATTTCGTGTACAGGGTCCGACCCGGCTGAGTGGTGAAGTAACCATATCCGGCGCCAAAAATGCCGCGCTGCCGATCCTGTTCGCCGCTCTGCTGGCTGAAGAGCCGGTAGAGATTCAGAATGTCCCAAAACTTAAGGACATCGATACCACCATGAAGCTGCTGAGTCAGCTGGGTGTCAAAGCGGAGCGCAATGGGTCGGTGCATCTGGACGCCAGCAAGGTCGATGTTTACTGCGCCCCTTATGAACTGGTGAAAACCATGCGCGCGTCCATTTGGGCGCTGGGGCCGTTGGTGGCGCGCTTCGGCCAGGGGCAGGTTTCTCTGCCGGGCGGCTGCGCCATCGGCGCGCGCCCTGTCGATCTGCATATTACCGGTCTTGAGCAGCTGGGCGCCGAAATCAAGCTGGAAGAGGGCTACGTTAAGGCGTCGGTTAATGGGCGTCTGAAGGGCGCGCATATCGTAATGGATAAGGTGAGCGTCGGCGCGACGGTGACCATTATGTCCGCCGCGACGTTGGCGACCGGCACCACCGTGATTGAAAACGCCGCGCGCGAGCCTGAAATTGTCGATACCGCCAACTTCCTGAACACCCTGGGCGCTAAAATCACCGGCGCGGGCGGCGATCGCATTACTATCGAAGGCGTGGAGCGCCTGGGCGGCGGCGTTTATCGCGTGCTGCCGGATCGTATCGAAACGGGCACCTTCCTGGTGGCTGCGGCTATCTCTGGCGGCAAAGTGGTGTGTCATAAGACGCAGCCCGATACGCTGGATGTGGTACTGGCGAAGCTGCGCGACGCGGGCGCGGATATCGAGACGGGCGAAGACTGGATCAGCCTGGATATGCACGGCAAACGTCCGAAGGCGGTGAATGTGCGCACGGCGCCGCATCCTGGTTTCCCTACCGATATGCAGGCGCAGTTTACGCTGCTGAACCTGGTGGCGGAAGGCACCGGCGTCATTACCGAGACGATCTTCGAAAACCGTTTTATGCATATCCCGGAACTGATCCGTATGGGCGCGCATGCGGAAATTGAAAGCAATACGGCGATCTGTCACGGCGTTGAAAAACTGTCCGGCGCGCAGGTCATGGCGACCGATTTACGCGCCTCGGCCAGTCTGGTGCTGGCGGGCTGCATTGCCGAAGGCACTACGATCGTGGATCGTATCTACCATATCGATCGCGGCTATGAGCATATCGAAGATAAGCTTATCGCAATGGGCGCCAGCATCGAGCGCGTCAAAGGCGAATAGAATCGCGTATTCTTTCGGGAATCATGCTGAACAACAGCCTCCGCTTTGCGGGGGCTGTTTTTTTTAGGACTGGCGTCAGGGACGAGAGCGGATAAGATTCTTGCGATCCAGCAGCTTATTCGTTTTGGGGTCGTAATAGCGGCTGGGCCAGATTTCTGCAGGATGAACGGCAAGCGCTTCAGCAATCAGCCATTCGCCTTTCGGCCAGGGACGATTAAGCGCATTAGCCAGCGTTGATGAACTTAGTCCCGCTTTACGCGACACGGCCGCCAGAGAGGTTCCCTTTTTATGCAGGGCGGCGATGATATCGGCAGTGTGCCAGTCCTTTTTTGTACGGTTCACATTCTTTTTCATAGCGCATTTCTCCCTATGCTTATTTCACCTGATGGAAACAACCGGATTTTTTAAGAAAATTTAAGTTAAACAGGATTTGCTAATCAGGTTGTTAACCCACAATATTTTTCTTATTAAACAATTTATAGTGGGTTTTTATAGCAAACAGGCTCCATATGTTTCCAGTAATTTTTGAATGAGGCCGACAAAATGTGTTTTTCTTCGCAAAAAGATTAATAAAGACTGCAACACAAACGGTGAAGCGGAAGGCAGATAGCAGAATGGGTTAAAAGCGGCGCGGAAAGCGACGCAAGAGAAGAGATTACCGAAGGAGAGAAACGGGAGCCTGAGTCAGCTCCCGCCGTCATATATCAGGAATCGCGCTGTACGGCCATATGCGCCAGCGCTTCGAGCGCGCTGCGCCAGGGGGATTCAGGCAGCGCCTGCAGGGCGGCAATCGCTTTATCCGCTTCCTCTTCGGCGCGGCTGCGCGTCCACTCCAGCGATCCGCACTGACGCATCGTTTCCAGAACCGGATCCAGCAGATGGCGACCATTTCCCTGCTCAATCGCTTCACGAATCATCGCCGCCTGCTGCGCGTTGCCGTGGCGCATCGCATGCAGCAACGGCAGCGTCGGCTTGCCTTCGCTCAGATCGTCGCCCACATTTTTACCCAGCGTTTCGCCGTCGGCGCTGTAATCGAGAAGATCGTCGATCAGCTGAAATGCGGTGCCGATATAGCGGCCATAATCCTGCAAAGCCTGCTCCTGCGTCGCGCTGCCGCCGGCGAGAATACCAGAAGATTGCGCCGCCGCCTCAAACAGGCGCGCCGTCTTGCTGTAAATGACGTGCATGTAGCTTTCTTCGGTGATGTCGGGATCGTTGCAGTTCATCAGCTGCAGCACCTCGCCTTCAGCGATGACGTTTACCGCCTCCGACATCAGCGCCAGAATGCGCAGCGAGCCCAGGCTGGTCATCATCTGAAAGGCGCGGGTATAGATAAAATCGCCTACCAGCACGCTGGCCGCGTTGCCGAAAGCGGCATTGGCGGTCGCTTTGCCGCGGCGCATATCCGATTCATCGACGACATCATCATGCAGCAGAGTGGCGGTATGAATGAATTCAATCAGCGCGGCGATAGTGACGTGCTGATTCCCCTCATACCCTAAAGCGCGCGCCGCAAGAATGGCGATCATCGGACGAATACGCTTTCCGCCGCCGCTGATGATGTAGTAACCCAACTGATTGATGAGCGAAACATCTGAATTCAGCTGTGAGAGAATGGTCTCGTTGACGGCCGCCATGTCTTGCGCGGTTAATTCATTAATTTGTTCTAAATTCATCAGTCTGTTCAGCTATTGCTCTGTTCAGCGCCATGTTAAGCGACTTTGCCCATGTCTGTGCCACGTAATGTATTACAGATTGTACTTGAAAAACGAGGCTCTTGAATCCTGAGTATGGCGCTGCGTTTTTTTTCTGCAATCCTTTGCTATGTCCTCTTGTCAAGCCAGGGAATTTTGCGTAGAATTCGCGCCCTATTGTGAATATTTTATCGCGCCGCCTGACAATTGAAGAAGGCAAGCGCAGAAGCGGAGTTTTATATGTACGCGGTTTTCCAAAGTGGTGGTAAACAACACCGAGTAAGCGAAGGTCAAACCGTTCGCCTGGAAAAGCTGGACATCGCAACCGGCGAAACTATTGAGTTCGATCAGGTTCTGATGATTGCAAACGGTGACGACGTAACTATCGGCGCACCGCTGGTTTCAGGTGGCGTGATCAAAGCAGAAGTTGTAGCTCATGGTCGTGGCGACAAAATTAAGATCGTTAAGTTCCGTCGTCGTAAACACCACCGTAAGCAGCAAGGCCACCGTCAGTGGTTCACTGATGTGAAAATCACTGGCATCAGCGCCTGAGAGGAGATCTGACAAATGGCACACAAAAAGGCTGGCGGCTCGACACGTAACGGTCGCGACTCTAACGCACAGCGCCTGGGCGTAAAACGTTTTGGCGGTGAATCAGTACTGGCTGGCAACATCATCGTTCGTCAGCGTGGCACCAAATTCCACGCAGGCACCAACGTTGGTCTTGGCCGTGACCATACTCTGTTTGCTACTGCAAACGGTAAAGTAAAATTCGAAGTTAAAGGCCCGAACAACCGTAAATACGTCAGCATCGTTGCTGAGTAAGGTTGTCGCGCTGCAGGTTGATTAATCAGCCTGCCAGAGAATGAAAGCCCCGCAGAGTATTGCGGGGCTTTTTACATTTTGAGCTTGCCTGATTTGCTGTACACTTTACGTACAGCCTTTCCGCAACGGGTCATCGCTTATGGCCTCGGCGGAATACAGCCGCACCGGCATGTCCGGTCGCCAGGTGAATGATTTACGGAGAAGGTAAATGAAGTTTGTTGATGAAGCGACAATTCTGGTTGTCGCAGGTGATGGCGGTAATGGTTGCGTCAGCTTCCGTCGTGAAAAATATATCCCGAAAGGCGGCCCTGACGGCGGTGACGGCGGTGACGGCGGTGATGTCTACCTGCTGGCTGACGAAAACCTCAACACGCTGATCGACTATCGTTTCGAGAAATCGTTCCGCGCCGAGCGTGGACAGAACGGTCAGAGCCGCGACTGTACCGGCAAACGCGGCAAAGATATCGTGATTAAAGTGCCGGTCGGCACGCGCGTGATCGATCAGGGCACCGGCGAAACGTTGGGTGACCTGACGCGGCATGAGCAGAAGCTGATGGTGGCGAAGGGCGGCTGGCACGGCCTGGGCAACACCCGTTTTAAATCGTCCGTTAACCGTACGCCGCGTCAAAAGACGATGGGGACGCCGGGCGAAAAACGCGATCTGCAGCTGGAGCTGATGCTGTTGGCGGACGTCGGCATGCTGGGCCTGCCTAACGCCGGTAAATCCACCTTTATCCGCGCCGTTTCCGCCGCAAAGCCAAAAGTTGCCGACTATCCGTTTACCACCCTGGTGCCAAGCCTTGGCGTGGTGCGCATGGACAGCGAAAAAAGCTTTGTGGTAGCGGACATCCCTGGTCTGATTGAAGGGGCTGCTGAAGGCGCAGGTCTGGGCATTCGCTTCCTGAAACATCTTGAGCGTTGCCGCGTGCTGTTGCACCTGATCGATCTGGCGCCGATCGACGAATCCGATCCGGTGGAAAACGCGCGCATTATCCTCGGCGAGCTGGAAAAATACAGTGAGAAACTGTACCGCAAACCGCGCTGGCTGGTGTTCAATAAGGTCGACCTGCTGGATCAGGAAGAGGCGGAAGCCCGCGCGAAAGCGATCGTCGAAGCGTTGGGCTGGGAAGAAAAATATTACCTGATCTCTGCCGCCAGCCAGACCGGTGTTAACGCGCTTTGCTGGGACGTCATGTCCTTCCTGATCGCCAATCCGAAAGAGGCGGAAGAGGAAGAGAAGAAACCTGAGAAAGCAGAATTCATGTGGGATGACTACCACCGTGAAGCGCTGGAGCAGGCGGAAGAAGAAGTGGACGAAGAGTGGGACGACGACTGGGATGAGGATGACGACGAAGGCGTCGAAATCATCTACCAGCGCTAAATGGCCGCTCAACGATAAGCCCGGTTACGCCGGGCTTTTTTATGCCCATTTTTTACTACCAGAGCAAAAAATAGCCAGATGATAAAGAAAATGTTTATCATCCCCTAATTATTTATCGTTGGGGGACACCACGCCTTATCGTCATTTCCTTTTTCTTTTCAGTGCGCTGTTTACTCTGTTTGCCGCCGCTTCTTCAGTTCAGGGTGGCGGGCAACCGGCATTGCGCATCCAGACCGGAACGATCGCGGCGATTGCTGAGCTGCAGCTTGCCGCCGTGCAGCTGTAAAATGCGCAGCACAATATTTAATCCCAGCCCGCTGCCGCCGTAGCGACGATCGCGACGATGAAACGCCTGCGTCAGCTCGCTCGCGGTCTCTTCATCAATGCCACCGCCCTCGTCCAGCACGCGCAGCAGGCTGCCTTCCTGTTCGATCTGGAGCTGTAGCGTGATTGCAGAGGCTTCCGGGCTGTAACGCGACGCATTCTCCAGCAAATTACGCAGCATCAGGCGCAGCAACACGGCATCGCCCTGCACCCGACCATCCTCTTGCGGCCAGACCAGACGCTGTTGGCGCTGCTTCATCATCTCTTCTATTTCGTCCTGTAACGGAGCGAAAATATCCTGCTGCCAGCTCAGCGTTTGATAATGCCCGCTGGCCAACGCCTGTCCGGCGCGCGACAGCATCAGCAGTTGCTCAATGACATGCATCAGCTGGTCGACGCGCGCCACCAGCATCGGCGCCTGCTTAATTTCCTGTTGCGCCAGCAGTTCCAGATGCAGTCGCAGGCCCGCCAGCGGCGTGCGCAGTTCATGCGCCGCATCGGCGGTGAATAATCTTTCCTGTTGCAGCGTCTGGTTAAGACGCGCCAGCAGCTGGTTGAGCGCGCGCGTCACCGCCACGATCTCCTCCATATCGGAAAAGGTCGGCAGGGGAGTGAGGTTATCAGCGGAGCGTTCGGCCAGGCTGGCCTGTAGCGCGTTCAACGGGCGAATGATCCAGCTGATGGCCCAGAAAGAGAGAATAAGGGTAAAGCCCACCATCACCAGCGAAGGCAGCAGCAGCGAGGCGATCGCTTCGCGAATTTCGTTTTCGACATGTTGATTGCGCGACTTCGCCGTCAGCGTTTCGTTGACCAGAAAGCCGATCTGTTCCCGGCTCTCATGCCAGAGCCAGATCGCGCTCATTAGCTGACAGGTCAGCAGGATCAGCGCCAGCATCATCAGCAGCCGCCGACGCATGCTGTTCATTGACGTTCTTCCAACCGGTAGCCGACGCCGCGCACCGTTTTAATGCGATCTTTGCCCAGTTTGCGGCGCAGATTATGAATATGCACTTCCAGCGTGTTGGAGCCGTTATCATCCTGCCAGCTGTAAAGATCCTGCTGCAGCGTCTCGCGATGCACCGTCTGGCCAATACGCATCAGCAGGCGCGTCAGCAGCGCGAACTCTTTCGGCGTTACTTCAATCGGCTGATTTTCGACGGAAACCTGAAGCGAGGCGAGATTCAACGTCAGATCGCCGTGCTGAATTTGGTTATCGCTGCGCCCCTGATAGCGACGGATCAGCGCGCGCACGCGCGCCTTCAACTCCGCCAGGGCAAATGGCTTAACCAGATAATCGTCGGCGCCGGCATCCAGTCCGCTGACCCTATCCTCCAGCGCATCACGCGCCGTCAGGATCAGCACAGGCAGATCGATGCCCTGCCGACGCCAGCGCCGCAGCAACGCCGCGCCGTCCATATCCGGCAGGCCGAGATCGAGAACGATGAGGCTGTATTGCCCGCTGTGCAGCAGCGTCTCCGCCTGCGCGCCTTTAGCGGCACAGTCGGTGACATAGCCTTCGCCGCCCAGCGCAAGGGCGACGCCCTCCTGCAACAGCGCATCATCTTCTACGATAAGTATTTTCATCAGTCTCAGTTATTTTGATAGAGATCCTTATATAAACGGCTTTCGAAGCGCACCAGCGGTACCCGACGTATTTTCTTATCCTCAGGCGGCACGGCGTAACCGGAGAGGAACTGCACGAAAGCGACGCGCTGCCCGCTGGCGGTAGTGATAAAGCCAGCCAGATTATAGACGCCGGAGAGCGAACCGGTTTTCGCGGAGACTTTGCCGTCGACGCCCGCCTCATGCAGCCCGCCGCGATAACGCAGCGTGCCGTCGTAGCCTGCCAGCGGCAGCATCGAGATAAAGTTTAGCTGCTGATCGTTTTGCGCAATATATTGCAACACTTCCATCATGGTCGCCGGGGCGATCAGATCGTGACGCGACAGCCCGGAGCCGTCGACCTGAATGCTGTTGCCCAGATCGATATTCGCCTTTTGACGCAGAATGCGACGCACGGCGTCGGAGCCTGCGCGCCAGGTGCCCGGCACGTTAAAATAGTGATGACCGATAGTACGGAACACCGTATCGGCAATCATATTGTCCGATTTTTTCAGCATGGTTTTCAGCAGGTCGCGCAGCGGCGCGGACTGCGTTTCCGCCAGCACGGCGCCAGGTTCGGTGACGCGCGTCTGGCGGACAAGATGGCCGGTATAGTCAATACCCGCGTCATGCAGCATCGCTTTCAAAATCGCGCCCGCCCAGGCGGCGCCGTCCTGTATCGAAAAAGCCAGCGGCAGAGGCTCGCTGCGTTGCGTCATGCAGCCCGTCAGCGTAAAGCGGTTCAGCTCGCCCGGCACCACGTCCAGCTCACAGTAGGGCGCGTCCGGCGAGCCCTTAGCTAAGGTGCGCACCTGGCTGAACATATTGACGGGATAGTAAGACGCGACGCGGATAAAGGCGTTGTCGTCAGGGCGTTCGGCGCTATAAAGCGAAACGGAGAAACAGTTCTTATCGACGATGGCGGCGGCTGGCGGTGCGCTAAAACATTGCGTGATATCATTCCATGGCCAGCCTGGCGCCTTGTCGTGGCTGGCGAAGACCGAGGTATCGATCACCAGATTGCCCTGAATATGGGTGATGCCCTGTTTGGTCAGCGCCGCCACCATATTGCGCAAATCCTGACGCGACAGCGTCGGATCGCCGGCGAAGCGTGCGACCAGATCGCCTTTCAGCGTGCCGTCGGCAACTTTGCCCTGGGTTTCCAGCGTGGTGCGAAAGCGAAAGTCAGGGCCCAGCTCCAGCAGGGCTGCGAGCGCCGTCACTACTTTCATGGTGCTGGCTGGCAAAGCCATTTGTTTACTGTGATAATCGACCAGCGGCGTTGATGAACCCACTTTTTGTGCCATCAGCGCCAGGTTTGCGCCATCCGGTAAGTATTGTGTGTATTCTTCCACAGGTGCTGCGTGAGCTTGCAGCATAAACGCACAGGTTAGTCCGGTAACAAGTCGTGAAAATCGCATAATCTCGCGGTAACTGACGGGTGAAGCCGTCATACTACGGTGCATCACGGTAGAAAGTAAACGATGACCCACAGGGAACTCTGGGTTAAAATACGTATCAAAATGCAAACCTGAATCCTGACCTGGAGCTTGCTCCGGGTCAGGTTTCTTTTGTTTGCGAATCAGCCGGTAGCGTTGCACAACGCGTCTGGCCGACGACCACTGGTCAGGACGACAACAAGCAAACAGGACCGATGACGAGGTATTAAAATGAATCAGATTCCGATGACGTTAAGGGGCGCAGAGAAGCTGCGTGAAGAACTCGAAGAGCTGAAGACCGTCAGACGCCCCCGTATTATTGCCTCCATTGCGGAAGCGCGTGAACATGGCGATCTGAAAGAGAATGCCGAGTATCATGCCGCACGCGAAGAGCAGGGCTTTTGTGAAGGGCGTATTCAGGAGATCGAGGCCAAGCTGTCTAACGCGCAGGTTATCGACGTAACGAAAATGCCAAACAATGGCCGCGTGATTTTCGGCGCGACAGTTTCCGTTCTGAATCTTGATACTGACGAAGAGTCGACCTGGCGTATCGTCGGCGACGATGAGGCAGACTATAAGCAGAATTTAATTTCCGTGAACTCGCCGATGGCGCGCGGACTGATCGGTAAAGAGGCGGACGACGTGGTGGTGATCAAAACGCCAGGCGGCGACGTCGAGTATGAAATTCTGAAAGTAGAATATCTTTAATCACTGCAACGCAGCTTTAAAGCGTCGCATGATTGTAAAGAAAGGAAAAAGGCCGCATCGCGGCCTTTTATCCAGTGCAGGAGCGTGGCAATTTCTTCCGGCTGAGTCATCAGCGAACGCGATTAACGCGGCAGGGAGATTTTACGTTCTTCTGTCGGGCGGTACAGCACCAGCGTCTTGCCGATAACCTGCACGTTACAGGCTCCCGTTTCGCGAACAATGGCTTCCACCACCAGGTTTTTCGTTTCCCGATCTTCGGTAGCGATCTTCACCTTAATCAGTTCGTGATGCGTAAGCGCCTGATCGATCTCGGCCAGCACGCCTTCGGTAAGGCCGTTGTTGCCCAGCATAACGACAGGTTTCAGCGGGTGCGCCAGACCTTTCAGGTGCTGTTTTTGTTTGGTACTCAGATTCATCGTATATTTTTACTTACATTGGGATTGAAAACGGTACATTCTACCGCCATCTCTGGTATATCACCAAACGCGACAGCCGTCAGTTTGGTTATTTATCGCTACGATGAAGAATAGTTGGAAAAAGTATGACAGGTAAAAAGCGTTCAGCCAGTTCCAGCCGCTGGCTTCAGGAACACTTTAGCGATAAATATGTGCAACAGGCACAGAAAAAAGGGTTGCGTTCGCGCGCCTGGTTTAAACTTGATGAAATACAGCAGGGCGATAAGCTGTTTAAGCCCGGCATGACGGTAGTTGATCTCGGCGCCGCCCCCGGCGGATGGTCACAGTATGTCGCAACCCAAATCGGTTCGAAAGGGCGTATCATTGCCTGTGACATTCTGCCTATGGATCCTATCGTTGGTGTCGATTTCCTTCAGGGCGATTTTCGTGAAGAATCGGTAGTGAAGGCGCTGCTGGAACGCGTCGGCGAAGAGAAAGTTCAGGTTGTCATGTCCGATATGGCGCCCAACATGAGCGGCACCCCCGCTGTGGATATTCCCCGGTCGATGTATCTGGTTGAGCTGGCGCTGGAAATGTGTCGCGATATTCTGGCACCCGGTGGCAGCTTTGTAGTGAAAGTATTTCAGGGAGATGGCTTCGATGAATACCTGCGGGAAATTCGCTCCCTGTTTACGAAAGTGAAAATTCGTAAGCCGGACGCTTCGCGGTCACGTTCACGCGAAGTGTACATTGTAGCGACAGGGCGCAAACTATAGTACCCTACGCTGTCTGTTAACACAGTTGTAATATGAGGTTAATCCCTTGAGTGACATGGCGAAAAACCTGATTCTCTGGTTAGTCATCGCGGTCGTGCTGATGTCTGTCTTCCAGAGCTTTGGGCCCAGCGAGTCGAATGGCCGTAGGGTTGATTATTCAACCTTCCTGTCGGAAGTGAACCAGGATCAGGTCCGCGAGGCACGTATTAACGGGCGTGAAATCAACGTTACCAAAAAAGACAGTAATCGATACACGACCTACATTCCCGTCAACGATCCCAAGTTGCTCGATAACCTGTTGACTAAAAATGTAAAAGTTGTCGGTGAACCGCCGGAAGAGCCGAGCCTGCTGGCTTCTATCTTCATCTCCTGGTTCCCGATGCTGCTGCTGATTGGCGTCTGGATCTTCTTTATGCGTCAAATGCAGGGCGGCGGCGGCAAAGGCGCGATGTCCTTTGGCAAAAGCAAAGCCCGCATGCTGACGGAAGATCAGATTAAAACCACTTTCGCCGACGTCGCAGGCTGTGACGAAGCGAAAGAGGAAGTCGGCGAGCTGGTGGAATACCTGCGCGAGCCGAGCCGCTTCCAGAAACTGGGCGGTAAAATTCCGAAAGGCGTTCTGATGGTGGGCCCGCCGGGTACGGGTAAGACGCTGCTGGCGAAAGCGATCGCCGGCGAAGCGAAAGTGCCGTTTTTCACCATTTCCGGCTCCGACTTCGTGGAAATGTTCGTCGGCGTGGGTGCGTCACGCGTACGCGATATGTTCGAGCAGGCGAAAAAAGCTGCTCCCTGCATCATCTTCATCGATGAGATCGACGCCGTTGGCCGTCAACGCGGCGCTGGCTTGGGCGGCGGTCACGATGAGCGTGAGCAGACCCTGAACCAGATGCTGGTCGAGATGGATGGTTTTGAAGGCAATGAAGGCATCATCGTTATCGCCGCGACCAACCGTCCCGACGTGCTTGACCCGGCGCTGCTGCGTCCAGGCCGTTTCGACCGTCAGGTCGTTGTTGGTCTGCCGGACGTGCGCGGCCGTGAGCAAATTCTGAAAGTCCATATGCGTCGCGTGCCGCTGGCTACCGACATTGACGCGGCAATTATCGCGCGCGGCACCCCTGGCTTCTCCGGCGCCGACCTGGCTAACCTGGTCAACGAAGCGGCGCTGTTTGCCGCACGTGGCAACAAGCGCGTTGTATCGATGGTAGAATTCGAGAAAGCGAAAGATAAAATTATGATGGGTGCGGAACGTCGCTCCATGGTAATGACGGAAGCGCAGAAAGAGTCTACCGCCTACCACGAAGCGGGCCATGCCATTATCGGTCGCCTGGTGCCGGAACACGATCCGGTGCACAAAGTAACGATTATCCCGCGCGGCCGCGCGTTGGGCGTGACCTTCTTCCTGCCGGAAGGCGATGCGATCAGCGCCAGCCGTCAGAAGCTGGAAAGCCAGATTTCTACGCTGTACGGCGGTCGTCTGGCGGAAGAGATCATCTACGGACCGGAGCATGTTTCCACCGGCGCCTCCAACGACATTAAAGTTGCCACCAATCTGGCGCGTAACATGGTGACGCAGTGGGGCTTCTCGGAAAAACTGGGTCCGTTGCTCTATGCGGAAGAAGAGGGTGAAGTGTTCCTCGGCCGCTCAGTAGCGAAAGCCAAGCATATGTCTGACGAAACCGCGCGCCTGATCGATCAGGAAGTGAAGCAGCTGATTGATACCAACTATCAGCGCGCTCGTCGTATCCTGAACGAAAATATGGATATCCTGCACGCGATGAAAGACGCGCTGATGAAGTATGAAACCATCGACGCGCCGCAAATCGACGACCTTATGGCGCGCCGTGAAGTGCGTCCGCCGGCAGGCTGGGAAGATCCAGGCACCGGTTCCGGCAGCTCGGATAACAACGGTTCGCCGAAGGCGCCGCGTCCGGTTGATGAGCCGCGCACGCCGAATCCAGGCAATACCATGTCTGAGCAGTTTAATAAATAACTGTAAAAGACATCTGAAAACCCCGGCTGGTCCGGGGTTTTTTACATCCAGAATATGACCAAACGCAGAAAGGAAAGTTAAAGATGAAGCTGTACGCTCGGGATTCCCACCTGGATTTGTCACATCCCCATGTCATGGGCATTCTTAACGTCACACCTGACTCTTTTTCCGACGGCGGCCAGCACAATACGCTGGTTGCGGCGCTGACCCATGCTAATGAGATGATTAACGCCGGTGCGACCATTATCGATATCGGCGGTGAATCTACCCGGCCCGGCGCAGAGGAAGTCAGTACTGAGCAGGAACTGGAGCGCGTTATTCCCGTCGTGGAGGCAATCGCGCAACGCTTCGAAGTGTGGATTTCCGTCGATACGTCAAAACCTGAAGTCATAAGGGAATCAGCGCGAGTAGGCGCTCACATCATTAACGATATCCGCTCGCTTCAGCTTCCCGGCGCATTGGAGGCGGCGGCGGAAACTGGCTTGCCGGTTTGTCTGATGCATATGCAGGGCGAACCGGCCAGCATGCAGACGGCACCGCACTATGACAATTTGCTGCAGGAGATCGATGAGTTTTTCGCCCGGCAAATCGCCCGCTGTGAAGCTGCCGGGATTAAAAAATCGCAGCTGCTACTCGACCCAGGCTTCGGATTCGGTAAGAATCTCAGCCACAACTATCAATTACTGGCGCATCTGGCCGACTTTCACCATTTTGGTCTGCCGCTGCTGGTTGGTATGTCGCGCAAATCGATGATTGGACAACTGCTGAATGTAGGGCCTTCTCAACGTCTGACCGGCAGCCTGGCTTGTGCAGTGATTGCAGCTATGCAGGGTGCGCAGATTATCCGCGTACACGACGTTAAAGAGACCGTAGAGGCGATGCGCGTCGTCGAAGCGACACGTTCAGCGAAGGAATAAACGCATGAGTAACCGTAAATATTTTGGCACCGACGGCATTCGTGGCAAAGTAGGCGAAATGCCTATCACGCCTGATTTTGTACTTAAGCTTGGCTGGGCGGCAGGTAAGGTGCTGGCGCGCCACGGCTCTAAAAAAATCATTATCGGCAAAGATACCCGCATTTCCGGCTATATGCTGGAATCGGCGCTGGAAGCGGGTCTGGCCGCCGCCGGGCTTTCCGCCTCCTTTACCGGCCCGATGCCTACGCCAGCTGTTGCCTATCTGACGCGCACTTTTCGCGCAGAGGCAGGCATCGTTATTTCTGCATCGCATAACCCGTTTGAAGATAACGGCATTAAATTCTTCTCCTCTGAAGGGACCAAGCTGCCGGATGACGTGGAAGAGGCGATTGAACAGGAAATGGAAAAGCCGCTGACCTGCGTGGAATCGGCGGAACTGGGCCGCGCCAGCCGTATCGTCGATGCCGCAGGCCGCTATATTGAATTCTGTAAAGGCACCTTTCCCAGCGAGCTGAACCTTAACGGCCTGAAGATCGTTGTCGACTGCGCGAATGGCGCTACTTATCACATCGCGCCGAACGTTATGCGCGAGCTGGGCGCGAAAGTCATCACTATCGGCGTGCAGCCGGACGGCATGAATATCAACAAAGAGTGCGGCGCTACCGACGTGCGCGCCTTACAGCAACGCGTGCTGGAAGAGAAGGCTGACGTCGGCCTCGCTTTCGACGGCGACGGCGATCGCGTGATGATGGTCGACCATCTCGGCAACAAGGTCGACGGCGATCAGATTCTCTATATCATCGCACGCGAAGGTCTGCGTCAGGGGCAACTGCGCGGCGGCGTCGTGGGCACGCTGATGAGCAATATGGGTCTCGAACTGGCGTTAAAACAGCTCGGCATTCCATTCGCGCGCGCGAAAGTCGGCGACCGTTACGTACTGGAAAAATTGCAGGAAAAGGGTTGGCGTCTGGGGGCAGAAAACTCCGGTCACGTTATCCTGCTAGATAAAACTACCACCGGCGACGGCATTGTGGCTGGTTTGCAAGTACTTACCGCTATGGCGCGTAACCATATGACGCTGCACGATCTTTGCAGCGGCATGAAGCTGCTGCCGCAGATTCTGGTAAACGTCCGCTTCAGCGGGGCTACCGATCCGCTGGAAAACGCCGAAGTAAAAGCGGTGACCGCCGAGGTGGAAAAAACGCTGGCGGGACGCGGACGCGTGCTGCTGCGCAAGTCGGGCACCGAGCCGCTGATCCGCGTCATGGTGGAAGGCGAGGATGAGGCGCAGGTTACCGCGCTGGCGCACCGTATTGCCGATGCGGTAAAAGCGGTATAATTTTCATTGAAGACGGCCTGAAGCGTTTTATCGACGTGCGCCGCACGGCTGCATTTTATGGCGGCGCGCGCGTTAAGCTGTCTGAAAACTGTAAAGATAACGGGTGGCGCAATAGCGGTCACTCACTAACGGAACCAGTTGTTTCGGCGTAAAAAAACAGCGCTTTGCCGCTTTTTTCTGCAATCGACGCGCGTGTTTAAAAATGCGCTTGCAGATGCCGACACCTTTGGTTAGTATTCACACCCGCTTCTGATGGGAGATGACAATCATTCCCCGTTATTGGTTTGAAGCTTTTGATGTGCGGTGACCGCGCAAGGAAACAGGTTGATTATGTACGAAGCTCTGTTAGTCGTTTTTCTGTTAGTGGCAATTGGCCTTGTGGGTCTGATCATGCTGCAACAGGGTAAAGGCGCTGATATGGGAGCCTCTTTTGGTGCAGGCGCTTCCGCGACGCTGTTTGGATCTGCTGGTTCTGGTAACTTCATGACCCGTATGACCGCAGTGCTGGCGACCCTGTTCTTCATTATCAGCCTGATTCTGGGTAACCTGAACAGCAACAAGACAGCCAAAGGCAGCGAGTGGGAAAATCTGACTCAGCCGGCACAGTCTCAACAGACTGCTCCAGCTAAACCGGCAGCGCCGGGCAGTGATATCCCGCAGTAAGCAGTAAGTTTCAAGCTTTCGACGTGACTCAGGATAGGGTCGCAGTCTTAAAGTGCCGAGGTGGTGGAATTGGTAGACACGCTACCTTGAGGTGGTAGTGCCCGATTGGGCTTACGGGTTCAAGTCCCGTCCTCGGTACCAAATCTCAGTTTTACTTGCATTTTGTGCATGTTCGGCGTAATATTCGCCACGTTTTCGGACGCGGGGTGGAGCAGCCTGGTAGCTCGTCGGGCTCATAACCCGAAGGTCGTCGGTTCAAATCCGGCCCCCGCAACCACTTTCCCTTAGAGTTATTTTTCAAATATACTGTATGCATCTTCGGACGCATCTTCAGCTAATTTTGAAAAAAATTCTTTGGATGGTGTGCCGAGCCGCAGCTGCGGCATACAGGGTCCAGTCGCATTAAGCCCCGAATTTTCGGGGTTTTTTGTTATCAGGAATCGCAACACTGGGCTATATGCCCTTTTTTTATGTCTTGGGGGTGGGCTTGTCCACATTAGAGCAGAAATTAACAGAGATGATTTCAGCACCGGTAGAAGCGCTTGGCTACGAACTGGTCGGTATCGAGTTCATTCGTGGTCGCACATCAACGTTGCGCATCTATATTGATAGTGAAGATGGCATCAATGTTGACGATTGTGCTGATGTCAGCCACCAGGTAAGCGCGGTAATGGATGTGGAAGATCCCATCACGGTCGCTTACAACCTTGAAGTTTCCTCGCCGGGTCTTGATCGCCCACTGTTTACCGCTGAGCATTATGCACGATTCGCAGGTGAGGAAGTGAGCCTGGTCCTGCGTATGGCCGTCCAGAACCGCCGCAAATGGCAGGGCATCATTAAAGCTGTCGAAGGCGAAATGATTACGGTGACCGTCGAGGGTAAAGACGAAGTGTTCGCGCTGAGTAATATTCAGAAAGCGAACCTGGTCCCCCACTTTTAAAAGTCCGGATTGAGGCTAACCAGGATGAATAAAGAAATCTTAGCTGTTGTAGAAGCCGTTTCTAATGAGAAAGCCCTGCCGCGCGAAAAAATCTTCGAGGCGCTGGAGAGCGCACTGGCCACTGCAACCAAGAAAAAATATGAGCAGGAAATCGACGTGCGCGTCAGCATCGATCGCAAAAGCGGCGATTTCGATACTTTCCGCCGCTGGCAGATCGTTGAAGAAGTAACGCAGCCGACGCGCGAAATCACGCTGGAAGCTGCCCGTTACGAAGATGAGACCGTCAATCTCGGCGATTTCGTTGAAGATCAGATTGAATCAGTAAAATTCGATCGTATCACTACGCAGACCGCTAAACAGGTTATCGTACAGAAAGTACGTGAAGCCGAGCGCGCGATGGTTGTCGATCAGTTCCGCGAGCAGGAAGGCGAAATCATCACCGGCGTGGTGAAAAAGGTTAACCGCGACAATATTACGCTCGACCTCGGCAACAATGCTGAAGCGGTGATCCTGCGTGAAGATATGTTGCCGCGTGAAAACTTCCGTCCAGGCGACCGTATCCGCGGCGTGCTGTATGCTGTACGCCCGGAAGCGCGCGGCGCTCAGCTGTTCGTCACCCGTTCCAAGCCGGAAATGCTGATCGAACTGTTCCGTATTGAAGTGCCGGAAATTGGTGAAGAAGTCATTGAGATCAAAGCAGCGGCCCGCGATCCGGGTTCACGCGCTAAAATTGCAGTGAAAACTAACGATAAGCGTATCGATCCTGTTGGCGCCTGTGTCGGCATGCGCGGCGCGCGCGTTCAGGCTGTTTCCAGCGAGCTGGGCGGCGAACGCATCGATATCGTACTGTGGGACGACAACCCGGCGCAGTTTGTGATTAACGCCATGGCGCCTGCCGATGTCGCCTCAATTGTGGTGGATGAAGATAATCACACCATGGATATCGCCGTAGAAGCTGGAAATCTGGCTCAGGCGATTGGCCGTAACGGCCAAAACGTACGTCTGGCTTCACAACTGAGCGGTTGGGAGCTGAACGTGATGACGGTCGATGATCTGCAGGCGAAACATCAGGCGGAAGCGCACGCCGCTATCGATGTCTTCACCAAACACCTGGACATCGATCAAGAGTTCGCCACCGTGCTGGTCGAAGAAGGCTTCTCCTCCCTGGAAGAGTTGGCGTATGTGCCGATGAACGAGTTGCTGGAAATTGAAGGCCTGGACGAAGAGACCGTAGAAGCACTGCGCGAACGTGCGAAAAATGCGTTGACCACCCTGGCGCTGGAGAAGGCTGAGAGCCTTGGCAACCGCGAACCTGCGGACGATCTGCTGAACCTTGAAGGTGTGGATCGCGCTCTGGCCAATAAACTGGCGGCAAGAGGTGTTTGCACGCTGGAAGATCTGGCTGAGCAGGGTGTCGACGATCTGACAGATATCGAAGGCCTTGATGACGAGAAGGCCGGCGCTTTGATTATGGCGGCGCGTAATATCTGCTGGTTCGGCGATGACGCGTAATAACAGGAAGGAACAGCATGACAGATGTAACCGTAAAATCGCTGGCCGCAGAGATACAGACTTCAGTGGAACGCCTGGTACAGCAGTTCGCTGATGCAGGGATCCGTAAGTCTGAAAATGACTCTGTGACCCAGCAAGAAAAAGAAACCTTACTGACGCACCTGAATCGCGATAATGGCAGCCCGTCAGGCAAATTAACGCTGCAGCGTAAAACGCGCAGTACCTTGAATATTCCTGGCACCGGGGGTAAAAGTAAGTCGGTGCAAATCGAAGTCCGCAAAAAGCGCACCTATGTAAAAGAGGATGCTGAGGCTGAAAAAGCTAAAGCTGAGGCAGAAGCGCAGGCGCAGCGTGAAGCGGAAGAACAGGCTCGTCGTGAGGCGGAAGAGAAAGCCAGGCGCGAAGCAGCGGAAAAAGCGAAGCGTGAAGCCGAAGAGCAAGCCAAACGCGAGGCCGCGGAAAAGGCTAAGCGCGAAGCAGCGGAAAATGAGAAAGTGAGCAACCAACAAACCGACGATATGACCCGGGCCGGCCAGTCTGATAAAGCCCGCCGTGAAGCCGAAGCCGCAGAGCTGAAGCGTAAAGTGGAAGAAGAAGCCCGCCGTAAGCTGGAAGAAGATGCGCGCCGTGTTGCTGAAGAAGCACGCAAACTGGCCGAGCAGAAAGCAGGCGACTGGGAAGTAAAACCAACCGAGAGCGATGACGCTGACTACCACGTCACCACGTCTCAACATGCCCGTCAGGCTGAAGATGAAAACGACCGTGAAGTTGAAGGCGGCCGTAGTCGTACTCGCACGGCAAAAGCACCGCGTGCACGTAGCAAAGGCAATAAGCATTCGGAAGCGAAAACCGATCGCGAAGAAGCCCGTGCGGCCATTCGTGGCGGTAAAGGCGGCAAGCATCGTAAAGGCAGCGCGCTGCAGCAGGGCTTTAACCGTCCGGCTCAGGCCGTTAACCGTGACGTCATCATTGGCGAAACCATCACCGTTGCGGAACTGGCTAACAAAATGGCGGTTAAAGGCTCACAGGTCATCAAAGCAATGATGAAAATGGGCGCCATGGCTACCATCAACCAGGTCATCGATCAGGAAACTGCCCAGCTGGTCGCGGAAGAGATGGGACATAAAGTGATCCTGCGCCGCGAGAACGAGCTGGAAGAAGCGGTAATGAGCGATCGTGATACCGGCGCTGCTGCTGAATCCCGTGCGCCTGTAGTTACTATCATGGGACACGTTGACCATGGTAAAACCTCGCTGCTGGACTATATTCGCTCTACTAAAATCGCCTCTGGCGAAGCGGGCGGCATTACCCAGCATATCGGTGCTTACCACGTTGAAACCGATAACGGCATGATCACCTTCCTCGACACCCCGGGCCACGCCGCGTTTACCGCGATGCGTGCGCGCGGCGCGCAGGCGACGGATATCGTGGTGCTAGTTGTTGCGGCGGACGACGGCGTGATGCCGCAGACCGTTGAAGCCGTTCAGCATGCGAAAGCGGCTGGCGTGCCGGTTGTGGTTGCCGTTAACAAGATCGATAAGCCTGACGCCGATCCGGATCGCGTGAAAAACGAACTGACTCAGTACGGCATCATTCCAGAAGAGTGGGGCGGCGAGAACATGTTCGTTAACGTTTCTGCGAAAGCAGGTACTGGCGTTGACGATCTGCTGAACGCGATTCTGCTGCAGTCTGAAGTACTTGAGCTTTCAGCAGTTCGCGCCGGCATGGCGAGCGGCGTGGTTATCGAATCCTTCCTGGATAAAGGTCGTGGTCCGGTGGCTACCGTTCTGGTGCGTGAAGGCACTCTGCATAAAGGCGACATCGTACTGTGCGGCTTTGAATATGGCCGTGTGCGCGCGATGCGTGACGAGATGGGTCATGAAGTCACCGAAGCGGGACCTTCCATTCCGGTTGAGATTCTGGGCCTTTCCGGCGTACCGGCGGCAGGTGATGAAGCGACCGTAGTTCGTGACGAGAAGAAAGCGCGTGAAGTTGCGCTGTATCGTCAGGGCAAGTTCCGCGAAGTCAAACTGGCGCGTCAGCAGAAATCGAAGCTGGAAAACATGTTCGCCAATATGAACGAAGGCGACGTGTCCGAACTGAACATCGTTCTGAAAGCCGACGTACAAGGTTCTGTCGAAGCGATTTCCGACTCCCTGCTGAAGCTGTCTACTGATGAAGTGAAAGTGAAGATCGTGGGTTCAGGCGTGGGTGGTATCACCGAAACCGACGCAACGCTGGCCGCGGCTTCCAACGCTATCATCCTGGGCTTCAACGTCCGTGCCGACGCTTCTGCGCGCCGTGTTATCGAAGCGGAAAGCCTGGACCTGCGCTACTACTCGGTCATCTATAATCTGATCGATGAAGTGAAGGCGGCGATGAGCGGTATGCTGGCGCCGGAATACAAACAGCAGATCATCGGCCTGGCCGAAGTGCGCGATGTGTTCAAATCACCGAAGTTTGGCGCGATTGCTGGTTGTATGGTTACCGAAGGCGTGGTTAAACGTCATAACCCAATCCGTGTACTGCGTGACAACGTGGTTATCTATGAAGGCGAGCTGGAATCCCTGCGTCGCTTTAAAGATGACGTCAACGAAGTGCGTAACGGCATGGAGTGTGGTATCGGCGTTAAGAACTACAACGACGTTCGCACCGGCGATATGATCGAAGTCTTCGAAGTGATCGAAATCCAGCGTACCATCGAATAACGATCGCATCGCAAGTGGCATTTGGGAAGCTCGGCGCTTCCCCTAACTGAGCCCCGCCCTGTCTGGTCGGGGCTCAGCCATTATCAGGAGAAATAATTATGGCGAAAGAATTTGGTCGCCCGCAGCGCGTCGCACAAGAACTGCAAAAAGAGCTCGCGATGATCATTCAGCGGGAAATTAAAGATCCGCGCGTAGGCATGATGGTGACCGTCTCTGGCGTGGAAGTTTCACGCGATCTGGCTTATGCCAAAGTGTTTGTTACCTTTCTGAATGACGAAGATGCCAATTCCATTAAAGCAGGCGTAAAAGCGCTACAGGATGCATCAGGTTACATTCGTTCGCTGCTCGGCAAAGCGATGCGTCTGCGCATCGTGCCTGAACTGACCTTCTTTTACGATAACTCGCTGGTTGAAGGGATGCGCATGTCCAACCTGGTGACTAACGTAGTGAAAAACGACGCTGAGCGCCGCGGACCGGCGGAAGAAGACGACAAGGAGGAGTAATGAGCCGTCCTCGTCGTCGCGGCCGCGATATTCATGGCGTGCTGCTGCTGGATAAGCCGCAGGGACTGTCCTCCAATGACGCTTTGCAAAAAGTGAAGCGTATCTTCCGTGCGAACAGAGCGGGCCACACCGGCGCGCTGGATCCCCTGGCGACCGGCATGCTGCCTGTCTGTCTGGGAGAAGCGACAAAGTTTTCCCAGTATCTGCTGGACGCCGATAAGCGTTATCGCGTGATTGCCCGCCTGGGCGAGCGTACCGACACCTCGGACGCGGACGGGCAGATTATCAGCGAGCGGCCCATCGCTTTCAATCAGGCGCAGCTTGACGCCGCGCTGGAAAGCTTTCGCGGCGAAACGCAGCAGGTGCCGTCGATGTATTCGGCGCTGAAATATCAGGGCCGCCCGCTGTATGAATATGCGCGTCAGGGCATCGACGTGCCGCGCGAAGCACGCGCCATCACCGTTTACGAGCTGCAGTTTATTCGCTGGCAGGATAACGAGCTGGAGCTGGAAATTCACTGCTCTAAAGGCACCTATATCCGCACCATTATCGACGATCTGGGCGAGAAGCTCGGATGCGGCGCGCATGTCATTATGCTACGTCGCCTACAGGTCGCGCGCTATCCCATCGGAAAAATGGTCACGCTCGATCAGCTTTACGCGTTGCAGGGCGAGCCGGGCGATTTGACTCCAGAAGCGCAGGCGCAGCTGGACGCGTTGCTCATGCCGATGGACAGCCCGGCGTCGGATTATCCGGAAGTGAACCTGAGCGAAACGGCCGCAGGCTACTTCAGACAGGGGCAGCCGGTGCAGGCCGCCAACGCGCCGCGCGACGGTCTGGTGCGCGTAACCGAAGGGGAAGCGCGTAAGTTTATCGGCATGGCGCAAATCGCCGAAGATGGCCGCGTGGCGCCCCGCCGTTTGGTAGTAGAATATTCTGCCTGAGTCATTTGCACTCATCTCAGCCTGAGAGTAGAATAATGCGGCTTTACATGGGGTCGCTGAATTAGAGATTGGCACCCTGACATTCATCATTTAACTGGAGTTCATTATGTCTCTAAGTACCGAAGCTAAAGCAGAGATCGTTGCTAAATACGGTCGTGGCGCTAACGACAGCGGCTCAACCGAAGTTCAGGTTGCTCTGCTGACTGCTCAGATTAACCACCTGCAGGGTCACTTCTCTGAGCACAAAAAAGACCACCACAGCCGTCGCGGTCTGCTGCGCATGGTTTCCCAGCGTCGTAAGCTGCTGGATTACCTGAAGCGTAAAGACGTTGCGCGTTATACCAGCCTGATCGAAAGCCTGGGCCTGCGTCGCTAAGTCTCAACGTGCTGTTTTATGGCGCTCGCGCGAGAAGGACAGCATGGTGCAAGTTTCGTAAAAAAGGGGGCCTCCGGGCCCCTTTTTTCAAGCAAGCCGCAGCAATCCATAGCAAACTATTGTATTGTTGCAGTATGTGATCTTCACTTGCAGAGGTTCGCGCGGCTAATGAGAAACCTTCTCCCAACGGGCGTAAGGTTTGTCATTAGTCGCGAGGATGCAATGAAGGTTGAAACCCCACAGCAGGCCGTTTAGTTGGGCCTGCTTTGACGTAAAGGAAGTTATTTTGCTGAATCCGATTGTACGTAAATTCCAGTACGGTCAGCATACCGTGACGCTTGAGACCGGTATGATGGCGCGTCAGGCTACCGCGGCTGTTATGGCCAGCATGGACGATACTGCTGTATTTGTAACCGTTGTTGGTCAGAAAAAAGCGAAACCTGGTCAGGACTTCTTTCCGCTGACCGTTAACTATCAGGAGCGTACCTACGCTGCTGGCCGTATTCCAGGCAGCTTCTTCCGTCGTGAAGGCCGCCCAAGCGAAGGCGAGACCCTGATCGCGCGTCTGATTGACCGCCCGGTTCGTCCGCTGTTCCCGGAAGGCTTCGTGAACGAAGTGCAGGTTATTGCGACCGTTGTGTCCGTTAACCCGCAGGTTAACCCGGATATCGTTGCGATGATCGGCGCCTCTGCCGCGCTGAGCCTGTCCGGTATTCCGTTCAACGGTCCGATCGGTGCTGCGCGCGTTGGTTATATTAACGATCAGTATGTGCTGAACCCGACTTCTGACGAGATCAAACAGTCTCGTCTGGACCTGGTCGTCGCGGGTACTCAGGGCGCGGTGCTGATGGTGGAATCCGAAGCGGATATCCTGACCGAAGAGCAGATGCTGGGCGCAGTGGTATTTGGCCACGAGCAGCAGCAGGTTGTGATCGAAAACATCAATGCGCTGGTCGCCGAAGCGGGCAAACCGCGTTGGGACTGGCAGCCTGAAGCCGTTAACGAAGCGCTGAATGCGCGTATCGCCGCGTTGGCGGAGTCTCGCCTGAGCGACGCTTACCGCATCACAGAAAAACAGGAGCGCTATGCTCAGGTTGATCTGATCAAATCTGAAACTATCGCTGCGCTGCTGGCGGAAGATGAGTCGCTGGACGAAGGCGAAATCAGCGATATCCTGCACGCTATCGAGAAAAACGTGGTGCGTAGCCGCGTTCTGAACGGCGAGCCGCGTATCGACGGCCGTGAAAAAGATATGATCCGCGGTCTGGATGTTCGTACCGGCGTACTGCCGCGTACGCATGGCTCCGCGCTGTTCACCCGTGGCGAAACGCAGGCGCTGGTCGCCGCGACGCTGGGCACCGCGCGTGACGCGCAGAGCCTTGACGAGCTGATGGGGGAGCGTACCGACAACTTCCTGTTCCACTATAATTTCCCTCCGTACTCCGTAGGCGAAACCGGTATGGTGGGCTCACCGAAGCGTCGTGAAATTGGTCACGGCCGTCTGGCGAAGCGTGGCGTTCTGGCCGTTATGCCGAAAATCGATGAATTCCCGTACACCGTACGCGTGGTGTCTGAAATCACCGAATCCAACGGATCTTCTTCTATGGCTTCCGTTTGCGGCGCTTCTCTGGCGCTGATGGATGCGGGCGTGCCGATCAAAGCGGCCGTAGCCGGCATCGCGATGGGTCTGGTGAAAGAGGGCGAACGCTATGTCGTGCTTTCTGACATCCTGGGCGACGAAGATCACCTCGGCGATATGGACTTTAAAGTTGCCGGTAGCCGCGACGGTATCACTGCGCTGCAGATGGATATCAAAATCGAAGGCATCACCCGCGAAATCATGCAGGTGGCGCTGAACCAGGCTAAAGGCGCGCGTCTGCATATCCTGGGCGTAATGGAGCAGGCTATCAGCACGCCGCGTGGCGATATCTCTGAGTTCGCACCGCGTATTCATACCATCAAGATCAATCCGGACAAGATTAAGGACGTGATTGGTAAAGGCGGTTCGGTCATCCGTGCGTTGACTGAAGAGACCGGCACCACGATCGAAATCGAAGATGACGGCACCGTGAAAATCGCGGCGACCGACGGCGACAAAGCGAAGCATGCGATTCGTCGTATCGAAGAGATCACCGCTGAGATCGAAGTAGGCCGCATCTACAACGGCAAAGTAACCCGTATCGTCGACTTCGGCGCCTTTGTGGCTATCGGCGGCGGTAAAGAAGGTCTGGTCCACATTTCTCAAATCGCTGACAAGCGCGTTGAGAAAGTGACCGACTACCTGCAGATGGGTCAGGAAGTGCCGGTTAAAGTGCTGGAAGTGGACCGTCAGGGCCGCGTGCGTCTCAGCATCAAAGAAGCTTCAGAACAGCAGCCGCAGGCGGAAGCGGCAGCCGCTACCCCTGAAGCAGAGTAAAAGCGCGTTCGACATTGAGCCCTCCTCCAGAGGAGGGCTGTTTCGTTGCGAGGGCGGGAATCCTTGTGCATGGCAGGCGGATGACAGGATGTACATCCCAATGTTGGTATTCGGGAGTGGGAAATGAAGCCTTTTTTGCGCTGGTGTTTCGTTGCGACAGCTATCACGCTGGCAGGATGCAGCAACTCAAATTGGCGTAAGAGCGATGTGCTGGCGGTTCCGCTACAGCCAACTCTGCAACAGGAAGTGATCCTGGCGCGCATGGAACAAATTCTTGCCAGTCGCGCCCTGACCGATGATGAGCGTGCACAGCTATTATATGAACGCGGAGTGTTGTATGATAGCTTAGGTCTGAGGGCATTAGCGCGGAACGATTTTTCGCAAGCGCTGTCTATAAGACCAGATATGCCTGAAGTATTTAATTATTTAGGTATATACTTAACGCAGGCGGGCAACTTTGATGCCGCCTATGAAGCGTTTGATTCTGTACTTGAGCTTGATCCAACTTACAATTATGCGCATTTAAACCGTGGTATCGCCCTCTATTACGGCGGTCGATACAAGTTAGCGCAAGATGATCTGCTGGCGTTTTATCAAGACGATCCTAACGATCCGTTCCGCAGTCTGTGGCTTTATCTCGATGAACAGGAGATAAACGCTAAACAGGCCAGGGTGATGCTGAAACAGCGTTACGAGAAGGCGAATCGCGATCAATGGGGATGGAATATTGTCGAGTTCTACCTTGGCGACATCAGTGAAAAAACGCTGATGGAACGTCTCAAGGCGGACGCAACGGATAACACCTCGCTCGCTGAACATCTCAGTGAAACCAACTTCTATTTAGGTAAGTACTACCTAAGTCTGGGGGAGAAGGATAACGCGGAAGCGTTATTCAAACTGGCGGTTGCTAACAACGTACATAACTTCGTTGAGCACCGATACGCATTGTTGGAACTGGCGCTGTTAGGCCAGACACAAGACGATTTAACAGAATCTGACCAGCAATAGCTGACGAACACCTGAGTCCTTTTTTGAAAAAATGTCATCACCTTTCGGGGTGACGGCTTTTTTGTTCGTCAAAACATCTAATTTGAGCCGGTTCACATTTTTCAATGAAAATGATTGCATATTTTCAGGACGAGTTATGTAGACTGGCCGCCGTAATCTAAGAGGCACTTGTACTACATGACTGATATCCAAACCACTTTTTCCGACCTGGGTCTTAACGAATCTATCCTCACCGCTCTGAATGACATGGGCTATGAGAAGCCGTCTCCGATCCAGGCCGCCTGTATCCCGCATCTGCTGGAAGGCCGCGATGTGCTGGGTATGGCGCAAACCGGTAGTGGCAAAACCGCAGCGTTCTCCTTGCCGCTGCTGAACAATATCGACAGCGAATTGAAAGCGCCGCAGATTCTGGTTCTGGCGCCGACGCGTGAGCTGGCGGTTCAGGTTGCAGAAGCCTGCAACGATTTTTCTAAACATATGCGCGGCGTAAACGTGCTGGCCCTGTATGGCGGTCAGCGTTACGACGTGCAGCTGCGCGCGCTGCGTCAGGGACCGCAAATCGTGGTCGGTACGCCGGGTCGTCTGCTTGACCACCTGAAACGCGGCACGCTGGATCTTTCTAACCTGCGCGGCCTGGTGCTGGACGAAGCGGATGAAATGCTGCGCATGGGCTTTATCGAAGACGTAGAAACCATCATGGCGCAGATCCCGGAAGGTCATCAGACCGCTCTGTTCTCTGCCACCATGCCGGAAGCGATTCGTCGCATTACGCGTCGTTTTATGAAAGATCCGCAGGAAGTGCGCATCCAGAGCAGCATCACTACGCGTCCTGACATCAGCCAGAGCTACTGGACCGTCTGGGGCCGTAAAACGGATGCGCTGGTGCGTTTCCTGGAAGCTGAAGACTTTGATGCGGCGATCATCTTCGTTCGCACCAAAAACGCGACGCTGGAAGTGGCTGAAGCGCTGGAGCGCAGCGGTTACAACAGCGCCGCGCTGAACGGCGACATGAACCAGGCGCTGCGTGAGCAGACTCTGGAGCGTCTGAAAGATGGCCGTCTGGATATTCTGATCGCGACTGACGTTGCGGCACGTGGTCTTGACGTGGAGCGTATTAGCCTGGTGGTTAACTACGACATCCCGATGGACTCAGAATCCTACGTTCACCGTATCGGTCGTACCGGTCGTGCTGGCCGCGCCGGTCGCGCGCTGCTGTTCGTGGAAAACCGCGAACGTCGTCTGCTGCGCAATATTGAGCGCACCATGAAGCTGACCATCCCGGAAGTCGAGCTGCCGAACGCAGAACTGCTGAGCGCCCGTCGTCTGGAGAAATTCGCCGCTAAAGTACAGCAGCAGCTGGAAAGCAGCGATCTGGAGCAATACCGCGCGCTGCTGAGCCAGCTGTCGCCGGAGAGCGATCTGGATATGGAAACGCTGGCGGCCGCGCTGCTGAAAATGGCGCAGGGCGAACGCCCGCTGATTCTGCCGCCGGATGCGCCGCGTCCTCAGCGTCGTGAATTCCGCGAGCGTGATGACCGTCGTGACGATCGTCGCGGCAGCCGTGAAATGCGTGGCGAGAGCCGTGAAGGCGGCGAACGTCCGCGTCGCGAGCGTCGTGACGTTGGCGACATGGAGCTGTATCGTATCGAAGTGGGCCGTGACGATGGCGTTGAAGTACGTCATATCGTGGGCGCTATCGCCAACGAAGGCGATATCAGCAGCCGTTACATCGGTAACATCAAGCTGTTCGGCACTCACTCAACGATCGAACTGCCGAAAGGCATGCCGGGCGAAATCCTGCAGCACTTCACCCGTACGCGTATTCTCAACAAACCGATGAATATGCAGCTGCTGGGCGATGCGCAACCGCGTGAGCGTGGCGAACAACGTGCCGATCGCGGCGGTGAGCGTCGTGGCGGCGGTCGCGGCAGCTTTGGCGGCGAACGTCGCGAAGGTGGCCGTGAAGGCGGTCGTCGTTTCAGCGAGCGTCGTGAAGGCGGCCGCAGCGGCAGCTTCAGTCGTGAAGGCGGCAACAGCCGTGGTCCGCGTCGTGAAGAAGGTGCTGGCGCAGGCGCCGGTGCAGTGCGCCGTCGCGATTACTAATCGCTTAGCGTAAAAAATAAAAAACCAGCCGCAAGGCTGGTTTTTTTATGCCTGTTATTCAGGCCGCGCAGAAATTATCAGAGCGCCTGAGACGCCTGCATCGCCAGCTCAAAAGAGCGCAAACGCGCCTGATGATCGAAAATCTGCCCGTTGACCATAATCTCATCCGCCTGCGTTTCACGTATCAGCGCCGCCAGGCCATGCTGAACCTTGGTGCTGTCGCCCACGATCGACATGCTTAACGCCTGCTGAACGCCATACTGCTCGGATGGCGACCAGAGGTTGTCCATGTTTTCCACCGGCTTCGGCAGCGGGCCCGGCTTACCGCGGCGCAGGTTGATAAACTGCTGCTGCATAGACGTGAACAGGAAGCGCGCCTCTTTTTCGCTGTCGGCGGCGACGATATTGACGCATACCATGGCGTAAGGCTTATCAAGCCGTTCGGAAGGCTGGAAATTCTCACGATACATATGCAGCGCCTGGAACAGCAGGTCGGGCGCGAAATGCGACGCGAAAGCGAACGGCAGACCCATTTTCGCCGCCAGCTGCGCGCTGTAAAGACTGGAGCCCAGCAGCCAGACCGGTATCTGCAAGCCAAGCCCCGGCACCGGCTGCACCGGCAGTTCCGCATCTTTATCCGCATCGAACCAGGCAATCAGCGTTTCCACATCTTCCGGGAAACTGTCGATCATGCCGGCGTTGCTGTGATGACGACGTAAGGCCATCATGGTGCGCTGATCGGAGCCCGGCGCGCGTCCCAGTCCGAGGTCGATACGGCCCGGATAGAGCGACTCCAGCGTGCCGAACTGTTCAGCAATCACTAACGGCGCGTGGTTGGGCAGCATAATGCCGCCGGAACCAAGACGCAGCGTAGTGGTATTCGCCGCCAGATAGCCGATCAGCACCGACGTTGCGGCGCTGGCGATGCCGGTCATATTGTGATGTTCTGCCAGCCAGTAGCGATTAAAGCCCAGTCTTTCCGCCTGCCGCGCCAGCGAAAGCGAGGCGTGAAAAGCGTCACGCGGTGTGGCCCCCTGCGGAATAGGGGCCAGATCGAGTACTGACAGGGGAACGTTTTTTTTCTCAGACATATCTGCTCACTTTGTTGGCTGTAGTGCGGACGCGGCAGTTGCCCGTCGACGTTACAGAAAAACATGCGCCTACTTTACCGTATTGCAGTTTTAGCAGAGTAGCCAGAATATGCCCTGAGAGCAAAGCGGCTTGCGAAGAGTAAGGCCAGCGTAACGTAAGAAAAACGGCGGTTCAGAGAGCGATCCGCCGCTTTGTGACATCAGGACTGAAGCGCCATGCCAGCCAGTTTGCGCCAATAGCCGTTGCAGTCGTTGCGTTGCGCCATCATCAGCGGCGCCTGGCCCTGTTCATTTGCGCGGAAGCGGTCAATCAGCGCCAGCGTCTGTTTGTTTTCCGGCGACAGACGAACCACATCGACCAGGCCGTGCATGCTGGTCAGGTCATTGCCGAGGTTATAACAGTAGCCGCTCATGGTCTGGATGCCGTTCAGCACGAAAACCTGTTGATCCTCCTGCGACAGCACGCGGCGGCCCTGCGGATAGTTAATGCAACAGGTTTCGCACTCATCTTTAGGCTTGTTTTCCGAGCGCGCGGTAAAGCAGCGCGCCGACAGCGCCAGCGGCAGATGGCCATAAGCCAGCACTTCGGTTTCAAACTTGCCGTGGATGCCTAATTCGTCGCACTGCTGCTGAATGCCCAGCAGCCAGTCACGCGACAGCTCGACCGGCATGCACCAGCGCGTCATGCCAAGCCGCAGCAGCATACGCAGCGTCATTGCGTTATAGCAGTTAAGCGCATGGCCCACGACGAACGGCAGTTTCTGCTCCGCCGCCATATTAACCGTGCCGAGATCGTTCGCCTCGATAAGAAATTCGCCGTTGTCGACGTAGCGTTTAATTTCCTGTAGCTCAGAAGTGGATTGCACCAGCGCCAGTGTGCTGAACACCACCTGTTTGCCGCTTTCCTGCAACAGATGGGCGAACTCAAGCCATTGCGGAAAGCGAGTGGCCCGGCGCTTGCTGCATACTGACTCGCCCAGATAGACGATCTCCGCGCTGCTTTCTGCGGCGGCCTGATAAAAATCAGCCAGCGTTTCCGTCGGCCAGTACCAGAGCACCGGCCCTAAAGAATATTTCATCACCTTTCCTTATTGCCATTTGCGGTGGTAGGCGCCCAGCGTGGTTTGCGTGCCTTCCGACAGCGAACCCAGCTCCGTCATCCAGCTCTCCTGAACGGCGAAGGCGGAAGGATTCGCTTTGCAACGATCTATAGCCTGGCGCCAGATGCGCGCGACCTGGGCGACATAGGCTGGGCTGCGCTGGCGACCTTCGATTTTCACCGAGGCGATATTGGCGGCCAGCAGCTCCGGCAGCAGCTCAAGCGTATTCAGGCTGGTAGGCTCCTCCAGCACGTGATAGCGCTGTCCGTCGACCTGATAGCGCCCTTTGCATAAGGTGGGATAGCTAGCGTTTTCATTGAGATCGTAACGATCGATCAACACCTCGTTCAGGCGCGACTCCAGCCCGGACGGCGTCTGCTGCCAGCGTACAAAGCGCGCGGGCGAGCAGGCACCGACGGTATTCGGCGATTCGCCGGTCATCCAGGAGGAAAGATAGCAGCGTCCTTCCGCCATAATGCACAGGCTGCCGAAGGCGAAAACCTCCAGCGGCACCGGGGTATTCCGCGCCAGCTGGCGCACCTGATGTATGGAAAGCACGCGCGGCAGCACCACGCGCGCGACGTCGAAATGCTGATGATAGAAGCGGATCGCTTCCAGGTTCGTAGCCGATGCCTGTACTGAGACATGGCGCTCGATATGGGGATAGCGGCTGGCCGCATATTCCAGCATCGCCAGATCGGCGATAATCAGCGCGTCGGCGCCGATGTCGGCGGCCATATCGATGGCGTTCTGCCAGCGGATAAAGCCATTGGGATGCGCGAATGTATTGATGGCGACATGCAGTTTGCGCTGATGCTGATGCACAAAGCGCGCGGCCTCTTTCAGCCGTTTATCGGTAAAGTTCAGACCGGCGAAATGACGCGCGTTCGTGTCATCTTTCAGACCGATGTAAACTGCATCCGCTCCATTTTCGATCGCTGCCTTCAGCGCGGGCAGGTTGCCCGCCGGGCAAAGGAGTTCCATGACATATCCTGTCAGCAATAAATACTTGCGCCCGAGTGTAGACAAGCTCAGCGCGAGAAATTTTGATTTAAGGCAGCGAATGGCGTATTGATCGGGTAAGTGTTGCTGAATTGTTCAACTTGATGTGTGATTTATTGATCCAGCCACCCAGGGAAAAATAGCGCTGTGGCAAAATAGTGCTTATTTGTTTTGAGGAGTGAAAACTGTGTTAAATATGCTTCGCGCTCAGTGCGTTAATCAGGGACCGCGCCTGCTGCGGCTGCCGGTGCGGTACACGCCGTTTGCGATGAAAAAAATCCTGCTACAGCAGCTATTAAATATGCAGTTTCGTCATGCGCTGGCGGAAGGTGAGTTAGACTTTCTGCAGGGGCGCTGGCTGGGCATTGAGATTCAGGACATCGCATTGCGCTGGGCCGTTACGCTGGAAAACGGCGAGCTGGCGATCGACAATCGCGATGAGGCCGACGTCTGGTTTCGCGGCAATGCCAACGATCTGCTGCTGGTCGCCGCGCGTAAAATCGACCCGGACACGCTTTTTTTCCAACGCCGCCTGGTGATCGAAGGTGATACCGAGCTGGGGCTGGAAGTGAAGAATCTGATGGATGCGATCGAGCTGGAACATATGCCAGCGCCGCTGCGCATTGGGTTAATGCAGCTGGCTGACTTTGTCGAAGCCGGCCTGAACGAGGACGCGAAATCCCCGGGAGATCGCGCAGGTGTTTCATGTTAATTCGTACCGAAATAGGGGTGGACGCCGCCGGAATAGACAGCCTGCTGCGCCGCTGCTTTCCTGGCGGGGCCGAAGCTGATCTGGTGCAACGGCTGCGTGAAGATGGCCAGTTGACGCTGGGCGTGGTAGCGACCGACGATGAAGGACAGGTATTGGGCTATGCGGCCTTCAGCCCGGTCACGTTGCAGGAGGAAGATCGCAACTGGGTAGGGCTGGCGCCGCTGGCGGTTGACGAGAGCGTCCGTCGCCAGGGCATTGGCAAACAGCTGGTTTTTGAAGGGCTCGATACGCTTAACGAATTTGGCTATGCGGCAGTCGTGGTGCTGGGCGATCCCGCCTGGTTCGGCCGTTACGGCTTTGAACCGGCGGCGCGTCACCAGCTGCGCTGCGCCTGGCCGGGCACGGAAGCGGCGTTTCAGGTCTATAAGCTGGCGGACGATGCGTTTGTCGATGTGAGCGGCGAAGTGCAATATTCAACGCACTTTAACCGTTTCTCTCGCTAAGCCACGCCAGCAGCGAGACGGGCTGGCTGGCGACCAGCCTGAGCTTTTCCTGCCGTGACAGCTGTTTAACCTGATACTCCAGGCGGGAAGCCATCGCCCGATCGCCCGCTTCGCAGGTCAGCAGCAGCTCCAGCGGGCCTTTTCCTCGCAGCGCTTTTGCGCCGGTGCCTTTCTGATGCTGTTGAAAACGGCGCGGCACATTATTGCTGATGCCGGTGTAAAGCAGGCCGGCGGCGGTGCGTACAATATAGAGCTGCCAGCGCGCAGCGGTGGTTTCACTCATGTTCATAACCCTGGTTGCGATCGGGGCATTGTAGCGGCATCCACCATCGTGCGTCATGAGCGGCCAGCATTTTATTACCGGAGAGCGGGTTGTCTGACGTTAGCGCAATAGTACGTTATTTAAAAAAGCAGCATGTGCTGTCGCTGTGTTGTCGTGATGATGATGCGCTCTGGTGCGCCAACTGTTTCTACGTTTTCAATGAGGCGCGCATGGCGTTCTGGATTATGACGGAGACGGAGACGCGGCACGGCGCGCTAATGGCGCAGCAGCCGCAGGTGGCCGGCACGATAAACGGTCAGCCTAAAACGGTAATGCTGATTAAAGGCGTACAGTATCGCGGTGAGGCGCATCGCCTTTACGGCGAACAGGAAAGTGCGGCGCGTGCCGCCTACTGCCGACGGTTTCCCGTGGCGCGCGCGGTTTCTGCGCCCGTCTGGGAGATCAGGCTGGATACGTTAAAAATGACTGATAACGCGCTGGGATTCGGCAAGAAGCTGCAATGGTTGCGGCAGAACGTCTGAGGCGCGGCGGAAAGCTGTGCGGCAAATCAGGGCCGCACAGCCGAGCGGCTTTTAGCTCATATTCAGAATGCGCAGTGATTCCTGATTAAAGGCGGGCAGATCTTCCGGCGTTCGGCTGGTCACCAGCTTATCATTATCCACCACCACTTCTTTATCATAAAAATCCGCGCCGGCGTTCTTCAGATCGACCGCAATCGCTTTTACGCAGGTCATCTTACGTCCTCGCACGCCGTTCGCGCTGATCAGCAGCTGCGGGCCGTGACAGATAGCGAAAATCGGCTTGCCGCTGGCGACAAACTCTTTGGTAAAGTTCACGAAGCGATCGTCGCCGCGCAGGCTATCCGGCGAATGGCCGCCAGGCAGCAGCAGCGCATCAAACTCCGCCGGGCTGACGTGGTCGATATCTTTATCTATTTTTACCTGAGCCTTTCCCTGCTTGCCCGTTACCGTTTTACCGGCTTCCATTTCGATGGTCACAACTTCATGGCCCGCTTTGGTATAGGCTTCTGCAGGGGAGGTAAATTCAGAGTCTTCAAATTCATCGGTAATCAGTACCGCTATTTTCTTGCTCATCTTTATCCTCCTGTATGTGTGGAACTACTGGTTAAGCCTGGTTGAGTATGCTGAAAAATCAAATCCTCACCGGCAACATCTCTGCTAATCTCAGCTTCAGCAGACTGCTGTGCCTCAGCGCAGCGCGCGTCGAAGGGGAGGGAAGATGAGTCGGATATTGTTAACCGGAGCCAGCGGTCTGGTGGGAAGCCACCTGCTGCGTATGCTGATTGCGGAGCCGCGCGTCAGTGAGATCGTTGCGCCCACGCGTCGGCCGCTGCCGCCCATGAATAAAGTGATTAATCTGGTCGAGGAAGATCTGACGGACGTATTGCGACCGCTAAAGCTGCCCATTGATATCGTGTTTTGCTGTCTTGGCACCACGCGCAAGCAGGCGGGCAGCAAAGCGGCCTTTGTGCATGTCGACTATACGCTGGTGGTGGATAGCGCCATCGCCGGGCAGCGGCTTGGCGCAAAGCATATGCTGGCGGTGAGTGCGCACGGCGCCAGCGTTCGCTCGCTGTTCTTCTACCGGCGGGTCAAAGGCGAAATGGAACGGGCGCTACGACAGCAAAACTGGCCGCGTCTTACGCTCATTCGTCCCTCGCTGCTGCTGGGCGATCGTCAGCAGCCGCGTCCGGGGGAAGATTTCCTTGCGCCGCTGTTTAAGCTGTTGCCCGGCAACTGGCGCGCGGTCGCGGCGAAAGATGTCGCCGGCGCGCTGATGCGCGAGGCGTTCTCTCCCTCGCCCAGCGACGTAAATATCATTGAATCGGCGGCTATCCCCCGACGCTCGTTAATAAAATAAGTGAATAAAAGCCAACCTGTATTCATTTCTTCGCGGCCTGCCCGAAATATTATTCACCCCTTTCCACGGTCCAGGTCGCTACGTTATTCAGGTTGCATGCGCGTCCATTATGTCGCCAATCTCGTCTTCATTAACTGGCGCGTTGACGCTGTTGTGGAACTGATTCAGCGCAGATAGTGAATCACCTGGTTGCTGCTGCCGCGCCAGACCAGCGCGGGGTCTTTCAGGGCCTGGACAAATTTACCGTCTACCAGCACATCCAGCTCGGCGACCACTTTACGCTGCGCGGCGCTTAGCGCCGCCAGCGTATAGCCGGTCCACATCCAGATATCCTTTCCTGGGCAGTCGCGGCGCACGCGGCGCACCAGCCGCAGCACATCCGGCACGTTGGCCGGATGCAGCGGGTCGCCGCCGGAAAGCGACAGCCCCTGACGCGGAATACGGCGATCGTTCAGATCGCCGATCAGCTGCTCTTCCATTTCGATGGTAAACGGCACGCCGGAGTTAAGTCGCCAGGTGCGCTGGTTATAGCAGCCGGGGCACTGATGCTCGCAGCCGGCGACAAACAGCGTACAGCGGGTGCCGGGGCCGTTTACGACATCGACCGGATAGTACTGATGTATGTTCACAGGTGTTTTACCCGCCGTTTCACCTCTTCCTGTTTCCCTGCGTTAAACGGTCGCGCGTCGGGGCTGCCGAGATAGCCGCATACCCTGCGCGTTATCGATACCCGTGCCGGATCGTGATTGCCGCAGGCGGGGCAGGTAAAGCCTTTACTGGTGCAGTCGAACTCGCCGGTAAAGCCGCATTCGTAACACTCGTCGATAGGCGTATTGGTGCCGTAATAGGGAACGCGGTCATAGCTGTAATCCCAGACATCCTCCAGCGCTTTCAGGTTGTGCTGCAAATTGGGATATTCGCCGTAACAGATAAAGCCGCCGTTGGCGATAGCCGGATAAACCGCCTCGAAATCGAGCTTATCGTACGGGTTAACCTTTTTCTCTACGTCGAGGTGGAAGCTGTTGGTGTAGTAACCTTTATCGGTTACCCCTTTCACCTGACCGAACTCAGCGGCATCCAGACGGCAGAAGCGATCGCAGAGGTTTTCACTGGGCGTGCTGTAGAGGCTAAAGCCGTAGCCGGTCTCCTCTTTCCACGCATCCACCGCCTCGCGCAGGCGGGTGACAATAGCGACCGCCCTGGCGCGCAGCGTGTCATCGTCATAGAGATGCGTTTCGCCGCCGCTCAGGGCGTTAATGGTTTCATGCAGGCCGATATAGCCCAGCGAGATAGAGGCGCGGCCGTGGCGGAAGATCTCCGCCACATTATCATCCGCCTTGAGCCGCACGCCGCAGGCGCCTTCCATATAAAGAATCGGTGCCACGCGCGCTTTGGTATGCTCCAGACGGGCAATGCGCGTCATCAACGCTTTTTTGGCGAGCTCTAAACGTTCATCCAGCAGCTGCCAGAAACGCGCTTCATCGCCGCGCGCCTCCAGCGCGATGCGCGGCAGGTTCAGGCTGATGACGCCGAGATTATTGCGTCCGTCATGCACCTGTTCGCCATTTTCTTCCCAGACGCCGAGGAAACTGCGGCAGCCCATCGGCGTTTTAAAGGAGCCGGTCACGCTGACCACACGGTCGTAGTTAAGAATATCGGGATACATGCGTTTGCTGGCGCACTCCAGCGCCAGCTGCTTGATGTCGTAATTAACATCGCCAGGACGGCGGTTCAGCCCTTCGCGAATGGCGAAGACCAGTTTGGGGAAAACGGCGGTTTTACGATTCTTGCCCAGCCCGGCGATGCGGTTGCGCAGAATAGATTGCTGAATCAGGCGCGCCGCCCAGCTGGTGCCGAGTCCGAAGCCAAAGGTGACGAACGGCGTCTGGCCGTTGGCGGTATGTAGCGTATTAACCTCATACTCCAGCGACTGAAAAGCGTCGAAGCACTCTTTCTCCGTGCGTTCGCGCGCGTAGCGCTCGCTTTCGGCAATCTGCCACTCCTGCGCCACCGCCAGATGTTTCTCGTAGCTGGCCTCGACAAACGGCGCCAGAATTTCATCGATGCGGTTAATGGTGGTGCCGCCATAAATGTGGCTGGCGACCTGCGCGATAATCTGCGCCGTCACGGCGGTTGCGGTAGCGATGGATTTCGGCGGCTCGATTTCCGCATTGCCCATCTTAAAGCCGTTGGTCAGCATCCCTTTCAGATCGATCAGCATGCAGTTAAACATCGGGAAGAAGGGCGCGTAGTCGAGATCGTGATAGTGGATTTCGCCGCGCTGGTGGGCACGCACCACGTCGCGCGGCAACATATACTGCTGGGCATAATGTTTCGCCACGATGCCCGCCAGCAGATCGCGCTGGGTAGGGATCACCTTGCTGTCTTTGTTGGCGTTTTCGTGCAGCAGCGCAGGGTCGCTTTGCTCCACCAGGCCGCGGATCGCTTTGCTCAGCTTGCCGCGCTGTTCGCGCGCCAGATCCCGGTCATGACGGTATTCAATATACTGGCGCGCCAGCTGAGGATAACGTCCCGCCATCAGCAGATCTTCTACCGTCTGCTGGATCTCATGAATATCCACGCGATCGCGGCTGCACATTTTTTCGCTGACCTGCTGCGCGACCGTCACGCAGTAAGCATCATCTTCAACCTGAGCGGCGCGCGCTGCAGCGCGAATAGCCTCAGCGATGCGCTGTTGATCAAAGGGTACCTGACAGCCGTCCCGTTTTACCACCGTCGTTGTCACCACCGATCTCCTTCGACGTCATTACTATATGTAGATTTGGTGGTAAATAGTAAACGCTATATATGGTGTTTTCGCCTTATTTAACCCTTCTTTTATTGATGCAGGACAAAGATCGCGGAGGGCGGCTGAAAAGTTAAACGAAGAGGGGAAAGCGGGGTGTTTTATCGCCTCCCAGGGTTGAGAAAGGAGAGAGAAAAGGCGTTGGGAAGGCTGCTCATTCACCTTTTTCCGCCTCGGCTTTCAGCAAATCCAGCGTCATCAGCAGGCCATAGCGCGCCAGACCGGGATCGTCAGGCAGCACCAGCAGCGTATCCGCCAGGGAGGCCAGCGGATCGGTGGCCGTAGTCAGCGCAATCACCGGAATATCACGGGCGCGCGCCTGTAACGCGGCGTTGCGTATAGCCGCACCCGACGGTCCAATAGCGAGCGCCAGCAAGAGCTGGTCCCTTTCCAGCATGGCGACGCTCATGCCGATCAGCGCCGCCTCCTGGCAAAGCGTAGACATCAAGCCCTGCGCCATGAGCTGATGCTGCACCTGCAGGCCGAAAATCGCCTCGCTGCCGCCGTTTGCGACGATGGTCACGCCGCGCGCCTGACCCAGCAGGCGGGCAGCCTGAGCGTAATGCGCAGGGACGTTTTGCTGTAACTGCTGGTGCAGCGCCTGTTGAACTGTCGCCAGCCGCTGCTCGCCTGCGGAAGAGGGCATGGCCGCGGCGGGAGACGACAGGTAAGGGGAATGACTGGCGGAGGCCTGGGCCAGCTTCATACGCAGCTCGCGGATATCTTCGCAGCCTACCGATTTTGCGAAGCGGGTAATGGTCGCCGGGCTGACGCCCGCATAGCTCGCCAGCTGCTCAATGGTGGCGGAGGCGGCGAAATTGACATCATCCAGTACCGCACGCGCGACGCGGCCTTCCTGCTGGCTGAGCTCATTCAGACGTTTACGAATCTGAAACAGAATATCGTTGAAATCTTCGCGCCCAATCGAGCGGGCGAAACGCTTCAGCGTTTCAGCGCTGACGCCAGCATTCACCGCTACTTTCTCCAGCGAGGAAGACATGGCGTAATCGAGATCGCCGGTAACCGCAGGCGGCACCTGACCATCCGGGTCGCCGGGATGATTGAGCGAACGCAGCTGCTGCATAAAATCATCCAGATCGCGGCAGCCGACGGAGCGGGCGAAGGCGGAAAGGGTGTCGGTGCTGACGCCAGCCCGCAGCGCCAGTTGCTCAAGGGTCGCGCTGCCGGAAAAGCGTAAATTATCCAGCACAAAGCGCGCCAGACGTGATTGCGGGCGGGGCAGCGTATTCAGGCCGTTCTCAAGTTGCCAGACAAGATCCATAACGGTTAAGGCTCCTGCAAACCGGATGGGATTATCATAACCGCCATCCTGCTGTGAAAATAATTTTCATGGCTATTTTTTCGATCTGGATCGGATTTTTAATTTAAATTTATGAAATAAAAAGATAAAAAGTTAAACAGGTAATTTTACGTCATAAATAATTGCCATGGCGATCACAGCTATGAAAATTATTTTCAAAAAATGATCTTCCTAATGTCTTATTTATCAAACAGTTAATAAATCCAGCTAAAAAACGATGACGGCGGGGTATTTACAGCGTCAATTCTCTCTGGCTTATATTTGAGCAAATCTGAACGGGAGAAACACGATGCATATTGTCCTTTGCTGTGCGGCAGGCATGTCCACCAGCATGCTGGTGTCGAAAATGAAGGCGGAAGCGGAGAAGCGTCAACTGGCGGTGCGCATCGACGCCGTACCGGTCGCGGAATTTGAACGTATTATCGATGACGCCGATATCGTGCTGTTAGGGCCGCAGGTGCAGTTTGAGGCGTCGCGCCTGACCGCCATCGCCGCGCCGCTGGGCAAACCGGTCGCCGTTATCAACATGATGGATTACGGCACGATGCGCGGCGATAAAGTGCTTGATACCGCGCTGGCCCTGATGCCGTCCTGATTACGTCGGCGTTCCGCCGACATTTTACCCATTATCGAAGCAAACGCGTCCAGGCGACGTGCGGCTTGCTGCATGCGAATTTTGGTACGGGAGGAAGGGATGGAGCTGGAAAACCTGATTATGGAACTGCTGGTTCATGCTGGCAGCGCGCGCAGTCATGCGCTTGCGGCGCTGCGTCAGGCGCGGGCCGACGATTTTGACGCGGCGGAAACGTCACAGCAGGCCGCCCGGGTGGCGATCGGCGCGGCGCACCGTCTGCAAACTGAACTGATCGGCCTGGACGAGGGCAGCGGCAAACTGCCGGTCACGCTGATCGTCGTGCATGCGCAGGATCATCTGATGAACGCGATGCTTATTCAGGATCTGGCGGCGGATATCATCGCGCTCTATCGCCGCCTCCCTTACGCAGGAGAACAGTATGCTTAAAATTGCGGTTATCGGCGGCGGCAGCAGCTATACCCCGAGTTGATGGAAGGGCTTATCCGCCACTATCAGCAGGTGCCGATCACAGAGCTGGCGCTGATGGATGTCGAAAGCGGACGGCAAAAGGTGGCCATTATCGCCGACCTGACGCGCCGTATGCTGAAACGTCACGGTATGGAGCAAGTACAGGTCAGCGTCCACTTTGAACTGGACAGCGCCATTGAAGGCGCCGCCTTTGTGCTGACGCAGCTGCGGGTCGGCCAGCTGGCGGCGCGCGCGGCGGATGAGCGGCTTGGTCTGAAATATCAGATGCTGGGCCAGGAAACGACCGGCGTTGGCGGCTTCGCTAAGGCGCTGCGCACCATTCCCGTGCTGCTGGAGGTGGCGCGTAAAGTCGAGGCGCTGGCACCCGACGCTTTTATCATCAACTTCACTAATCCTGCGGGGATCGTGACCGAAGCGGTTTCGCGCTACAGCCGGGCGAAAATCATCGGCCTGTGCAATGTGCCGGTCACCATGCACCATATGATCGCCGATATGCTGCAGGCGCCGCACGATCAGGTAAAGCTGCGCTTTGCCGGGCTGAACCATATGGTCTGGGTGCATCAGGTAATGCAGCAGGGCAGGGATGTCACCGATCAGGTGATTGAGATGCTCTGCGCCGGACATGCGCTCTCGATGAACAATATTCAGGAAGTGCCCTGGCCCGCCCATTTCCTGCGCGCGCTCAACGCGATTCCCTGCCCCTATCACCGTTACTTCTGGCAAACCCGCGCCATGCTGGCGGAAGAGATCGAAGCGGCCGCTGCAAAAGGCACGCGCGCGGAGCAGGTGATGAAAGTTGAAGAGGAGCTGTTTCGGCTTTATGCCGATCCGCAGCGCGATCGCAAGCCGGAGCAGCTTAATTTCCGCGGCGGCGCTTTCTACTCGGAGGTGGCGGTCGATCTGATCCGCAACATTCACACCAATAGCGGTCGGGAGATGGTGGTGAACTGCCGCAACAACGGTGCTATTCAGGGGCTGCCCGACGATGCCGTGGTGGAAACCAACTGCCTGATCGACGCGCTGGGCGCGCACCCGCTGGCGTTTGGCCGCCTACCGCCGGCCATGAACGGCTTGACGCAACAGGTAAAAGATTTCGAGCGCCTGACGATCGAGGCGGCGGTGCATGGCGATCGACGCAGCGCGCTGCTGGCATTGATCGCTAATCCGCTGATCGGCGACCTGAGCGTCACCGACGATCTGCTGGCGGAAGTGCTGGCGATCAACAAAGCCTGGCTGCCGCAGTTCGCGTAAGCAGGCGCAGGCTGCTAACCATCATCTCGTTCTACGGGAGGGGAAACTATGACTGGCAAGAGATCGTTGATAGAGCGTTACGTGCTGCCCGCGGCGCTTAAGGTCGCCGGGCAGAAGCATGTGTTGTCGGTGCGTGACGGCATCATACTAAATATGCCTTTTATGCTGATCGGCTCATTCTTTTTGATATTCGCTTACCTGCCGATCCCCGCCTGGGCGAGCATGATGGCGGGGCTGTTTGGCGATGCCTGGCGCGATAAGCTGCTTTATCCGGTGAAGGCGACCTACGACATCATGGCGATTATCTCCAGCTTCGGCATCGCCTATCGCCTGGCGGAGAAATACCGCACTATCGATCCGCTGACCAGCGGGGCGATGGCGCTGGTGGCCTTTATCATGACCATTCCGCAGCATACGCTGTTCGCGCCCGTAGAAGGCGCGGCGCAGCAGATCGTGGACGGCGTGATCCCGATGAACCTGGTCGGCAGTCAGGGCCTGTTCGTGGCGATTGTGATTTCGCTGATGTCGACGGAGATTTATCGTTTTATCAGCGGGCGCAATCTGGTTATCCATATGCCGGAAGGGGTGCCGCCAGCGGTCGCTAAATCTTTTCTCGCGTTGATCCCCGGCTTCTGCGTGCTGGCCGTGGTACTGCTGCTGCGCCTGGCGGTTGAGGCGTCGCCCTTTGGCGATATCAACACCATGATCAGCACCATTATCGGCATTCCGATGCATCACGTTGGCGGAACGCTGCCGGGTATGATCTTCTCGGTGATCCTGATTGGCGTGCTCTGGACGCTGGGGCTGCACGGCGACGCCATCGTGCTGGTGTTTATTCAGCCGGTCTGGCTGTCGAACATGACGGAAAACCTGGAGGCGTTCCAGCATAACCAGCCCGTTCCGCACATCATTACCCAGCAGTTCTACGATCTCTGGATTGCGCCGGGCGGCACGGGCGCGCTGCTGGGGCTGGTGATTTTTATGCTGCTGCGCAGCCGCAGCGTGCAGATGAAACAGCTGGGTAAAATCGCCGCGCCAG